>CAZNBS010000076.1:5810-19305 GCA_964570955.1 uncultured Burkholderiales bacterium | reverse complement strand
TGCCCGATCATGCCGCGATCGCCCACCATCACGAGCTCGCCGATGCCGAAGCTCTCGCGCACGCGTTGCACCTCGGTCAGAAACGTGGCGCTGTCGGAGACGTTGCCCTCGTGCACCGAGACCGCTACCGGGCAGCCGCGCGCGTCGGTGAGCAGCCCGTAGTTGACCTGCAGCAGACCCTTCTTGCCATCGCGGCTGTAGCCGAGCCTGGCCAGCGGGCACGTCGTGCCCTCGAAGTAGCTCGACGAGAGGTCGTAGAGCACGAGACCCCCGTCACGGAGGTGGCGTTGAGCGAGCTTGTTCTGGATCGCCTCCTGACGAGTGAGCAGCCAGTCCATCGCCGCGTACAGGTCGTTCTCGTTGGCGTCGACGACGCCGAAGTCCTCGGCCAGCGTCGTCGTGTGCCACCAGCGCGTAGTCGCCAGCTTTGGTGAAGGCGCGACGATGCGCGCGGCGATCATCGCCAGCACCCGTTCGCGCTCGGGCGAGGACTTGGCACCCAGGAGCGAGGCGAAGTTCAGGCGCTGCATCGCGGCGCTGACGGCCTGCACATGGCCGTGCGGGCGCGAGACAGTGATCTCGAACGACTGCGCAACGGGCTGCATATCCTGACCGGCGAGCACGGCGCGAATCGCTGCGATCTGCGAGTCGGAGAGGCTCGACAAGTTGGCGAGCGTTCGTTTGCGCACCTTCGTCCCTTCGCGATAGGACTCGCGCAGCAGCACGGTGGGGGGCGAGTCGCGGTTGGGGACGATGTGAATGTGCATGTCTACTTTATACAGTACATCTCCAACTGAATCAACACATTTACATGCCTACAAATCTCAGGTCGCTATTGTGCCTATCCCGTTGATTCCCAAGGGGTCAACCGCCAGTACAGCGGTCACATCGGCGCGAACTTCCGGTTAATCGCGTAACTCTCTGATTCTGTGGAGGGTGAAGTGCAAACGCTCCCCTACAAGAGCGCCAATTGCTCCGAGGCGACGGGTTTGCGCACGTTCAAGGCGCCGAGCACCCTCGCCTGCTCGGTGCTGATCGAGGAGACGCCGGTGACCGGCTGCGTGGCCTGCAGTCGAACCCGGTGGTGCTGGATGCGCCGCAGCGTCTCGAGCGCCCGATCCGGCGACAGGCCGGTGCCGGCCGCCTGCAATCGCCAGCGCATCACCCGATGCAGGATCAACGCCATGAAGCAGATCGCCGCGTGCGCGCGAATCCGCTCCGGCAAGCGGTGATACACCGGGCCGATCCCGAGCGCGGACTTCAGCACCCGGAATCCGCGCTCGATATCGGCAAGCGACTTGTAGCGCGCAACAATCCGCGTCGCCTCCAGATCCGATGCATTGGTGACCAGCAAGAGCTTGCCGTCCACCATCTGCGCGAGCCTGCGCGCTCGCGCATCGATGTCGTCGCTGAACAGATCCGTCTTCAGATTCACCCGGATGATCTGCGAGAGGTGCGCCTCGCTCACCGCGTGGAAGAACCGCGCCTTCGCCCCGCTGTCCGAGAGCTTGCGCCCGCGGTGCCTGGCGCCGGCGTCCTCGCCGTCGAGCTTGCCCGCCCATTGGCCGACTTGCGCAACGAGTGCGGCGACTCTTTCGTTGCGACGCCCGGTCTGTTCGGCCGCACGCGCAGGGTCATGTGCGACGACCAATCGCAGCCCGTTCCAGGGCAGCTCCCCGATCACCTCCTGCGTTGCTGCGCGGCACTCGGCACGGTGAAACGGGGCGAGCAGGTCGGCGAATTCGCTGTAGCGCCGACCGGGCACCGCGAGGATGAATTCGAGCGCCTTGCCACTGCTCAACCGTACGTCGTCGAGCGCGGCGAGGTTATCCAGACCGAGCAGCCCCGGATCGGCCACGAGCACCAACCGGCGCACGCTCGGGAAGCGACCGAGTACCGTCTTCAGCGTTGGCAGCAACGTCTTCGTCTGCGCAACGTTGCCATCGAACACTTCGTGGTAAATCGGCAGGCCCTCGGCGCTCTGCACGACACCGAGCACGAACTGGCGGGCGATGACGCCTTCCTTGGCCATCCCGAACTGGCGCACGTCGTGCGCTTCCGTGCCCAGGCCCTCGGTGCGGATCGTCGTCAGATCGCAGAACACAACCGACAGGTCCTGATCGATCATCGGGCGCAGCAACGCGGTGAGCGCTGCATCGACCGCGCCGGCGTGATCGATGAGTGCGTCCATGGCGCGCAGCAGTTGCTGGTGCGTGATGGCCTTCGAATCGACCTGCGGCAGCGCCACCGTTTCCAACCAGCGCAGCACGCCCAGTTTGGAGTCCGGGTCGCACAGCCGGTTGAACACCATCACGCGGATCAACGCCTCCACATCGATTGCATGGCGGGTTCTGCGAAAGACACGCCGCAACTCCGAGAAGCCCAACGAATTCCACAACTCCGTGAGCGTCCACACATCGCCCAGTGCGCGTGCCGATTCGAAGGTGATCGCCGGCGTCGGCCCCGTCGACACCACAAACGTGCCACCACAGGGAATTCGGTGCAACCGCCCGGAAAGCCGCGCCAGTGCTCGGGGGGGCTCTCGGAAAATCGCCGTTTTTGCGCCGAAACTGTCGAACTCGAGTTCACCGGGCCGACTATCGATCCAATACGAGGCGTTCAGAAGAGCACCCGGAAACGCAGACGAGCATTGACGTCCTGCGTTCCTCGGTGTCAAGTATGAGATCACGATGCACAGGCAACCCGGCTAGGTAATTCGTTCTACAGGAACCACACACACCTGCTTCGCACGACGAATCGACGTCGACGCCGTTCTCGCGCATCGCCTGAAGCACGGTTTGACCGATCCGGACCGGAAAGCTACGCCCCGAACGGGCCAACTCGACTTCGAATGCACGTTCGGCACGCAGCCCGGTCGGACCGGAACCCGAGAATGCTTCGAAACGGACCATGCCAGCCGGCCGTTCCAGAGTGGCATCGCGAACTGCATTCATGAAGTCGATGGGGCCGCAGCAATAGATTGCGGTGTCAGCAGGAACCTTGCGCAATAGGCTTTTGAGATCGAATCGTCCGGAAGGACCGCGAGAGAACGCAAGGCGCAACCGATTCGCGGGGATACGCACGCGTAGTTCATCGACATATGCCGCGGAGGCTTCGTCTCGCGCGCAATACCATAACTCATAGGGTCGTTCGGCGCGTTCAAGCTCGAAGCTCATCGAGCGCAGCGGTGTGATTCCAATTCCGCCGGCGACTAAAACGAAAGCCTCGTGGGTCATGTCGAGCGCAAAGTGGTTGCGCGGCAGAGATGCATAGACGACGTTTCCAACAGCCAGCACATCGCACATCCATCGCGATCCGCCGCGCCCCTCGCGTTGCGCCATTACAGCGATTTCATAGCGATCCCGAACCGAAGGATCGCTGCTTAACGAGTATTGGCGTACTCCGAGATTGGGGATGTGGATATCGATATGTGCGCCAGCGCGAAACGAAGGGAGATCCCAGCCATCGGGATCGGCCAGCACGATCCTGCGGATGGAATCCCCGAAGGTTTCGATCTCGATCACGTGTAACGTCAGGTGATGAAACGGCTTGAATGTCACCTCAGCGCTCCGGTTGAACGGCGTCTCCAATGCGGATCCATCCGCCCCTCACTATTCGGGCCATCAGACCGCTACGGTGCAGCATTGCGTTGAAGACTTCTCTACCCGTAATTTGCTCGATGTGCCTGCACGGGACGCTGAGCATGACGCCTTCGAGCAGCGTTTCACCTACCGTGAAGCGTCTACCGACGAGGTGGTTCAATGGCACGCCCTCGGTTGTGATGTTTCGTCGATGATCCGTCACCGTGAGCGCGATACCATAATCGCGCTTGATTGCCTCCAGCGTCTCCAACTCGAAAAGCGTCACCTGCCGTCCGTCGTGATGCCGATCGGAATAGAAACCGATACGCTTCGCATATCGGTCGCCGACGACACCGACACCCGCTTCAAGTTCCAGTTCCCCAAAGCTGCGCATCGGAAGAAAGGACCGGGGAACGCTGCAGAGAGAAATGACAATTCCGGTGAACATCCTCGCTCCAGATGGCCGTAAATCAAGGCTTGCGACGCGCGCTCAACAGGAATTGCTCGGCGGCGCCATCATTGATCGAAGCCCAAAGCAGTTGGTCGTCGAGATAAGCCCTCCAATGCGCGTGTACCTTACGAAACAACTCATTCGATGATTCCTCCTCGATGACGGCCTGCGTCGCGCGCCGCATCGCTTCCATCACGGATTGCGGCCAGAAGCCAACCTTCGTTCCACCTGCGACAAGCTTCTTCAACGCAGTGACGTTATAGGTGTCGTATTTGGCGAGCATTTCGTTCTGCGCCAGCGCGCAGGCCGCCTCGAGCGCTGCACGATAGGCGTCGGGCAGTGAGGCCCACGTGTCCTTACCAACGACGAAGCAAAGCGACGCACCAAGTTCCATCACGCCAGGACCGTAATAGAACTTAGCAACCTTTGACAGTCCAAGCTTTTCGTCATCGTACGGACCTACCCACTCGACCGCGTCAATTGTTCCCTTCTCTAGCGTTTGGTAGATCTCCGATGCGGGGAGCGCCAAGGCAGTGGCACCGAGCCTTGCATATACCTTCCCCAGAAAACCTGGAGTGCGGATGCGCAGACCCTGGAAATCCTCCGGACCGTTGATCTCTTTGCGGAACCAACCGCCCATCTGCGCGCCGGTATTTCCTGCTGGGATCTGGATTACCCCGAAGCGCCCGTACACCTCGCGCATTAATGCCAAACCCCCGCCCTGCATCATCCAACCTGAATGCTGGCGCGGCGTCATGCCGAACGGCACGCCAGTGTCGAACACCAGCGCGGATTCCTTGCCGAGGTAGTAAAAGCCCGCCGTGTGACCGCATTCAACAGTCTTGTTCTGGACGGCATCGAGGATCGCCAGAGGGGGCACGAGTTCGCCAGCCCCGTATGGAGTGATCGTAAACTTACCCCCTGTCAGCCGTTTCACATGCTCAGAGATCGAGACGGCACCGCCGAAGACCGTATCGAGGCTTTTCGGGAAGCTGCTTGGCATACGCCAGCGGATGGCAGGGGCGTCTTGCCCAATTGCCACGGGAGCCGCCACAGCCGCGGATGCCCCGATCGCTCCAGTTATCCATGTGCGTCGATCCATGTCTCTCTCCTAGTCGTCGATTCGTCTTGATAGTTAGCGCTGCTGATCCGGGTATGCCATCCCCAACGTGCAACCTCAATGTTTGCTGCGATTTACCCTCGGTTCATCACGGGTTAGCGGTGTCTACCAAACCGCTCATCGCAACATACCCGGGAAGCGCGGCGATGCGGTCGATCCAAGCCAGAATCTCGGAGAAATCGTCTAGAGGAAGGCGTCCTTCACGACAAAGTCCGACGTACGGAAAGCAGGCAAGGTCAGCGATCGTCGCCCGGTCGCACGCGAGCCATCGATGGTCCGCCAGATGTCGGTCTAATTGTCTAAGCACGCGTAGACCCTTTCGTTGCACGACATCGATGTCAACCTGCTCGCCAAGCAGGTAATACACACGTGCTGGCTGTAGACTGTTACCTATCTCGTTCGCTGCAAATGAGAGCCACTGCGCGATCTCTCCGGCCTCGAAGGCGTTACCACCCGCCCATGCGGGGCCGTAACGCTGCGACAGATAGATCAGGATCGCTTGGCTGTCCCGAACCACGTAATTCTCATCTTTCAAGACCGGGATCTGTTCGAATGGATTGATCACCGAAAACCACTCTTCATGATTCACACCCTTCGGTACGTCGACAAACACCGTCTTGTACGTGCAGGCGAGCATCGAAAGAAGCATGCGGACCTTGTGGCAATTCCCTGACAGAGGATGATCGTAAAGTGTGAGCATCGCAGCTTAGACAATAAAAGTGTCCTCAGGACAATATACTAGGCTTGGAACAGGATCAAGTGCAAGGGGAGCCTGCGATAAGGTGAAATCTCGTGGATTCGGGTTTGATCGGATCCCTGATTGAATCTTTCTTCGTCGCGCGGAATGACAGCGAATCCAAAGAAGAAAGCAAGAAACGACCACGCACGGTCCGCCGAACCGGCGGCACCGGGACTGACCGCACGCGCGATCCGGCGGCGCCTTAACCTCACGCTTGAGCAGGTCGCTGAACGCGTTGGGCTGAGTAGCGGCCATCTCTCACGGTACGAGCGCGGAGATAAGTCCTTGTCGATCGCCGCGCTGATCCGGCTGGCAAAAGCGCTTAACACGTCGGTTTCGGCCTTGCTGAGTGAGAGTGACGACCACGATCGCCTGCATATCGTTCGGGTGGGTGAACGAAGAATCCAGCGCGTCGCTCGAAGCGAAGGGAACTACGAATTCGCGCCGCTAAGCCGCTCAGGAGGTCGGAATGCGGCGAATGCATTTATCGTGCAACTGAACCGACGTGCGACTGTCGGCAAGGAGGTGTTCCACGACGGATACGAGATGTTCTTCGTGCTCTCCGGTTCGGTCGAAATCGTGCTCGGATCGCACACAATGCGGTTGCTCAAAGGTGACTTCGGCGAGTTCCCGGGGTCGGTGCGGCACCAAATCCGTGGGCTCGAGGATGGCACTTCGATCCTTGTAGTGGTCACGGTAGACAGATTTTGAAGTTCGGGGTGCGACAGACAGGTGTAGTGGAAGCATCTGCTCATCTTTCGGTAAGTTCCCGGGGTTGAGCGCCTCGAGGATCGGCCGTGAATGCTGGCAAGACGCTGTTCGCCCAACTCATGGAGTTCGTGCCCTGGACGAGCTTCGGTCGTATCGTGCGTCGTTACGGCGGGGATTCCGGCGTGCGCCGGCTTTCGTGCACCGAGCAGTTCCGCGTGATGGCGTTTGCACAACTGACCTGGCGCGAATCGCTGCGCGACATCGAGGCCACACTGTCGGCCAACGCTACCAAGCTCTATGCGATGTTCGGCGTCCTTACGCTCAATCACCACCTATGAGCGCTGATCGCCGTGCTCGGGGTCTCGATTCTGATGGCGTACAACGAGAACTCGAATCTCGGCATTCACGTGTCGATAGATAACTGAATAGGGAAAACCCGTCAGCGGAAAAGAACGTCGGTCTTCTCCTGTTGGTTTGCCAATCTCGGGAAACTCTTCAAGGAGCTTGATTACGCGCTCAAACTCATCCAGGAAGCGTCGAGCGAGCCCGTTACCGGCTTCGCGCCTATAGAACCGGAAGGCTTCCGTAAGGTCTTGGTCCGCGCCCGTGTGAAGGGAGTAGCTCACTTCAACTCGGCTCTCAAGCGCCCCAAAACTTCCGACCCGGGAACGACAGTTTCCTGTCCGGATTCAATCTCCGCATCGCGACGAGCAGCTAGCGCGTCCCACGCTTCGTCGCGCTTGCGGTCGGCGTCGAGACCAGCAACGACTCGATCGAGTAACTTCGATCGAGCCTCGGTGGGCAATTGCAGTACTTCCTCTGCCAAGGCTTCGAGCGAGCGGGACATGACCAACTCCAGAAGCTACACAGTACGCAATAGCTTGCCACAACACGGAGAACGGGTCGATCGCGCCAGGAAGTGGCTGCTTTCATTCACCTCATTCCTCGTCTTCCCGTATTCTGGCCTGCGTAACCGGAACGGAATCTCCGGCTTGGCATGCTGCTCGCCCTCGTAGATCGACTGTGGCAGATCGGCAGTCCAACATGACGTGGCGCCCGACCGCGAGTTGCTCGATTTGCGAACGCAGCCGCTGCCGGGCGAAGTGCTCTTTCCACAGCCGCGGCGTGAGCTGGTCGACCTTGGAGGCGGGGTGCTTATTCGCACCGCCTTCCCGATGCCCTTCATCAGGCTGCCCGCGCCGGCCGGTGAAGGTGCCGGCATTCGCTCCGTCGAGCCAGGCGCGGGCGAACTCTTCAGGCGCCCTCGAGCTCGCGCAGCGGCGCCACGCTCAGCCGCAGGCCCATCGCGTGCAGCACCTTTTGCATGGTCGCCAGCGTCGGATTGCCGTCCTTGCCCAGCGCGCGAAACAACGTCTTCTCGCCGAGCTCCGCACGGCGCGCCACATCGGCCATGCCGTGCGCCCTGGCAACGTGGCGCAGCGCCACCAGCAGCGCGCCCATGTCCTCCAGCTCGAGGGTGGCCTCGATGTAGGCCGCCGCCTCGGCCGGATCCTTCAGCGTCTCGGCGAGGTAGTCATCGAAGCTCGAATCGCGACGTGCAGTCATGGGTGACCCCTTTGCTTCCAGTCCTTCAGGTACTCGATGGCCCGCGCAATGGCACGGTCCTGGCCGCCCTTGTCGCTGCCGCACAGCAGCAGCACCAGCACCGCACCCTGGCGACTCAGGTACACCCGGTACCCCGGCCCGTGGTCCACTCGCAGCACTTGCACGCCCTCCCGCAGCGGCTTGCAGTCACCGAAGTTTCCGGCCTGTACCCGGGCGAGCCGAGCCAGGATGAGCGCCCGGGCTCGCCGATCCTTCAGCGCATGCAACCATTCCTCGGCGGGTTTACGACCATCGCTCGTGGTGTAGGCGCGCAGTTCCATTGAGTACCCTATAAGATACCGTTTGACGACCGAACATTCAACGCCCGAAGCCCGCCCGAAGCGGCCTGCCCTTTCGGCGCCTCGATGCCGGCCTCGGCGAGTATCCAAGCCTCGATGCGCTCATGCCACAGGCGCAGCAGGTCAAGTGACATCTCGTAACGATCCCTGGCGCGTGAAGACCGTCGTCATCGCGTCACGATCAGCCGATCGTTGCGTACCAGCCATCTGCCGGCGAACCGCAGCGCCACCGGCTCACCGGAAAAGGGTTCGTTCTCCGGCGTGGTCCGTTGCGCGTGCACATGCAGGTGAGGCTCGTCGCTGTTCCCGGAGTTGCCCAACTCACCGATTCTCTGCCCGGTCCGCACCCGATCCCCGAGCCTGACCACGACACTGCCCCGCCGCAGGTGTGCCAGCACCAGGTCGAACGGCTCGCAGCGGATGATCACGTGGTTGCCGGCCATGCGCGAGCGGTCCGTCTGCGGAACGGCGTTGTCGGGGAGGCCGTCCTCGACGCGCTGAATCGTACCCGGACAGGGAGCGTGAACCGCGGTGCCAAAACCCCTGTACGCGTCAGCGCGCTCCGGCTGCAAACCGCTGGCGCGCAGGCCGAACGGATCGACGCGAATCAGATCGACGCCGTATGCCTGCCCAAGCCAGGCCCGATACCGGGGCACATCCGTCGACAGCACTTTCAGATGGGCATTGACGCGTTCGTTGCTGCCGCCGTTGACGACCAGAAAGATGCCCTCCTCGAAGGGCGGCGCGACGTCCGCCGTGGTGCCCGGCACCGGTATCCGTCCGGCCAGCGCCGACACGATCTGCGTCACGCTTGTCATCAGCACGATGAGTCCGGCGCCGAGCACGAGCCAGGATGCGGGTCCGGTGGGTATCGGTGTAAATGCGGCGTGCGTCCGTAAACGCAGCAGTGCCGTGGCCACGAGCACCAGGCCCAACAGGTGCGCAGTCCACCACGGCAGCACGGTCCACAACCCGCACAGCGCCACCGCCATCAGCCAGACGCCCGTGACCAGCACGTGCAGCGAGAAGCCCAGCCAGCTGCGTCGTGGCAACACCGCAAGCCAGACGATCAGAGCCAGCGGCACCACGAACTGCAAGGTGATCAGCGTCACTGTGGTCGACATGTGAACCTGCCCGGGGTGGCGGCACTTCCGCGTGGCGCATGTGCACCCGCTGCGACGAGTGTTTCAAGGTTTGCCCCGAATCGCAGGCCATCCGCCCCGTCCTGCGCGGCGACCCCGTCGTCGCGAGGTCGGTCCCTCTCAGGCCCGATCGGTCAGCAGCGCCCAGTGATTGTCGGCCGACACGCCCGCTGGCCAGCGCAGCATGCGCGCCGGCTCGCTCGGGTGCCAGCGCGCCAGGCCGAGCCCCGCACCGACGATGACGCCCGGTGACCGGTCGAGCGGCCACAGGCCGCAGGGGTTCTGAACGTCGCCGATCGTCGTCAGTTCGGAGGCGCGCCCGGGCACCCACATGACGATGCGCCCGGCGTACTGGGCGGTGAGGACGAAGCCGCCGTCGGGGCCGGCGGCGACGTCGCCGGCGTAGCCCTGTGCCTCGGGCAGTCGCGGCGCAGTGAGCTTCTGCCCATCCCACACCGCCAGCAGCGGCGCTGCGCGGCGCTCGGCCGGATGGTCGTGCTCGGCCTGCAGGCCGATGCCGAGCAACCGCGGCACGCTGCCCGTGGGTTCGTTCCAGGCGATGTGATGCGGGCTCAGTCGGCGGTCTGGCAACGTCCACTTGCCGAGCAGTTCGCCATTGGCGGGATCCATCCGCACCAGCGACGGGTTCATCCGGTGCAGGTCGCGCTTGCCGCCCCCCGGTCCGCGCGGAATGCCGCCATTGGCGACGATGAGCCGGTCATCGTCGGCAACGAGGATCTGGTGCGGATCGATGCCGTGCGTGCGGAACTGCGCCACCTTGCGCAGGTCGCGCGTGTCGCGCACGCTGACCCAGCCATCGCCGCTCTGCCGATCGGTCTCGCCGGTGAACAGCCACTGCCCGTCGCGGCTGGCGATGACGTGGCCGTCCAGCGTGCGCTGGTCGCCTTCGTCGGCCATCGCCAGGCGGTTGGCGACGGTGCCGCGGGCGTCCATCCGCAGCAGCCACTGGCCCGGCCGCGCCGCAACGGCGAGGAAGCCTCCCCCGGGCTCGGGCACCACCGCGTGGGGTCGGCCTGGAACGGCCACCGCCGACTCGATCTCCGCCTGGCCCTGCGTCCAGCGCACGCGCAGCGTACCGACCTGGTAGTCGCGTTCGTGCAGGCGCCAGCCTCCCGCGACACGGGTCGCGGTCGCCGGATCGGCGTGTGCCCGGACGCCGAGGGGCAGCGCGCCCAGGGCCAATTGAAGGAACTGGCGACGATGGATCATGGCGGCGACGGCAGAGGTGAAGGACACGCTACTCTAGCACATGAATGCGAATGCGCCGCATTTGCATTCAATCGAGGAGACCAGGGAGAGGCCACACCCGTGTCTCGACGCACGACGGACTGAGCGAGAATGGCCGCCGTCCGCCCTGTTCCATCGCTTGTTCCAGCCTTCGAGGATCGCTCCATGCCCGCCTACCGCTCCCGCACTTCGACTGCCGGTCGCAACATGGCCGGCGCCCGCGCGCTGTGGCGCGCCACCGGGATGAAGGACGAGGACTTCCGCAAGCCGATCATCGCGATCGCCAATTCCTTCACGCAGTTCGTGCCGGGCCACGTGCACCTGAAGGATCTCGGCCAGCTGGTGGCGCGCGAGATCGAGGCTGCGGGCGGCGTCGCAAAGGAGTTCGACACCATCGCGATCGACGACGGCATCGCGATGGGGCACGACGGCATGCTCTATTCGCTGCCCAGCCGCGACCTCATTGCCGATTCGGTCGAGTACATGGTCAACGCGCACTGCGCCGACGCGCTGGTGTGCATCTCGAACTGCGACAAGATCACCCCCGGCATGCTGATGGCGGCGATGCGGCTGAACGTTCCGGTGGTGTTCGTCTCGGGTGGCCCGATGGAGGCCGGAAAGACGAAGCTGGGCGCCGACAAGCTCGACCTGATCGACGCCATGGTGATGGCGGCCGACGAGAACGTCCCGGATGCGCAACTCGCCGAGGTCGAGCGATCGGCCTGCCCGACCTGCGGCTCGTGCTCGGGCATGTTCACCGCCAACTCGATGAACTGCCTCGCCGAGGCGCTCGGCCTGGCGCTGCCGGGCAACGGCACGCTGGTGGCCACGCACGCCGATCGCGAACAGCTGTTCCGGCGCTCGGGCCGCCTGATCGTCGAACTCGCCAGGCGCTACTACGACGAGGACGACGAGCGCGTGCTGCCGCGCGCGATCGGCTTCGAGGCGTTCGAGAACGCCATGACGCTCGACATCGCGATGGGCGGGTCGACCAACACGATCCTGCACCTGCTCGCGATCGCGCAGGAAGCCGGCATCGACTTCACGATGAAGGACATCGACCGGCTGTCGCGCGTGGTGCCGCAACTGTGCAAGGTCGCGCCGAACACGCCGCAGTACCACGTCGAGGACGTGCACCGCGCCGGCGGCATCATGGCGATCCTGGGCGAACTCGAACGCGCCGGCAGGCTGCACACCGGCGTGCCGACGGTGCACGGCCGCACGCTCGCCGATGCGCTCGACCAGTGGGACATCGTGCGCAACCCTTCGGGTGACGTGCACACCTTCTACCGCGCGGGGCCAGCCGGCGTGCCCTCGCAGGTGGCGTTCAGCCAGAGCGCGCGCTGGCCCTCGCTCGACACCGACCGCGCCACCGGCTGCATCCGCTCGATCGCGCACGCCTATTCGCAGGAAGGCGGCCTCGCCGTCCTGTACGGCAACATCGCACAGGACGGCTGCGTGGTGAAGACCGCCGGCGTCGACGACGCGCTGCTCGTCTTCGAAGGGCCGGCGTGCGTGTTCGAGTCGCAGGACGAAGCGGTCGAGAAAATCCTCGGCAACCAGGTCAGGGCCGGCGACGTGGTGGTGATCCGCTACGAGGGACCACGCGGCGGCCCGGGCATGCAGGAGATGCTGTATCCGACCTCGTACATCAAGTCCAGGGGCCTGGGAAAGGCCTGCGCACTGCTCACCGACGGGCGCTTCTCGGGCGGCACCTCGGGCCTGTCGATCGGGCACGTGTCGCCCGAAGCCGCTGCGGGCGGGGCGATCGGACTGGTGAGGAACGGTGATCGCATCCGCATCGACATCCCGCATCGCCGCATCGACGTGCTCGTCGCTGACGACGAACTCGCACGGCGGCGCACCGCGCAGGACGCGCAGGGATGGAAGCCGGCCGTGCCACGCAAGCGTGCGGTCTCGGCGGCGCTGAAGGCTTATGCGTTGCTGGCGACGTCGGCGAACAAGGGCGCCGTGCGCGACCTGTCGCGGCTCGGGTGACGCGCGGGCGGGCCCCTCGGCTCGCACCGGGACCTGCACGATCCGCGCGACTGTTGCCGGCACTGGCACCAGAAGATATTTCCTTCGCGGCACTTACTTCCGCGCTCCACCGGCTCGAACATGGAACCTCGAGGAATCGGTTCGTGCGCGGGTCCGGACGAGGCGGGAGGTACCCCATGTTCGTCAACTTCTGGTCGAAGATGCTCCTGCTCGCCTGCGGCATGCTGGTCGCGGCGGCCGTGCAGGCGGACATCCCGAAGGAAACCCTGGATGCGCTGAAGCTGGACAAATCGGCCACGCCCAGGCAGTTGTACGACGCACTGGTCAAGCGCTACAAGGATCCGGCTCAGGGTGCCGGGCGCGGTTCCCACGCAAAGTACTGGGAGCCGATTCCTTTCAGCAAGTATCTCGACCCCGAGTCGTTCTACAAACCCCCGTCCTCCGTCAAGGAGGTGGCTTCGCGCGAGCAATGCGTCAAGTGCCACGCCGACGAGTCGCCGGTGTGGGTGAACGCCTGGAAGAAGAGCGTGCATGCGAATCTCGACAGGATCCGCAAACTGACACCGAAGGACGCGACGTTCTACAAGAAGGCCAAGCTCGA
>CAZNBS010000076.1:0-5800 GCA_964570955.1 uncultured Burkholderiales bacterium | reverse complement strand
GAACAACCTGCGCTCGCTCGGCCGACTGGGGACCAACGAGCCGTTGAAGGAAGTCGGCTGCATCGACTGTCACGTCGACGTGAACGCGAAGAAGAGTGCCGACCACCGCACCGACCTGCGCATGCCGACGGCCGACGTCTGCGCCACCTGTCACCTGCAGGAGTTCGCGGAGCGCGAGTCCGAACGCGACACCCTGACCTGGCCGAAGGATCAATGGCCCAGGGGCCGTCCGTCGCATGCGCTCGACTACCACGCCAACGTGGAGACCACGACCTGGGCCGGGATGCAGCAGCGCGAGATCGCCGAGGGCTGCACGATGTGTCATCAGAACCAGACCAAGTGCGACGGCTGCCACACCCGGCATGAGTTCTCGGTGGTCGAGTCGCGCAAGCCGCAGGCCTGCGCGATGTGCCACAGCGGGATCGACCACAACAACTGGGAGAACTATCAACTCTCCAAGCACGGCACGAACGTCGCGACGAGAGGCGATTCCTGGAACTGGAACGTCCCGCTGCAGGAAGCGTTCTCCAAAGGCGGGCAGACCGCACCGACCTGCCAGACCTGCCACATGGAGTACCAGGGCAAGTACAGTCACAACATGGTGCGCAAGGTGCGCTGGGCCAACTATCCGCGCAACACGGGAATCGCCGAGAACATCAAGAGCGAGTGGTCCGAGAAGCGCCTCGAAGCCTGGGTCAAGACCTGCACCAACTGCCACAGCGAAACGCTGTCCCGGTCCTATCTGGAGCTGATGGACAAGGGGACATTGCAGGCCCTGGCCCTGTACCAGGAAGCCAACAAGGTCGTGCAGAAGCTCTACGACGAGAAGCTGCTGCCGGGACAGATCACCAACCGCCCGGCACCACCACCGCCCGACGTCGAAGGGATGGGGCAGTTCTATTCATTCTTCCTCGCCAGGGGCAACAACCCGGCCCTGGTCGAATTCATCGAACTCAATATGGGCGAGAACCAGCTGCCCAAGACACATGTCGCGCTGGCCCACGTCAATCCCGGAAACTGGAGCTATTCCGACGGCTACGAACAGCTGAACTTCATGTACACGCAGATCATGGACGAGGACGTCAAGATCAGGGAGATGGTCGCGCTGAAGGAGCGCGTGGCCAGGCTCGAAACCAGCAAGCGCACCAGCCTGCTCGACACCGACAGTTCGACCACGCTTGCTTCCCTGGGCGGCCTGGGCGGGGCGATGCTGGCCGCTGGCGGCGTCGCAGTGGTCGGTTGGCGGCGCCGCGACAAGACCGCGCGCTGAGGCTGCGACGACATGGAGGCGGCAATCGCGCGTGGTCCTGTCGGCAGGCGTGTTCTGCCGTCGCTCGGCCTGCTGCTGATGGCCGGCGGAGTTCTGCTGCTGGCATGGGTGGCTCACTCGTTCTGGCAACCCGGCACGGCACCCTATCGCTACCAGCTGGTGACGCAAGGCGGTGTCGAGCGCTTCGCCAACCTCGGCCTCGAAGCCTGGCCCGATCTCGCGATCACGAAGTACGAGATCCACGTCGACGGCCTCGACCAGCCGGTCGCCGTCGGACACGTCGCACGTCGCGGACCGGCCTCCCCCGTGATGCTCGACTGGGACAACCGCAGCGGCGAGCCGCTGGTGTTTTCGGACACCCGGCTGACCGAACTGAAACCGCTCGCCGCAGCCGTGTCGAAACACACGCCGAAGGAGGCGCTGCTGCTGGCCTGGTGGGACACCGCGCGCCAGTTGCACCTGCTCACGGGGCGTGACGTGGCCTACGACGCACACCTGGGCCAGCCTCTCGTTGCGCCGGCGCCGTGGCGCCACCACGACCTCAGCATCGCGCGCTATGAGCGCGAGTTCTGGGGCGCACCGCCGAACGACGGCGACGCACAGCGCTTCGACCGTTTTGCCGAGGCACTCGCCAGCGAGTCCGACCGCGGCGCGGCGATGCTGCGTGCACTGGCCGGCGACCGGGAGGCCTATGTCGTCGTGCACGTCTCGGACCTGTACAAGCTCGGTCTGCAGTTCCCTGATCGGCTCGGAGTGGCCTACAAGGACTTGATCCTGAAAGGCGACGTGCACGGACAGATCTCCTACGTCAAGCGCTGGGTGGCGGAAAACAGGTATTCCGCCTACACGGTGCATGAACTCTCCGGGCAACAGGCACGCGCCTATGCCGTCACCGACGTCCGCAGCGGCAAGACACTGCTTGCGCAGATGCTGCCGCTCGACAGCTCGAACCCGACCGAAATGCAGGCCCTGCAACTTGTCTATCAGCATGGCGGCTACTGGGTCTACAAGATTCCCGTCGACGGCTCGGCAACTCCAGCCGGCATGACCAAACCGTGATGAAGAAGCTCGTCGTCGGGATCTGCACGTCCGCCGTCTTGCTGGTCGCCCTGGCCACGACGGCCGAGGCCGCGCCGGACTACGAGGGTCGCAAGAAGTGCGGTTCCTGCCATCGCAGCCAGCTCGAGTCGTGGGAAAGGACCGCCCACGCGAAGGCGATGGATTCACTGGCACCGAAAGCGAAGGTCGCAGCCAGGACGAAAGCCGGCCTCGACCCGAACAAGGACTACCGCCAGGACGTCAACTGCGTCGGTTGCCACTCCACCGGCTTCGATCACGAAGGCGGCTTCGACCCGAAGGCGCCGAACAAGTACCTCACAGGCGTGGGCTGCGAGAGCTGCCACGGCGCTGGTTCGGACTACCGCCTGCTTCACCGCAAGGCCGGCCAGGCCTTCGAGAAAAAGAAGCAGACGATGCCGCGCCAGCAACTGGTCGAAGCCGGGCAGGAGTTCGGCTTCGAGCAACGCTGCAACGCCTGCCACCTGAACTACGAGGGCTCGCCCTGGAAGGGCGCGAAGAAACCTTACACGCCGTTCACGCCCAAAGTCGATGCCAGGTACAACTTCGACTATGCCAGGGCCGTGCGCAATGACCAGGCCATGCATGAACACTTCAAGCTCGACAAGGTGTTCACCGGGCCGCCCGTGCCATCGTTCCACGAGGAATTCCAGTCGAAGGCCGCGCCCGGCGTGAAGGGCAAGGAGGACTGATGGCCGGCGGGATTCGCCGGTACCTCGGCCTGCACGGCGGCGCGCTGTTGCTCGGCGCCGCCGGAGCCGTTGCACTGATGGCTGGCGTATTCGGCGGCGAAGCGGCGCTGTCGTCCACCGCATTCTGTGTCAGCTGCCATTCGATGAGTTACCCCGCCGAAGAACTGAAGAAGTCCTCGCACTACGGTGCGCTGGGCGCCAATCCCGGCTGCAAGGATTGCCACATTCCGCAGGGCCTGGCGAACTTCCATCTCGCTGTCGCCACGCACGTCGTCGACGGCGCCCGCGAGCTGGTGCTGGAACTGAAGAACGACTATTCGGACATCACCAAATTCGACGCTCGTCGGCCCGAGATGGCGCACGACGCACGCATGAACCTGAAACGCTGGGACAGCGTCACCTGCCGCGCCTGCCACCGCGATCCACAACCGCCAGGGGTCGACGCCCGAGCAGCGCACGCGAAGATGCGCACGCACGGCGCCACTTGCATCGACTGCCACCAGAACCTGGTGCACAAGGAAGTGCCCGAGACTGACCTCGACGCAAGCCTCGCACAAGGGCGTCGGGTCGAAAAGCCGGACTGAAACCCGGCACCTGGTTCCGGCACCAAAGGCGATTCACGCCCTGGCCCTACGGACCGGTACCGGTTCAGGGTCTAATATGAAGCCATGGAAGACCGTCCAGCCACAGGGCCCGACAGAGGGGGGGCGCCATGGAACTTCCGATCGCGCTCGACCGCGGCAACAAGCAGTCGCTGCAGGCCCAGCTCCGTGAGCAGGTGCGCAGGCTGATTCTCGGGGCACGCCTGAAACCCGGCACGCCAGTGCCGGCGAGCCGGATCCTGGCCAGCCAGCTCGGCGTATCACGCAACACCGTGGTGTTGGCCTACGAGCGCCTGGAAGCCGAGGGCTACCTGCAGACGCGTGGCGCCATCGGTACCTACGTCACCCTCGAATTGCCCGAGAACTGCCTCACCGCCAGTCGCCCGGAGTCGGCCACCGCAAGCCGGATGCACGGCGCTGCCCGCCGCCGCCCGATCGCCTTCGAAGGTCGCGCCCAGACCATCGTCAACGACAAGCGCCTGGCGTGCGACTTCTGGCTCGGTCGGCCCGATCCGCGTTCGTTCCCGCTCAAGGCCTGGCGACGCCTCATCAACCGCGCGCTGACGACGGCTGGCGCGAGCCTGACCGAATACCGCGATCCCGCCGGGCTGATCGACCTGCGCAAGGCAATCGCCGATCATCTCGGACCAGCACGCGGCATCAACGTCGGCCCCGACCAGATCGTCATCGTCGCCGGTTGCCAGGAAGGGTTCAACCTGACGGCACGGTTGCTGTTGCGCGAGGGGATGAGCGTCGCGATCGAAAACCCAGCCTACCAGGGGGCAGCCTGTCTTTACGACAGCTACCGCGCCCGCCTGGTGCCGGTTGGCGTGGATGACGATGGTCTGTGCGTGGACGCATTGCCGGATGCCGGCGCGGCTCTGCTCTACGTGACACCCTCGCGCCAGTACCCCATGGGATTCACGCTGTCGCTGGAACGTCGCCTGCGCCTGCTCGACTGGGCGAGACGCACGGGCACCTGCATCGTCGAGGATGACTACGACAGCGACTTCCGCTATCACGGCTCGCCGATCACCGCGCTGATGGGTCTCGACAGCCATGGCTGCGTGCTTTATCTCGGCACTTTCTCCCGGTCGCTCGGTGCGGGGCTGCGCCTGGGCTACCTGGTGGTACCGAAGCACCTCGTCGAGGCGACGCGCCAGGTCAAGGCACTGCTCGACAACGGTCACTCCTGGCTGGAGCAGGCGGTACTGGCGGAGTTCATCGCCGGCGGCGGCTACGAAAACCACTTGCGTCGCATCCGCCAGAGCTACGCCGAGCGCCGCGACTGCCTGATCGACAGCCTGCAGCGGCATTTCGGCGACGTGACGGTGTCCGGCACCGAATGCGGCATGCATCTCGCATGGCACCTGCCGAGGCATCTGCCGCACGCTGCGGAACTGAAGTCGACAGCCGCGGAACATGGCGTCGGCATCTACACGCTCGAGTCGGGCGGCGCGTGCGACCTCGGCGGCAGTGTCTACGCCGAGCGGACCATCCTGCTCGGTTTCTCCTCGCTCGACGAACGACAGATCCGCGACGGCATCGAACGCATCGCTGCGGCGGTCGACGTCGCAGGCCACCGCGCCAACGAAGCCGTCACTTCGACCTGGGCAGGCGCGGCCGCGCCGCCGGGATGCCGATGGCTGGGCGGCGCATGGATGACAGGAATCCGCCCGTGATGGTGTCGATGCCGCGCTGTGGCGCCCGTTCTGCGAGATGTCGGGCAGCCGGCAAGCCCCCGTAACGCTTCTTCCAGCGCTCGAAAGTCAGCGCGGAGATACCGAGCCGGCGCACCAGCACCGCTTCCGGTGTACCCGCCTGTGCCTGTCGCAGCGCGGCCTCGATCTGCTCGATCGAGAACCTGCGCCTGCTGACGTCGAACCACATGACGGTCAGCGCGAGCCGGCCCGCCAGAGCACGAACACCAGCCAGAACACCGCGAGCAGGACGTACACGGTCCAGTTGGCTTCATGCATGGCGCTCTCCTTCGTCGACCTGTCACCAGAGCTGAAGATGCGCGCGATTGGCCGACCAACGGTAGGAACTACGTCACCGACGGCGCCTAGTGTCGTGAGTTGGAAATACGTGGCGTCGAGATTCAACCAGACGGTGATGATCGTGCGGCCGATCCGCCGAGGCAGATACCGGGTGGTATC
>CAZNBS010000075.1:6417-19992 GCA_964570955.1 uncultured Burkholderiales bacterium | reverse complement strand
GACGTGCACCGCCGCTATTGGGCGAGCACACCGACGAGGTGCTGAGCCGGGTGCGGGACCTCTCCGCGCAGCGCCTGGAGGCGCTGCGCGCCGCCGGCGCGATCTGACCGGAACGATCTGACCGGCGCGACTGCTACTGCGGCGGGGGCGTGTCGCGCCGGCTGCGCCGGATGATGTCCTGTGTGGCCGACAGGCGCTCGCGCGCCTCGCGCATGCGCGTCTCGCAGTCCACGTCCTTGACCGAGTCTACGGAGGCGATCTCCCGGCGCATGACGTCGTTGAACTTTGCGCTGCCCATCTGCACGGTGTGGGCGGGGTAGCCGGCCACCGCCAGCAGCATCATCGTCGAACTCTTCAACTGCTCCGAAACCGGCTCGTCGCCGCACATCCGCCCAAAGGCGGCAGAGCGGGCGTTCGCCTCCAGCGTCGCATTGACGTGGGCATTCTTCTCGGCATCGGCCTCGGCAGCCGCCGCCAGCGCGGGCAGCATGCCGAACACGGCGGCGGCGAGCGCTCGGATGTCATGCTTCATCTCGGTTCCTCTCCCAATGCAATCTTTGCCCGATCAGTCGTCGCGCGCCATGCGCCGCTGAAGCGTGTGGTATCCCACGCTGCGGCGCGCCTCGTCCAAACGCGCACCGGCTGCGACGGCTGCCCGAATCTGGCTCTCCTGCGCCTCGATTTGCAGCGCCGCATCGAGGACCTCGCGTTGCCGTACCCGGGGAATGGCCACCACGCCATCGGCATCGCCGAACACCAGGTCGCCGGGCTCCACGCGCGCTTCTCCAAGCGAGACCGGAACGTTGCAGGCCTCGACCTGCACGCGATCCTTGCCCGTGCGCATGGTGGCGCCGCGGCTGAAGATCGGATAATCGAGCTGAAGGCTGCGCGCGACGTCCCGGCATACGCCGTGGATCACGGTACCGGCAATTCCGCGGCGATGGGCAACTTCCGTCAGGATGTCCCCCCAGACTGTCGCATCCAGGCGACCCCCGTTGTCCAGTACCACCACGCTGCCGGCCGGAACGTCATCGATGTAGTCGCCGACCGTTCCGCCCTGGGCGCCCCGCGGCGCATAACGCACGGTCACGGCAGGTCCCAGGAGGCGAAATGCGCTCGAGAGCGGGCGCACGCCCAGGCACTGTCCCGCGATGCCGCAGCGGTCGAGCGCATCGCTTACCGCGGCGGTGGAGAGGCTGTTCCAGGCATCTGAGGCGTCCATGGCGATAGGTTCGTGACCAAAGTGATTGATTATAGAGAACGCACTTGCCATCGGGTGGCGTGACCGGCAAGAGCGCACGCCGTTATGGACGTTCCGATGTCGGCAGAACCCGACAGTCGGGAATTCGTCGCTCAAGTGTCGTCAAACTCGCACGTTGAACAGCACGCCGGCCGTGTGCCACACTCGGCGCCGATTCGAGGAGATTGCGTCTTGTTCCACACCTGTTCAACCATTCAGTATCCTGCATCCCCATCCACACGCGCGCGCCGCCTGCTCGTCGGCGCGCTGACTGTCCTGGGCCTGGCTGCGGGCGGCAGCGCAGGCGCCGCCTCCGAGGTGCTGTACTACTTCGTAGACGACCGCGGCATCCCGCATTTCAGCAATGTGCCGGCGGACAAGCGCTACCGGCCCTTCGCGCGGGTCAGCGTGGCGCCCCAATCTCCAGCCTTCGACGACGGGAGCGAACCGGTGCCCTACGAGGCAGACCCGGTGCCGACCGATGAGAGCGTGCAGACGGAGATGGTGGAGGAACATCTGCCGGTCGACGTTCAGGAGCACTGAGCAGAGCGGGCGGATCACAGTCCGGCCGCTCGGTCGGGAACATCCATTCGGATCCGGTTCGAAGCGGTCCGGCAACCGCCGGCGTGCTGGGGGTGGCTTCCTTGACGCTTCGTCCGGGCCAGTGTTACAAGCAATGGCCTTGCAACGGTGCTGTCACGCAAGGTCCCTAGACTACGGCTGCCGTACAGCGCGCGCTGGCTCGAGCAGCCACGGCAGCGGGAGGAGAACCGACATGAGATCTGACGTGCGCTGCGGACGAAGTGCAGCCGAGGCCGGCTTCACGCTGCTGGAATTGCTGGTCGTGATCGTCATCATCGGCCTCCTGGCCGGGTATGTCGCACCGCGGTACTTCGCCCAGGAGGGCAAGTCCAAGATCCAGGTGACGCGTGCCCAGATCGACGCGTTCGAGAAGGCACTCGATCAGTACCGGCTCGACACGGGCGGCTATCCGACCACGGAGCAGGGCCTGGATGCCTTGAACACCGTGCCGGGGGACGCGCCCAAGTGGGCCGGCCCCTATCTGCGCAAGGACGTGCCCCTCGACCCCTGGGATCGCCCCTACGTGTACCGGCAACCCGGGGAGCGCGGCGACTACGATCTGCTCTCGTACGGAAAGGACGGTCAGCCGGGCGGTCAGGGCGAGGACGCCGACATCGGCACCGGGGTGACGGGCAGTTAAGGGCAGCGACACCGGATCGCAGGTCTCATGCGCTATCAGGTCAAGGCCGTCAAGGCAGGCGGCGCCGTCGTGTCGCTGTCCCTCGACGCGCGCGACGACCGGGACGCCAACGAGCAGGCGCTCGCGCAGGGCTATGTGGTCCTGGCCGTGCGCCGCGCGGGTGGCATGACCCCGTTCGCGGCCCTGGGCAGCGCCCGCTTTCCCCTGGTTCTGTTCACGCAGGAACTGCTCGCCCTGCTGCGCTCAGGCATCAGCCTGGTCGAGGCGATCGAGACGTTGAGGGAGAAGGAGGGGCGTGCGGCCAGCGCGCGCGTGCTCGCCGGACTGCTCGAGCGGCTGCGCCAGGGACAATCGCTGTCGACCGCCCTGCAGGCCTTTCCCGACGCGTTTCCCGATCTCTACATTGCGACGGTGCGCGCCTCCGAGCGCACCGGCAGCCTGGCCGAGGCACTGGCCCGCTACATTGCCTACCAAACGCAACTCGATGCGGTGAAGAAACATCTGGTGAGCGCGTCCATCTATCCGGCAATCCTGGTCGCGGTCGGGACCCTGGTGACGCTGTTCCTGCTCGGCTATGTCGTACCGCGTTTTTCTCACATCTACGAGGACATTGGCGGGGACATGCCGTGGCTCACGCAGATGCTCATGGCATGGGGCCGGTTCGTCGAAGCGCGCGGAGGGATGTTGCTCGCTGCGGTGCTGGCGATCATCGTGGGCATCGGGCTGTGGATCAGGCAGCCGGGCGCACGCCAGCAACTGGCGCGGTTGTTCATGCGCATTCCGGCCATCGGGGAGCGCGTGCGGGTGTATCGGCTCACGCGTTTCTACCGCACGGTCGGCATGCTGCTCATCGGCGGCACGCCGATCACCCAGGCGCTTAGCATGGTCTCGGGACTGCTCGACCATGCCCTGCAGCAGAAGCTGGCCGCGGCGCTGCGGCGCATTCGCGAGGGACAGCCGATTTCGGTGGCGCTCGATGCGCTCGGGCTCACCACGCCGGTCGCGCTGCGCATGCTGCGCGTGGGCGAGCGCACCGGCATGATGGGGGACATGATGGAGCGCACGGCGGCGTTTCACGAGGAAGAACTGTCACGCTGGGTGGAACGGTTCACTCGCACCTTCGAGCCGCTGCTGATGGCCGTGATCGGCGTGGTGATCGGCGGCATCGTGCTGCTCATGTACTTCCCCATCTTCGAACTGGCGGGGAGCATCCATTGAATCCGCGAGATCTGGCCGCACCGCCCCTGACGGCTGCCGACATCGAGCGGGCGCAGCGTGGCGCGCAGCTCAGCGGCAAGCCGGTGGCGGAAGTGCTCGAAGAGCAGTCCGGGCTCGAATCCGGGGCCTTCGTGCGCAGCCTCGCCGCCGCGCTCGGTTACGAGGCGATCGACATGGGCCGGATGAACGAGATGTCGCCGGCCTTCGATCTGCTGCCCTACACGGAAGCGCTCGCGCGCGGCTGCGTGCTGTTCCGGTCTCCCACGCACGGACTCGTGCTGGTGTTCGCCGATCCGTTCAATCCTGCGTTGCGCCCGTGGGCGGAGGAGCGAGTGCCGCATGCCCTGCACTGGGCGCTGACGCACGCCAGCGAAGTGTCCGCCTATCTCGCCCGCCACGGCGAAACCATGCGCGCGATGGACACCGTGCTCGACGAGGCGGTGCGCGACGACGCCGGGGGAGGGCGTCTGGAGGAGCTGTCGCTGCGCACGATCAGCGAGCACGACAGTCCGGTCGTGCGCCTGGTGCATTCGACTTTGTACGACGCCCTCAAGGCCGGCGCCAGCGACATCCACCTCGAAACCAGCGCCGCGCAGCTGGTGATCAAGTACCGCCTTGACGGGGTGCTCAGCATGGTCGGCACGGCCTCGGGACTGGAGATGGCCGAGCAGGTGATCTCGCGCATCAAGGTGATGGCCGAACTGGACATCGCCGAGCGGCGCGTGCCGCAGGATGGCCGCTTCAAGGTGCTGGCGCAGGGACGGGAGATCGACTTCCGGGTGTCGATCATGCCCAGCATCTTCGGCGAGGATGCGGTGCTGCGCATTCTCGACAAGCAGAGTCTGACCGACCACGTGAAGGGGCTGAGTCTCGATGCGCTCGGCTTCGATGCCTCGTCCCGTGCGACCTTGCGGCGACTGTCGGCCGAACCGTACGGCATGCTCCTGGTCACCGGCCCGACCGGCAGCGGCAAGACCACTTCGCTGTACGCGGCGATTTCCGAGATCAATCACGGCTTCGACAAGCTCATCACGATCGAGGATCCGGTGGAGTATCAACTGCCGGGTGTGCTGCAGATTCCGGTTAACGAGAAGAAGGGGCTGACCTTCGCGCGCGGCCTTCGCTCGATCCTGCGCCACGACCCTGACAAGATCATGGTGGGCGAGATCCGCGACGCCGAGACGGCGCAGATCGCCGTCCAGGCGGCGCTGACGGGACATCTGGTCTTCACCACGGTGCATGCCAACAACGTCTTCGATGTCATCGGCCGCTTCATGCACATGGGGGTGGACCCCTACAGCTTCGTCTCGGCGCTCAACGGCATCGCCGCCCAGCGGCTGCTGCGGGTCAACTGCATGCACTGCGCACACGACGTGCAACCCGAGCCGCAGATGCTGCGCGAGTCCGGCCTCGCGCCCGAGGCGGTGCACGACTGGCGCCTGCGCGCGGGCGCAGGGTGCGGACATTGCCGTGGCACCGGCTTTCGCGGACGCAAGGCGATCGCCGAGATCATGGTCCTCAACGACGAGATCCGCGAACTGATCGTTGCCCGAGAGCCGATCCGCAAGGTCAAGGATGCCGCACGCCGAGCCGGCACGCGCTTTCTGCGCGAGGCAGCGCTCGATCTCGTGCGCGAAGGAGAGACCAGCCTGCAGGAGATCAATCGTGTCACGCTGGTCGCCTGAGGAACCCGCATGAGCTGGATGGAGCGCGTGGAGGTGACCCTGCGGCCGATGTCCTTGACGATGCGGCGCGTGCGACCGTGGGCGTCGCACGGTGCCGCCACCGTCGTGCCCCTTGCCGCCCGCAGCACGGAAGCGACCGAGGCGTGGCGCGATCCGCTGCAGGCGCTTGCGCACGCGCTCGACAACAGGCGCGATGCGGGCGCCGCTCTGCACGTGGTGTTGTCCGATCACTTCGCGCGCTTCGCGGTCGTGCCGTGGAGTCCGGATATCGTCGGCGACGCCGAGCGCGAAGCGTTCGCGCGCCTGTCCTTTTCCCAGGTGTACGGCGCGGTGAGCGACGGCTGGGCGATAGCGCTCGACGAGCGTCTCGCCACGCAGCCGGCCATGGCGGCCGCGATCGACCGCAGTCTGCTGCAGGCGCTGCGCGAGCTATGCAAATCCCGTCGCATGCGCCTGGCATCGGTGATGCCCGGCCTCGCGCTCGACCTGAACCGGTACCGGTCGGCGCTGCGCGAAGGACATTTCTGGTTCGCACGCGTGGAACCGGGCCGACTGACCGTCGCGCTGCGGCGCGACCGTACCTGGGTCGCGGTGCGCACGCGGCGACTCGACGCGGCAGGCGCGGTGGCGCTCGCCGGCGCCCTGCGCCAGGAGGCCCTGGCCTGCGGGAGTACGCCCCACGGGACGGTCTATCTGATGGATACGACCGGAACGGTACAGACCATTCCCGGCTGGCAGACGGTCCGGCTGGGCCGCGCGGTCTCGGCCGGATCGCCACCTCCGGCGCGCGCTGCCGCTGCGAAGTGAGGAGACCCGGCACCGTCATGCATCGCGTACCACCTCTTGCCCTCGATTTCGCCCGTCCCGCTTCGCTCGCCGGACGGCTGGCCCCGCTGCTGCTGCTTGCCGGAGCAATCGCGCTGCTGATCGCCGGACTGCATTACCGCAGCGTGTCTTCGGATCTGCGCGCGCAGGAGGCTCGCGTGGCACAGATGCGCGAGCTCGTGCGACGCACGTTGCCGGCGCTCGGTACCGCTCCCGATGCGTCTCCCGAGACGCGCGAGCAGGTCCGCAAGGCCAACGAGGTGCTGGCGCGGATCAACGTGCCGTGGAGCGAGCTGTTCGCAGCGATCGAATCGGCGCAGGAGAAAGACATCGCCCTGCTCGCCGTGCAACCGGATGCCCAGGCACGCAGTGTAACGATCGTCGGGCAAGCCCGGGACATGAAAGACGTGCTCGCCTACATGCGGCGTCTGGATACCGGCGGACGGCTGCGGGAGATCTTGCTGACGGGGCACGAAATCAAGGTGGAGGAGGCGACTCAGCCCATCGAGTTCACGCTCGGTGCGCGCTGGGCGGAGGGACGATGAATGCCTCGCATGCGATGAGGGCGGGTTGGATCGCCCGGCGCGCCGTCGTCGGGCTGCGCTGGAAGGGACTGGCGGGTCTCGCGCTCATCGTCGTCGCGCTCGTCGTTGCCTTCGGCGTCAGCGGCCCCATGCTCGAGCGCAAACGTGCGCTGGAGGACGAGGCCCAAGCGTTGCGTGCGCGCAGCAGCGGAGCCGATCCCGGCGTGCGTGCACAGACGCCGCGCTCGCAGCTGTCGACGTTCTATTCGTTCTTTCCGTCGACCTCGGAGCTTCCCGATCTGCTATCGCGGATGCAGCGGGCAGCGCGGGACAATGGCCTGACCCTGGAGCGGGGCGAGTACCGGTTGATCCGCGATGCCGGATTCGCGCTGTCTCGCTACCAGATCACCTACCCGCTACGCGGAAACTACACGCAGGTTCGCGGTTTCGTGAAAGACGTCCTGGACGCCGTTCCGGCCGCGGCCCTGGAAGAGATGACGCTCAAGCGCGCGGACGTTGCCGAGCCGGTACTGGAGGCGAGGGTGCGCTTCGGCCTGTTCCTGGGAGTGCAGCCGTGAACATCGAACCGAGAGCGCGCCGCGTCGCCGTGGTCGTCGCGCTGACCGCGACGCTCGCGGCCGTGTACTGGGCGAGCGGGTTGGAGGGCGATGCCACGCCGGCCGTCCAAGCGCGCTCGCCGTCGCCGCCGTCTGCGCGCACCACCGGGGCTGGTGAGACAGCCGACTCCGATGCGAAGGGTTCGCTGGATCTTGCGCGACTGCAGCGCACTCCCGCGGCAGAGCCGGGCGCAGACCTGTTCGGACAACCGCCGGCATCGATCGCTCCTCCCCCGCCACCTGTGGAGCAGCCGCGCGTGGAGCAGGTCGAGGCCCCTGCTGCGCCTCCCGCCCCGCCACCGCTGCCGTTTCGGTACATGGGGCAACTTGCCGAGGCGGAGCGCAAGACCGTCTTCCTGGCCGCGGGCGACCGCAACCTGGTGGTCGGCATCGGAGACGTGATCGACGACCTCTATCGCGTCGACGACATCGGAGCGGATGCGCTGATGCTGACTTATCTCCCTCTGAACGTACAACAGACCCTACCCACGGGAGCCATGCAATGACGGTCCGTCGCCGAGCCGCGCTGGCGGCCGTTCTTTGCCTCGCGCTGGCCGGGTGCGCGACCCTGTCGCACGACGAGCGCATCCGCCAGGAGATGCTGCGTGGCGATCCCGAGCAGGCGCTGGTGCAACTCGAGCAGGCGGCGCGGGACAACCCGGACAATGCGCGTTATCGGCAGCTCTACGAGCGCGAACGTGCGCTCGTGGTCAACCGCTTCGTTGCGGAAGGCGACCTGCAGCGCAGCGCGCAGCGCTACGACACGGCGCGCATGTCATACGATCGTGCGCTCAAGTACGATCCGCAGAATGCCCGGGCACAGGCCGGGATCGCCGCACTCCAGGCGATCGCACAGCAGGCCGACGTGGTGCGCCAGGCGCGCGAGGACATCGCCGCGGGCCGTCTGGAACCGGCCGAGAAGCAGCTGCGCGAACTGATCGCGCGCAATCCCGGGCAGCGCGAGGCGCGCGAGCTGCTCAATCGCATCGCCGACCTGCAGGCCGACCAGCAGATGCAACCGGCACCGGCTGCCGCACTGACCGGCGCCTTCGCGCAGCCGATCACCCTGGAGTTCCGCGACGCCAGCCTGAAGTCGGTGTTCGAGGTGATCTCGCGTTCGGCCGGAATCAACTTCGTGTTCGACCGCGATGTGCGTTCCGACACGCGCATCAACATCTTCGTGCGCGACACCTCGCTCGATGACGTGGTCAAGCTGATCCTCATGACCAACCAGCTCGAACGCAAGCTGCTCAACGAGAAGACCGTGCTGATCTATCCCAACACGCCGGCAAAGCAGAAGGAATACAAGGAACTGGTCGTGCGCAGCTTCTACCTCGCGAATGCGGACGTGAAGCAGGCGCTCAATCTGGTCAAGGGCATGGTGAAGACGCCGGACGTGTTCATCGACGAAAAGCTCAACCTGATGGTGGTGAAGGACACGCCCGACGCGGTGCGCTTGATCGCCAACCTCGTCCGCACGATGGACCTGGCCGAACCGGAGGTGATGCTCGAGGTGGAGGTGCTGGAGATCGCTTCCAGCCGCCTGCAGGAACTCGGCATCCGCTATCCGGAATCCATCGCACTGGGCAATCCGGCGGCGGACGCCACGAACTTCGTGCTCGGCGACGACCGGCTGAAGGCGTTCACGGTGAACCCGATCGCCGTGATCGACCTGCGCGCGCGCGACAGCGACGTACGCCTGCTCGCCAATCCACGCATCCGCGTGAAGAACCGCGAGAAGGCGAAGGTGCACATCGGCGACCGCGTGCCGGTGGTCACCACCACCTCCACGGCGAACGTCGGCGTGTCGTCCTCGGTGAGCTATCTCGACGTCGGCCTCAAGCTGGATGTCGAACCCAACATCTACCTGCGCGACGAGGTCGCGATCAAGGTGGGATTGGAGGTGAGCAACATCACCGAGACCCTCGATCTCGAGGGCGGCACGCGCGCCTACGAACTGGGTACGCGCAACACCGCAACGACGCTGCAGCTCAAGGACGGCGAGACGCAGATTCTGGCCGGGCTGATCAGCGACGAGGACCGCCGCACCGCGCGCAAGGTGCCGGGTCTGGGCGACTTCCCCGTCCTCGGACGCCTGTTCCGCAGCGAATCCGACGACCGGCGCAAGACCGAGATCGTCCTGCTCATCACGCCGCGCATCGTGCGCAGCCTCGAGTATCCGCAGTTGGCGGTGAACAGCACGCCGGTGGGCACCGACGCGGCGATCGGCACGGCGCCGGTGCGCATCGCACCGAGCAACGGCGGCCAGGTAGCGATCGCACCGAGCGGCGTGAGCGTGACGCCGGCCGGTCCGATTCCCAGCCCCTTGCCGCCCCCTGCGGTCGGCTCCCCACCGGAGCGCGATGCCGACGCGACTGCCGAGCGCGGTCAGGCGGCCTCGGTGGGGGACGTGGTCGCACGCGCCGGTGCGACCGGGCCGGCCACCCTGCTCATGGCGGCGCCGCAGTCGGCACGCGGCGGCAGCGACATCGTGGTGTCGCTGTCGCTCCCGCCGGGATCGTCGGCCGAGCGTGCGACGGCCGAGCTCGTCTACGATCCGCTGCAGCTCGAGGCGGTCGGCGCCAACGGCGCCGCGCCGGGACGCGTGCCGGTCCGCATCGAGGGTTCGACCGCCGTGCGCTTTCGCGTGCTGCTCGCCGGCGGCCGCGCCCAGCTGCGTGCGGAGAACGTGGTGGGAACGGATGCGGATGGCAGTCCGGTCGCGGTCAGCGCGCCGGAAGCGATCGAGATCACGGTGAGATAGCGCGCACCATGGCACGGCACCGCAAGCTGCGCGGTTTCACCCTGATCGAGCTGGTGGTGGCGGTTGCGATCCTGGGCATCCTGGCCATGGGATTGCTGCCGCTCGCGCAGCTTGCCACCCAGCGCGGCAAGGAACAGGAACTGCGCACCGCGCTGCGCACGCTGCGCTCCGGGATCGACGCCTACAAGAAGGCGACCGAGGAGGGGCGCATCGAGAAGAAGGCCGACGCCTCCGGCTATCCGCCCGAGCTGGGGGTGCTGGCCGAGGGTGTGAAGGATGCGCGCTCCACCGACGGCAAGGTCATTTATTTCCTGCGGCGCATTCCGCGCGATCCCTTCTTCGACGACGCCTCGGTGCCGGCCGAGAAGACCTGGGGCCTGCGCAGCTACGAGAGTCCGCCCGACGATCCGCGCGAAGGCGACGACGTCTTCGACGTCCATTCGCAATCGCAGAAGATCGGCCTCAACGGCGTGCCGTACCGGCAATGGTGACGCGCAAGACGCCTGCGTACGGCTTCACGCTGATCGAACTGATCGTGGTGTTCGCCATCCTCGCGCTGCTCGTCTCGCTCGCCGTCCCGCGCTACTTCTCACACATCGAGCGGGCCAAGGAGGCGACGCTCAGACAGGACCTTCACGTGATGCGCGATGCGATCGACAAGTTCTACGGCGACAAGGGGCGCTATCCCGCCTCGCTCGAGGAGCTCGTGACCGAACGCTACCTGCGCGCCGTGCCGATCGATCCGCTGACCGAGAGCGCGACCTCCTGGCGCAACGTCGCACCGCCGGCGGATGCCGATGTCAAGGGCGAGCTGTACGACGTGCGCAGCGGCGCGGAGGGCGCCGGCCGGGACGGGAGCCCATATGCGCAGTGGTGAACCGGTGCGGGCACGCGGGCAGTCCGGCTTCGCGCTGATGGCCCTGCTGCTGATCGTGGCGGTGAGCGGCTTCGCACTCGCAAGCGCCGCGCAGATCTGGTCGACCGCGAGCCGTCGCGACAAGGAGGAGGAACTGCTGCACATCGGCCGGGAGATCCGCCAGGCGATCCGCAGCTACGCACTCAGCTCGCCGGGCGGGCAGCAGTATCCGCAGCGCCTGGAGGATCTCGTGCTCGATCCGCGTTTTCCGTTCGTGAAACGCCATCTGCGCAGGATCTATGCAGACCCGCTCACGGGCGAGACGCAGTGGGGGCTGGTCAAGCTCGGCGATTCGATCATCGGCGTGCACAGCCTCGCGCGGGGCAAGCCCCTCAAGACCACACTCGACCCCGAGCTGGGCATCGCGGACGACGCGCAGACCTACGAGCAATGGATCTTCGCGGTCCCCGCAGAAGCCACGACGGATGGGAACGTCGACGAACCACCCAACGTGCCGCCTGGTGGCGCTGATCCGCTGCCGCCGGTCGACGAGCCCAACGCTCATGCGATCGACCACTGACGAGAGCGCGGAACGCGGCGCCTGACGCGGGTTCCCGCCGTACACCCCGGAGAGCCGCAGCACCGCTGCGTCGGCGCGTAGTTGACCGCTAACCGTTGCAGTCGCTAGCCTGCTGGCCGAACCTGACGCACACGGGGAGGCGCATGGACGCGTTGCAGGTTGCGCTGCGCAAGATTCATGGCAATCGTGAGCTTCCGGAATCGGAAACGCTTCGATTGCTGATCCACAGTCTGGATACCGGTGAACCGTTCGACCTCTCCCGGCTGTATCGACTCAATTATGGCGACTTCGGCCTGGCGCTCGACCTCATGAAGCAATGGCGTCTGGATGCCTACCGCTACGAACGGGGGTGGGCATCGGCTGCCGCCAACACGGCGGCGACGGCCGAGTTTTCCCTATAGATCTATCGGGTTATGCACACATTATGAAGTGATTTGTGAAGCGTTGAGGCAGCCAGACGCCACGCAGCGCGACAAGGGCCAACTGCCTGTGCGGGTGAGCATTTTCGTCCGAGTCCGGGTGCTTGGCCACGTCCTCATGGGGGCAGCGCGGTCGAATCGTGCGGCCCCCGCGCGCACGTTGTGCACAGGGTTATCCACATCTCTTCCACGCAGACAGGGCCCCTCGAAGGGGCCCTGCTTCATTGGGCGCGGACAGCGCGTTCAGCGGTGGCGGCCCAGCACTGCGAGGTGCATTTGCGAGCCGCAAAGCAGCGCGACGGGGTGGGTGGGTCGCGGAGACTTGTCCTCGTAGTACGGCATCATCTTGGGCACCAGTTCGGACAGCGATTCGATGCGACGCTCGCCGGCCGGGTGCGTGCTGAGCCAGTCCGACTTCCCCTTCTGCCCGGTTGCCGCCACCATCTTTTCCCATAGCGCCGGTGCCGCCTTCGGGTTGTAGCCCGCGCGCGCAGCCAGTTCGATGCCGATGCGGTCGGCTTCGGATTCCTGCTGCCGGCTGTTGGGTAGCTGCACGCCGACCGTGGTCGCGATGGCGGCCGCCTGTAGCGCCATCTGGCTGGTCAGCGAACCGGTCCCGAGAAACGTGCTTGCCACCTGCAGGCCCAGTTGCTGGGCGGCGGCAACCGACATGCGCTCGGCGGTGTGCTTGGCCAGGGCGTGTGCGATTTCGTGCCCCATGATCTGCGCAATCTCGTCATCGCTCAGATTCAGCTTCTGGATGATGCCGGTGTAGATGGCCATCTTGCCGCCGGCCATCGCCCACGCGTTCAACGTGTCCGGTTCGTCGATCACGACCACTTCCCACTTCCACTGCGCAGTCTCCGGCCGGAATTTGATGGCCTGTGCGACGAGCTTGCCGGTGATCTCCTCGACGCGGTGCTCCAACGCGGATCCGTGCTCGATCTTGCCGGCCTCTTTCTTCAGGACTTCGGTATACGCCTGGGTCGAGGCGCTGATGGCATCGCCCTCGGAAACGAGCATGAATTGGCTGCGGCCGGTGACGGGCGCGCTGGCGCAACCCGTCAATGCAGCCGCGAAAAGGAGAACGCCGGCCAGTCGTAACGGGATCATCGATTCAGCCTCCGAGTTCGTCATATGAGGAAGTATAGCGAGCAGGTCGTATCCGGGCTGCCCGCCGTCATGCAATCTGGCTAGCTGCCTTCGAGGCCCTTAGCAGCGGGCGTGCCGAACCGGGGGAGAACCGGTCGCCTGCTACACTGCGCGGAAACGTTCGGAGGGTTGTCGATGCCGCGGCCGTACCGGTCGGATGGTGCCACGCAGGCCAGTGCTTGGCCGCGCGTCGATCGAGATGCCGGGACCCGGCTTCCTGCCATGCTGCCTGCGCGCAACCGTCCGAGTGCACTGTGGCACGGTCTATGGGCGGTGTGTCTGGTGACCTGCTCTGCGCCCGGGTGGGCGGGCGACCCGGCCACCCGCCCGCCGGAACACCGGCCCGACGCGGCCGAAGTGGTGCAGGAGGGAAACGTCGAACTGTGGCTGCAGCACTATCAGCGCGAGCGCGGCGAGCATTGGGAACGCGCCTCCGTGCGCAAGACCGATTCCCCGAAGCCGTCGAGCCAGCC
>CAZNBS010000075.1:0-6407 GCA_964570955.1 uncultured Burkholderiales bacterium | reverse complement strand
GGGAACCGACTTCCCCCGGAGAGGACTGAGAGGGTCCGATATCAGCAGCGGCGCAAGCGCCGTGGGCCGGCAATCGCCAGGCCCCGCCAGCCTAGCCGGGGCCAGGCTCGGCAGCGTCGAAATCGATCTCCACGCGCGCACCGCTGGGATCGAACAGGAACATCTGCCACTGCCTGCCGTCCGGCGTCTTGCGCAGCTCGTAATCGATTCCCGCCTGCCTCAGCGTCGCGGCGGTGCCGGCGAGATCGCGCCCGGTGAAGGCGACGTGGTCGAGGGTGCCGCGCGGATCCTCCGGCAAGCTGCGTCCGGCGATCACGTGCAGGACCGCGGTCTCTCCCGAGTAGAGCCACATGCCCGGGAAGGTGAAGGGCGGCCGATAGCCTTCCTTCAGCCCGAGCAGGCCGACGTAGAAGGCCTTGCAGGCCTCGAGGTCGTGGGTGAGCACGGTGAAGTGATTCAGTCCGACGATCGCCATGTCGATTCTCCTGCGGCGCGCGACCGCCCAGCTCAGGCGGCGCGATTGACCGCGCGCTCGGCGTCCTGCTCGTCGAGCACGTTGCGACGCTTGTCCAGCCACCATCCGTACTGAACCGGCCACTGCTCGAACGCACCCTCGGCGCGCAGCGCGATCGCCGCATGCAAGGCCCAGTGGGGATCGAACAGGGCCTGCCGGCCCACGGCAACGAGATCGGCCTGCTGCGCCTGCAAGACGCGTTCGGCCTGCACGCCGTCGAGGATCAGTCCGACCGCCATCGTGGCGATGTCGGCTTCACGCCGCACGCGCTCCGCGAACGGCACCTGGAATCCGAGGGTACGCTTGAGCCGCGCCGCGGTCGCCGAACCGGCGATCCCGCCCGAGGAGCAGTCGATCACGTCAATGCCTGTGCGCCGCAGCGCGCGCGCCAGCTGCACGGTCTCATCGGCAGTCCAGCCACCCTCGATGCCGTCGCTGGAGGAAACGCGGAAGAATACCGGCCTGTCGGCGGGCCACGCCGCCCGCACGATCTCGGCGATCTCCAATGCCAGCCGGATGCGCCCCTCGAAGCTGCCGCCATAGGCATCCGTGCGCCGGTTGCTGAGCGGCGAGAGGAACTCGTGGATCAGGTAACCATGAGCGCCATGGATCTCAGCCACCTCGAAGCCCGCGGCGAGGGCGCGGCGGGCGGCCGAGCGCCACTGCGATTTCAGCTGTTCGATCTCGTCCAGCGACAGTTCATGCGGAACGAGCCAACCTTCGCCGACCGGCAGCGCGCTGGGAGCGACCACCTGCCATGGTTCCTCGCCGCGCGCGCGGTCGGAGTCGTCCATCGGGCCGTTGCCGTGCCAGGGGCGCTGCATGCTCGCCTTGCGTCCGGCGTGGGCGAGTTGAATGGCCGGTACGCATCCCTGCGACTTGATGAATTCGGTGATGCGGCGCAGCGGCGCGACCTGCTCGTCGGACCAGATGCCGAGGTCGCCATGCGTGATGCGTCCCGCACGCTCAACTGCCGCGGCCTCGGTGAAGATCAGTCCCGCGCGGCCGATCGCGAATTGTGCAAGGTGGGCGAAGTGCCAGTCGTTGGCGAGGCCTTCGCGCGCCGAGTACTGGCACATGGGCGAGATGACGATGCGATTGGGCAGCGCGAGACCGCGCAGGAGCAACGGCGAGAGAAGCAGTGGTGCGGACATGACGGTGGAAACCTCAGACTTTGGGACTGCTGTGCAGGTGATGGTGATCGTGTTCGTGCTGCGTGCGGCGATCGTGATGGTCGTGCAGCTCGACCGGGACCAGGTTCAAGCGTCCGTGACGCACCTGCGGCTCCGCCATCAACGCGTTGGCGAACGCCGACACGTCGCGCGTGGCGCCGCGCAGCATCACGGTCTCCAGGCAGTCGTCGTGATCCAGGTGCACGTGCATCGACGACAGCACGAGGTCGTGGTGCGCGTGCTGCAGGGCGGTCAAGCGTTCGGCCAGATCGCGCGCGTGATGGTTGTAGACGTAGCTCAGGGCGGCCACACAGTGCGGCGCTTCCTCTCGCTGCAGGCGTTCGCTGCTGAGCAGGTCGCGCAGGATGTCCCGGACCGCCTCGGAGCGGTTCTGGTAGCCCTTGCGGCGGATGAGTTCGTCGAAGTCGCGCGCGAGCGTCTCGCTCAGCGAAATGGTGAATCGTTCCATGGATCGGGTCGCCTTGAAGGCATCGATGGTAACGCAAAGCTCCTGCTGACGAAAAAGTGAGCCGACCGCCTCTTGTCAGGCGCTCGATTCCGCCCTAGGATGCGCCGGTATGAGAAAAACGTAATTCATAAGATAACAATGCCCGAGTGAGGAGAGACCTCAATGATCAGAAGAAGAGCGGCCGTCGCCCTGCTGGGCGGCGCAGGCCTGTCCGTATTGCTCGTCGATGTCGGCCACGCCGATGAAGTGCAGGCGCCGGAAGTCGAGGTGATCGGCCATTACCAGACCGGGATCGGCACGTCCGACGCGGCCAGCGAGGGCAGCGTCACCCACAGGCGGATCGAGTCGCGGCCACTGCTCCGTCCTGGCGAGCTGGTCGAGCTGGTACCGGGCATGATCGTTACGCAGCACAGTGGCGGCGGAAAAGCGAACCAGTACTTCCTGCGCGGCTACAACCTGGACCACGGCACCGACTTCGCCCTCAGCGTTGACGGCATGCCGGTGAACATGCCGACACACGGCCACGGACAGGGCTACGCCGACATCAACTTCGTCATTCCCGAACTGATCTCGGGCGTGGATTTCCGCAAGGGACCGTACTTCGCCTCCGAAGGCGACTTCTCCACTGCGGGTGCCGCACACATTCACTACTTCGAGGAGCTGCCGCAGGCGCTGGGCCTGCTCACCTTCGGCACCGACGGCTATGGCCGCATGGTCGCGGCGGCTTCGCCCAAGGCCGGAGCCGGGCGTCTGCTGCTCGGCTTCGAAGCGCTCGCCTACGACGGCCCGTGGGTCAACGAGGACGACCTGCGCAAGTTCAACGGGGTGTTGCGGTACAGCCAGGGCGATGCCGCCAACGGATTCAATGTCACCCTGATGGGGTTCGACTCCGACTGGACGGCGACCGACCAGATTCCCGAGCGGGCCGTCGCGAGCGGGGAAATCGACCGCTTCGGCACGGTCGACCCCTCCAACGGCGGCGAGACCTCACGCTTCAGCCTGTCGGGCAACTTCCGGCACACATTGGGCAACGGGCAGGCCCAGCTCGATGCCTACGTCATCCGCTACTCGCTCGACCTGTGGTCGAACTTCACTTACGCCCTCGACGATCCGCTCAACGGGGCCCCCAACGGCGATCAGTTCAAGCAGGCCGATCGGCGCACGGTCTATGGAATCCAGCCGCGCTATGCGTGGAGCACGAAGCTGGGCGGGGCCGAGGTTACCAACACCGTGGGCGCACAAGTGCGCTACGACGATATCCGGCGCGTGGGACTGTACTCCACCGTCGATCGCGACACCCTTTCCACCACGCGCGAGGACAGCGTGGATCAGCTGAGCGGCGGCATCTACTTCGAGAATGCCACCCAGTGGCTGCCGTGGCTGCGTTCCATCGCCGGCGTGCGCGCCGACTGGTACCGATTCGACGTCGACAGCAGCATCGAGGCGAACTCCGGCAAGGAGACTGACAGCATCGTCTCGCCGAAGCTCGGCCTGGTGTTCGGGCCATGGGCGAAGACGGAGTATTTCGTCAATGCGGGGTACGGCTTCCATAGCAACGATGCGCGCGGTACGGTGATCTCGGTCGATCCGAAGACGCTCGACGCGGCCGATCCGGTCGATCCGCTGGTGCGGACCAAAGGCGCGGAACTGGGCGTGCGCACCGAGATCGTCCCGGGGTTGCAGAGCTCGCTGGCGCTGTGGTACCTGAAGCAGGACTCCGAACTGTTGTTCGTCGGCGATGCCGGTACCACTGAGGCGAGCCGGCCGAGCCGGCGCGTCGGCATCGAATGGATCAACTACTATCGGCCGCTGCCCTGGCTGCTGATCGATGCCGAACTCGCCTTCACCCGCGCCCGCTTCAGTGACGACGATGAGGCCGGCGACTACATCCCCGGCGCGATGGAGCGCATGGCGCAGGTCGGCATCACGGTGGAGGATCTGGGCCGCTGGTTCGGCAGCGTGCAGCTGCGCTACCTGGGCGCGCGCCCGCTGATCGAGGACGACAGCGTTCGCTCCGATTCGACCACGATCACCAATGCGCGGGTGGGCTACAAGCTCACGAAGAATCTGCGCGTCCAACTCGACGTGCTCAACCTATTCGGATCCAAGGATCAGGACATCGCCTACTTCTACGCGTCCTGCCTGCCGAGCGAACTGGGCACCGCGCCATGCCCGGCCGCTGCACCACGGGACGGCATCGAGGACGTCCACTTCCACCCGGTGGAGCCGCGGCAGTTCCGGTTGACGCTGGTGGGGACGTTCTAGCCCACCGTCATCGCTACCCGAGAGGCATTGCGCTGCAAGTGAGCATCCCAGCATCGAGGCCGGGATGCTAGGCGTGTAGCGCATTGCGCATGCGCGCGAGCGCTTCGCGCAACAGTGCGCGCGGGCAGGCGAAGTTGAGCCGCAAGAAGCCCGGTGCGCCGAACTGGGCGCCGTCGTAGAGGCCCACGCCCGCCGATTCGAAGTGCGCCACGGGGTCGGGCACGCCCAGGCCGCGGGCGTCGATCCAGGCCAGGTACGTCGCCTCGACGTGCCAGGTCGTCAGGCCGGGCATGGCGGCGAGTTCCGCCTCGACCAGGTCGCGATGACCGCGCAGGGTCTCGACGAGCGCGCGCTGCCACGGCTTGCCGTCCCGATATGCGGCCAGCGTGGCGACGTATCCCAGACCACCGACGTGGTGGACGATGCCTGCCATCGCGCGCCGGATGCGCATGCGCATGCCGGCGTCGGATGCGATCGCGAAGGCGCAGCCGAGCGTGGGCAGATTGAAGGTCTTGCTGGCGGACATCAGGGTCACCGTGCGCGCGGCGATGTCGTCCTCGAGGCTTGCGAAGGGAATGTGCGAACGCTCGGCGTCCAGCACCAGCCCGCAGTGGATCTCGTCCGACGCGACCAGCAGCCGGTGGCGGCGCGCGAATTCGCCCAGCCGTTCGAGTTCGTCCCGTGTCCATGCGCGGCCGGTCGGGTTGTGCGGGTGGCACAGCAGCAGCAGGCGCGTGCGCGGCGTCACCGCCGCCTCGAGCGCCGCCCAGTCCCACTCCCAGCGTCGCCCGTCGGCAGACTGGACGAGTTCGACGGTGCGCAGCGCGCGTTGCGCGTTGCGCGGCGCGGACAGGAAGGGCGGATAGATCGGCTGCGCCGTCAGCACTTCCTCGTCCGCTTCGGACAGGGCGCGGGAAACGACATTGAGGCCGACCACCAGGCTGGGCAGCCAGACGATCCAGCCGGGATCGACGGTCCAGCCGTAATCGCGCAGCAACGCCTCGCATACGGCGGGAGCAAGTTCCGCCGGCGCGTCCGTGTAGCCGAAGATGCCGTGCTCCACGCGTGCGCGAAGTGCCTCCACGATCGCCGGCGCGCAGCGAAAATCCATGTCGGCGACCCACATGGGGATCACGTCGCGGCCGACGTAGCGGTTCCACTTGGTGCTGCTGGTGCTGCGGCGGTCGGGGAAAGTGTCGAAGTCGAAACTCACGCGCTCACCGTGCGAGGTGTCGGGAGGGCGAGTGTAGCGAGTTTCGCGGGGGCGGCAGAAAGAAAAACGGGCGCCAGAGGCGCCCGTTCGGGAGTGCGGGAGCGACTGCCCGGTCAGGCGCGGCGCCGACGGGCCAGCGCGATTCCCAGGGCCGCGAGACCGAGCAGGCCGAGGGCACCCGGTTCCGGCACTTCCTCTTCCGGCGGGTTCTTCGACAGCGCGATCGACTGCAGCTTGAAGTAGTCGTACTCGCACACTGTCTTGCTCTTGGTGAAGTAGGTAACCTGTGTGCAGTACTCGCTGCCGGTCTGCGCGCCGATGAGCAGGTAGCGGCCGTCGCCGGTTCCGAACGGGTAGTCCTTGCCAGGCTGGATGTTGTTCTGCGGGTCCCCATCGAGGATCTGCGTCCAGCTGCCGGTGACGCCGGCATAGCCCTGGGCGGCAATGAAGTCGTTGCCGACCCATGCCTCGATGTCCGGGCAGGTGTTGGAGACGGTGCTGGTGCTGCAGTTGTTGTAGTACTCCCAGCCGATGCTGAACAGGGTCGGTGCGTACTCGTGCCCGGCGCCGAAGTCGATCAGGATGAAGTCGTTGGTGCCGTCGTTGTCGATCGAGTGCTGCGGATCCGAGCAATCCCCGCTGGTGCTGCCGTCGCAGATGCCGAGACCGCCGCTGTAGCGCTGCACGTTGCGTTGCTGGAAGCCGCCGGTGCCGTCGTTGTTGGCGGTGGTGAATCCGTACGCTCTGATCTGGAAGTTGCCGTACTCCGGGAAG
>CAZNBS010000074.1:12060-20256 GCA_964570955.1 uncultured Burkholderiales bacterium | reverse complement strand
ATCGTGATCTGCGCATTCAGCCGCCCCTCGATGTACTTCGAATTCCGGATGTTGTTCTGACGCCGGCATCCGCCGGCGACCGGCGGGCGCGGGGGGTGACCGGAACCGGTATCCTTGAAGGTCCGGCTTCATTCGGACCACTCCATGGAACTGCTCTTTCTGGCCATTCTGATTCTCCTCAACGGCGTCTTCGCCATGTCGGAGATCGCCGTCGTGTCGGCCCGCAAGGCGCGCCTGCAGCAGTGGGCGGACGAGGGCAGCCAGGCCGCGGCTTCGGCACTGGAGCTGGCGAATGAGCCCGGCCGCTTTCTCTCGACCATCCAGGTCGGCATCACCACGATCGGCATCCTGAGCGGCGCACTCGCCGAGGCGGCCGTTGCCCAGTCCCTGGCCGACAAGTTCACGCGCATCGGCGTGTTCGATCCGTACAACCAATATCTGGCCACGGCCATCGTGGTCGTGGCCATCACCTACCTCTCCGTCGTGATCGGCGAGCTGGTCCCCAAGCGTCTGGCACTGCGCAACGCGGAGATGATCGCCAGCGCCATCGCCCGGCCGATGCAGTGGCTCTCCCGCGCGGCGTATCCCCTGGTGCGCTTCTTCAGTCTGTCCAGTGAGGCGGTGCTGCGCCTGGTCGGCGGCCGCGAGGGCGCCGAGCCGCCGGTGACGGAAGAAGAGATCAAGGTGCTGATGGAACAGGGCACCGAGGCTGGCGTGTTCGAGGAGTCCGAGCAGACGCTGGTATCCAACATCCTGCGCCTGGACGAACAGCGCGTCGGGGCGATCATGACGCCGCGCGTGGACATCTTCTTCCTGGATCTGGAGGATTCCTACGAGGAAAACCGCGAGAAGCTGCTCGGCAGCCCCTACTCGCGCATGCCGGTGTGCAAGGGCGGTCTGGACAGCGTGCTTGGCTTCCTGCAGTCGAAAGTGCTGGTGCGTCAGAGCTTGCGCGGTGAGGCCATCGACTTCACCAACCTGCTCGAGCGACCGCTGTACGTGCCTAACTCGATCTCCTCGATGGAACTGCTCGAGACGTTCAAGAAGAACCGCGTGCACGTCGCGCTGGTGGTGGACGAGTACGGCGAGATCCAGGGCCTGGTGACGATGAACGACGTGCTCGAGGCGATCGTCGGCGACATCACGACCGACCAGACCGAGACCGATCCGGACGCCGTGCAGCGCGAGGACGGGTCCTGGCTGCTGGACGGCATGCTCTCACTCGACAAGTTCAAGGAGATCTTCGATCTCGAGGAACTCGAGGACGAGGACAAGGGCAACTTCCACACGCTCGGCGGCTTCGTCATGCTGCGGCTCGGGCGCGTGCCGGTGGTGGCCGACCGCTTCGAGTGGCAAGGCCTGCGCTTCGAGGTGATGGACATGGACCGCCACCGGGTCGACAAGATGCTCGTGTCCCGGCTGCCCAACTCCTCTCCGGAGGAAGCCGCCGCGCCGGGCGAGGAATAGGCGTCGGCGTGCTTCGTCCCTTGCTGGCGGCAGCGCTGCTCGCCGTCGCCCTGATCGCGCGCGCTGCGGAACCGGTCCAGTTGTGGGAGGAGGCGGATCTGCGCCTGCGTCCCGGCGCCAGCGCCCAGGTGGTGATCCGATTCAGCATCGCCGAAGGCGTCGCGGTGGTCGGCGCGGGGGTACGCCATGCCGCCTTGCGGCCATTGCAGTTGCGCATGCGGCCAGTCGAGGGCGTGCGCTTCGGCGCCCCGCGCTACCCGCGGCCACGGCCCGCCGATCTGCTTGCCGGCGCTGCGCCCGTCGCGGCCCACACGGGCGTGGTGGCGATCCGCCTGCCGGTCAGCGTGCCGGCCGACGCGAAGTGGGACCGGCGGGTTCTGCGCGGGGTCGTGCGCTATCAGGCATGCCGCGCAGGCGCCTGCGAGCCGCCGCGCACCCTTCCGGTCGCGATCGACCTGGAGATCGCGCGCGAAACGCCATCCAAGTAGCACTGCGCGGATTGCGATGAACCAGGGCGGCAGGCAAGGCGCGACCGCCGCTTGCCGCTGCCATCACTCGATCGCGCTCTCGGGTTCCTCCCTTCGCGCGTACTTGTGCCCCCAGGCAACGTACAGGCCGCTGGCGACGATGATGAGCATGCCGGTCACCGCGTGCAGATCGGGCACATGGCCGAACACCAGGAACCCCAGCAACGTGACCCACACCAGTTGCGTGTAGCCGAACGGCGAGAGCGTCGAGGCCGGCTGCAATTCCATCGCCCGGATCAGCAGGTAGTGTCCGAGCGCCCCCATGCAACCGAGCAGCAGGAACAGCGGTACGTGCGGCATGCTCACCGGGCGCGAGACGATCGGGGCAAACAGGGACATGGCGACGAATCCCACGAGCGACGTGTAGAACAGCGTCACCAGAGGATTCTCGTCGTCGCTCAGGCGCCGCGTCATGATCTGGTACAGGCTGTAGCACAAGGCACTGCCCAACGCGAGCGCCGTCGCCGGCGAGAGCATTGCGGTACCCGGTCGAACGATGAACAGCGTGCCGGCGAAACCGGCGAAGATGGCCATCCACCGGTCTGGCGACAGCGTTTCCTTCAGCAGCCAGACGGCAAACAACGCGACCAGCAGCGGAGAGACGAAGCTGATCGCCTTGACTTCTGCCATCGGCAGGACGCTCAGCGCGCCGAAGTTGCACAGTGTGGACCCGAGCAGCAGGGATGCGCGCAGCAGCTGGCTGAGGGGATTGGGGGTGCGAATCAGGCCCAGGCCCATGTGCCGGCCGAGCAGCATCAGCATCAAGACCATGTGCACGGTATAGCGTGCCCAGACGACCTGCGGGACGGGATAGTGGCCTGCGAGGTACTTGGCGGTGGTCTCGAGCACGGCAAAGCACAGCACCATGCACATGATGTAGAGGACTGCACGCGGAAACGGCGCCAGAGCGCGCACGCGGGACAGGACGAAATCCACGGAGAAGGCGGGAGTTGTTTTCGAGACGGCGTGTTCCGCATTGTACGCGCCGGCACCGGCCCGCGCCCGTCGGCCCGGCGGCGGCGACAGGGCCAGCGGATGGGCGTATACTCGCGGTCCCGGAACGCCGATCGCAGCATCGCGATCCACTCGAGAGAATCGCTCATGCGCACCGAAGTCCACGTCCACGGCATCCTTCCGCTTCGCCCCGGCGTCTCGCTGTCGCAGATCGAGACCGCCCTGCAGCCCTGGCTCGACTACCTCGACGTCGAGAGCCTCGACGAGCTCAAGAGCGTGCATCGCGACGAACCGGGCGTGGTCTACGACTCGCGGCGCCGCATGCTGGAGATCTGCTGGACCGGCGATGTCGGCCGCAATTTCCGCAAGGTGATCGAGGAGTCCCTGCAGGGACTGTCACGCGCGACGGAGCAGGCCACCGAGATCCAGCTGAGCTACTACCACGAGGATGGGCGCGACGAGATCGGCATCGTCTTCGTCGGCCCGAATCCAGAGAGCATTCAGGAAGCGCAGCGCCGGCGCATGGCCGAGGATCTGTCCAATCTCCTGTCGCGGCACTTCAATCCGCAGGAGGTCTCGGAGGTGGTCAACCACGTCAACGACCTGTTCCTGAAGAGCTTCGAGCACAAGGGCGACATGAGCCAGGTCGAGGTGTCGACCGAGCCGGCACGCATCTCGCGCGGACGCCGCCACCTGCACTGAGCGGGCTCACCTGCGCGTTCGGCGGACGACGCGCACGCGTCGAGTCGATTTCCGATCGCGCCTCATCCCAGCGCGCGCACCGCCTCGTGTGCACTCAGGAATACGCGCCCCGGCGGCAGTCTGCGCAACAGTTCGGTGCCGCGCAGGCGATCCATCACCGGACCCTTGACCTCGGCGAGGTGCAGGGTGATGCCGGCGGCACACGCGGACTCCGAGAATTTGACCAGGGTCTCGAGGGCGCTGAAGTCGACGCCGTTGATGCCGCTGCACACGAGCACGAGGTGCTTCAGCTGCGCCCGTTGCGCGACGTGCAGCATGAGCGCCTGCTCGAGGTAGACCGCATTGGCGAACGAGAGGTGTTCGTCCACGCGCAGCAACAGGATGTGCGGCCACGTCTCCAGGTCGGTGTAGCGCTGCACGTTGCGGAAGTGCTCGGTTCCCGGCACGCGACCGAGCACCGCCATGTGCGGGCGTGAGGCGCGCCAGACATACGTGAGCAGCGCCACCACGACACCGGCCACCAGCCCCTCTTCGATGCCGAGCACGAGCACCCCCACGGCCGTGGTGAGCAGGACCGCGCCGTCGATCCTGTCGTAACGCCATGCATGCAGTGCCGTGCGCAAGTCGATCAGGCGCGACACGGCGAAGATGATGATGGCCGCGAGCGCCGCCTTCGGCACCTGCGCCAGCAGCGGCGTGAACAGCAGCGCTACCAGCGCGACCAGCGCGGCAGTGAGCAACGCCGCCGCCTGTGTCCGGGCACCCGCATTGAAGTTGACCAGGGTGCGGCTGAAGCCGCCGGCCACCGGCATGCCGCCGGAGAACGCCGCGGCGACGTTGGCGGCCCCCAGTGCCAGCAGTTCCTGGTTCGGATCGATCGCCTGGCGCCTGCGGTTGGCGAGCGTCTTGGCGATGGAAACGCTCTCGACGTAGCCGACCATGCCGATGAGCGCGGCGGAAGGCAGCAGGTCGATCAGCATGTCCGCCGCCGGCAGCGTCAGTCCGAGCGTGGGCAGCCCGGCCGGCAGGGCGCCCACCACCGCGACGCCGTACCGCGCATCGAGGTCGAGGGCGACGACCGCCAGCGTTCCTGCGCCGACCGCGAACAGCGGCGCAGTCTTGCTCGCTGCCGAGGCGCCGCGCGCGGACATGCCGGCACGGCACAGGATGCGCTCGAGGGATCCGGCGGCGAACCAGAGCAGGACGAGTGCACCGGCGCCAATGATGAGCGCGGCGGGATTGAACGCCGCGGACAGTGCCGGCAGATCGGACATCCTCCAGTCCGCAGGCACGGCGATGCCGAGCAACGCAGGCAGTTGCGCGGCCACGATGACCAGCGCCGCGGCAGTGGTGAATCCGCTCAGCACGGGATGGCCGAGAAAGTTCGCGAGCTGCCCCAGACGCAACATGCCCAGACTGATCAGCACGAGACCCGAAAGCAGCGCCAGCAGCAGTGCCGCGGTGAGGGCATCGGTATCGGATGGCATCTGCGCGAGCGCCTGCGCAACCATGATCGCCGCGACCGACACCGGACCGACCGCCAGCGTCCGGCTGGTACCGAGAAGGGCGTACATGACAGGGGGCAATATGCTCGCATACAGGCCGGCCTGCGGTGGCAGTCCCGCCAGCAGACTGAACGCCATGGCTTGCGGCACGAGCAGGATCGCGGTCACGGTGCCGGCGAGCAGATCCCCCTCGAGATCGGTGCGCGAGTAGCTGCGCGCCCAGCCGAGCAGGGGCACAATCCGGTGCAGTGCCGATCGCATGGGTATTCGATGGGCGAAAGCGATGCGGGAACGCCTGAGGTTTCCGGGGACACGCCGTCGCCAGCGTGCGATGACGCGCCATGTTGCGGTGTGGCGCGCAAGTTTGTCCACTCCTCGCCTCGGTGAAACATCCCCGAGGTCGTGACAACGGGTCAGAGCCAGGCGCCTTTCGGGACGATACAACAAGCACGGAGGTACCGCCGACCCGCGTCTGCGGTATTGCCCTCGGCGCGCGAGTTCCTTGTTTCCGCGCGCACGACGACGCCTCGCTGCGCCGCGGGCCGGCCCCTGCGCAGCAGCCGCAGCGTTGGATGGAATGCTCGGCGCTCGGCGGGTCGACGGCACGGCGCGCGACGCCGCCGTACGCGGTCGGTACGGCCGTGCACGGTGGGGCGTCCTCCAGCGCCGCGCGCTACCATAACTGCCCATCTCACGCGCATGCGGTCATGCCCCGCTTCCGTCAACGCGTCGGTACGCGTTCCTACGTCTTCCCCGAACTCAAGACGCTGCTCGCCAAGGCGACGCCGGGCCGCACCGGCGATGCGCTGGCCGGTATCGCGGCGGCGAGCGCGGAGGAGCGGGTCGCCGCACAGATGGCGTTGGCCGACGTGCCGCTCGGCACCTTCCTGGAGGAGCACGTCATCCCGCCGGAGGACGATGAAGTCACGCGCCTCGGCCTCGAGACCCACGATGCGGCCGCATTCTCCGCCGTTCGGCATCTGACCGTGGGAGGGCTGCGCGACTGGCTGCTCGACTATTCCACGACGAGCGATGCCCTGTGCGCGCTTTCGCCCGGCATGCTGCCGGAGATGGTCGCCGCGGTGAGCAAGCTCATGCGCATCCAGGACATGGTGCTGGTCGCGCACAAGTGCGAGGTCACCAGCGCGCTGCGCAACACGCTGGGCCTGCGCGGTCGCCTGGCCGTGCGGCTCCAACCCAATCATCCCACCGACGATCCGCGCGGCATTGCCGCGAGCATCCTGGATGGACTGATGTACGGATGCGGCGACGCGGTGATCGGCATCAACCCGGCGAGCGACAGCCTCGGGCGCGTGGGCGAGTTGCTGCGCATGCTCGATGAGATCATCCAGAGGCACGAGATTCCTACGCAGTCGTGCGTCCTCACGCACGTGACCACCTCGGTCGCCGCAATCGAGCGCGGCGCCCCGGTCGACCTCGTCTTCCAGTCGATCGGCGGAACGCAGGCGACCAACGAGAGCTTCGGCGTGGATGCCGCGTTGCTGCACGAGGCGCGCGCCGCGGCACTGTCTCTGCGGCGCGGCAGTGTAGGCGAGGACGTGATGTACTTCGAGACCGGCCAGGGTAGCGCGCTGTCCGCGAACGCCCACCACGGCGTGGATCAGCAGACGCTGGAGGCGCGCGCCTATGGGTTCGCGCGCCTGTTCCGCCCGCTGCTGGTCAACAGCGTCGTCGGCTTCATCGGCCCCGAGTATCTGAATGGACGCGAGATCATACGCGCCGGCGTCGAGGACCATTTCTGCGGCAAGCTGCTCGGCCTGCCGATGGGCGTGGACGTGTGCTATACGAATCACGCCGACGCCGACCAGGACGACATGGACACACTGCTCACGCTGCTCGGCGTGGCGGGCGTGAACTATGTCATGGGCGTGCCCGGTGCGGACGACATCATGCTCAACTATCAGAGCACCTCGCACCACGACGCGCTGTATCTGCGCCAGACGCTGGGCCTGCGGCCTGCGCCCGAGTTCGAGGCCTGGCTGCTGCACATGGGACTGTTCGACAGCCCGCTCACGCTCCGGCCCGCGCCTGCCTCCCACCGCCTGCTCGACCTGGTGCCCGGCGCACCCTCGGGCGAATCGTGAGCGACGAGGTCACGAAGCCTGCGCACGACGCGGACCCGTGGAGCGTCCTGCGGCGCTTCACGGATGCGCGAATCGCGCTGGGACGCGCCGGCGGCAGCCTGCCGACATGCGCTCTGCTCGAATTTCAGCTGGCACGCGCGCGGGCGCGCGATGCCGTGACGCGCGACCTCGACCTCGGTGCGCTCGCTACGGCCTTGGAGGCTCACGGCTGGACCGTGCTGCGGTTGCGCAGCGCCGCCCCCGACCGCGACTGCTACATCCAGCGGCCGGACCTCGGCCGCATCCTGGCGCCGGAATCGAAGGCACTGCTGGATTCCCCGGCGGCCGCCGCTGCACCGGCGCCCGAGGTCGTATTCGTGTTGGCGGACGGACTGTCCGCGATCGCGCTGGAGCGCCATGCACCGCCGCTGCTCGAACGGGTGCTGCCGCAGCTGAGCGCAGGCGGGTGGCGGCTCGCACCGCTGTGCATCGTGCAGCAGGGCCGCGTTGCCGTGGCGGACGAGATCGGCGCCCTGCTCGGCGCGGCGATGAGCGTGATGCTGATCGGCGAGCGGCCGGGACTGTCCTCTCCCGACAGCCTCGGCATCTATCTCACCTGGAATCCGCTGCCCGGCTGCACCAACGCGCAGCGCAACTGCATTTCGAACGTCCGCCCGCAGGGGCTGGACTACGCCCGGGCATCGCACCAGCTGCTGCACCTGATGGACACGTCGCGCCGATTGCACCTGTCGGGGGTCGAGCTCAAGGAAGACGCGCCTGCCCTCCACTCGCCACGCTGAACGTGCCATGCCCCCACGGGCGAACACATCCCCAGTGTACTATCTGCCCGGTCAACCGCCCGCCGCCTCCATCGCGCGGCTCCATGTTCATGATTGATGCCGAGGAAATTCGCGCAGGCCTCCGGAACGGGGAATTCTTCCTCGAGTATCAGCCGTT
>CAZNBS010000074.1:0-12050 GCA_964570955.1 uncultured Burkholderiales bacterium | reverse complement strand
GGTCGATGCACCGGCGCCGAGGCCCTGCTTCGCTGGCGCCGCAACGGCGGCATCACGCCGCCGGACTGTTTTATCCCGTTGGCGGAGAATACCTCCGTGTCAGGTTTGCTGACATACTGGGTGATCGACACGGCCGCCGAGGAGCTCGGCAGCTGGCTGCGAGCGAATGATTCGGCGCAGCTGAGCATCAACGTCCCGCCCGAGGTACTGGGGCGAGGCGGGCTCGAGTACGCTGCACACAAGGCAGGTATTACAGATCTCACCGGGCAGGTAATCCTCGAGGTGACCGAGCGCGGCATTCCAGACCAGATCGGCCTGAACGCGCTCAATTCGATGTCACGCGCCGGAGTGCGCATCGCGCTGGACGATGTGATGCCGGCGGGACTGAACCTGGCGGTGCTCTCGCGCGCGAACTTCGACGTGATCAAGCTCGATCGCCAGATGGTGGCCGAGATCCGGGCCGACAGCGAGAGCCCGCGGTGGCTGCAAGCTGTCGGCGCGCTTGCCACCAGCCGCCACGTCCATCTCGTTGCCGAGGGCATCGAGACCCGGCTGCAGTTCGACGCACTGCGTGACGCCGGCGTCCAGGAAGGACAGGGATTCTTCTTTTCGCCCGCGATGCCCGCGCCCCAGTTCATCCAGTACCACGCGCGGGTAAATGGGTGAAGCGACGACGCAGGGGTGATTCGCGGCAGCCCTCGCGCGTGCCGCCATCCGCATGACCTCCGCCCGCTAGCCGGGGGAGCCTGCCTCCGGCGCGGGCAACCGCAGCGCCTGCGGCTTGAGCTTGTCCGGCAGCACCCGGCCCATGCGTGCGCGATGCCCGGCATAGTGCCCCATGTCCTTCTCGCCGATGGTCACCTCGCGTTCCTTGCCGCCTCGGCCCGTTCCGAACAGCGTGAGGGTGCGCTGGTTGGTCACCGCCACTGCCACCAGCTTCTCGCCTTTCTCCAGCCCCATGACGATCACGCCCCGCCCGCGCGCCATCTGCTTCATCTCGGCGACCTGGAACAGCAGCATGCGCCCCTGCTCCGAGACCGCGACAACGTAGTTGCCCGGGGCCTCGCGGTAGGGCATCGGCTGCAATGGCCGTTCGTCGTCCTCGACGCTCAGGAACTCCCGGCCGGCGCGACGCGACGACATCATGTCGGAGAGCTTGGTCAGGAATCCGTAGCCGGCGTTGGAGGCGACGATCACGCTCGTGTCCGGCTTGCCGGCCACGACGTAGAGGATGTGGGCGCCGTCCTGGACGTCCACCAGCGACGACGCCGGGGCACCGTCGCCGCGTCCCGGCGGCAGCTGCGAGGCCTCCACCGTGTAGGCGCGCCCCTTCGAATCGAGGAACACGACCGGGTCGACCGTGCGCACCTTGATCAGCGACTGCAAGGCATCGCCTTCCTTGAAGGACAGCGCGTTCGGGTCCACTTCCCAGCCCTGGCGTGCGCGCACCCATCCCTTGCGGGAGAAGATCACCGTGACCGGCTCGTCGACGATCGGCGCCTCGACCTCGGCCTTCTCCGCCTCCTCGATGCGCGTGCGTCGCTTGTCGCCGAAGGTCTGCATGTCCTTCTCGATCTCGGACACGACCAGGTCCTCCAGCGCCTTGCGGTCGTCGAGGATGCGCTCGAGTTGCTTCTGCTCCTTGCGCTTGTCGTCCAGCTCCTGCTCGATCTTGATGTGCTCGAGCCTGGCAAGCATGCGCAGGCGCATGTCGAGGATGTCGTCGGCCTGACGCTCGGACAGCTTGAACGCCGCGATGAGGTCGGCCTTCGGTTCGTCCGCATTGCGGATGATGCGAATGACCTTGTCCACGTTGAGCAGGACGATCATCCGCCCTTCCAGCACGTGGATGCGATCCAGTACCTGGTCGAGCCGGAAGCGCGTGCGTCGGGTGACCGTGGTCAGCCGGAACTGGACCCACTCGGAAACGATATCGCGCAGATTCTTGCTGGTCGGCCGCCCGTCCAGGCCGACCATCACCAGGTTGAGCGCAACGTTGGTCTCCAGGCTGGTCTTCGCGAGCAGCAGGTTGATGAACTCGTTCTCGTCGATCTTCGAGGTGCGCGGCTCGAACACCAGCCGAACCGGATGCTGGCGATCGCTCTCGTCGCGCACGCTACGCTCGCCGGTATCGAGCATCGACAGGACCAGCTGCTTCTCGCGCTGCTGCTCGGGGGTGAGCGACTTCTTGCCGGCCTTCGGTTGAGGATTGCTCAGTGCATCGATCTCCTCGAGCACCTTGCGCGCGGATGTACCGGGAGGCAGCTCGTACACCACCAGTTGCCACTGACCCCGCGCCAGCCGCTCGATGGTCCAGCGCGCACGCACGCGGACCGATCCGCGCCCGCTGGAGTAGGCCTCCTTCAACTCGGCGCGCGGCGTGATGATCTGCCCGCCGCCCGGGAAGTCCGGTCCCTTGATGTGGCGCATGAGACCCGCCACCGAGAGCTGCGGATCGCGGATCATCGCAATCGCGGCGCTGGCAACCTCGTTCAGGTTGTGGCTGGGAATCTCGGTGGCCATCCCCACGGCGATGCCGGAGGCGCCGTTGAGCAGCAGCACCGGCAGGCGTGCCGGCAGCACGACCGGCTCTTCGCGTGTGCCGTCGTAGTTGGGAATGAAATCGACCGTGCCTTGGTCGAGCTCGGCCAGCAGCACTTCCGCGAAGCGCGTGAGGCGCGCTTCCGTGTATCGATAGGCCGCCGCCTCGTCGCCGTCACGCGAGCCGAAGTTGCCCTCCCCGTCGATGAGCGGATAGCGCAGCGTGAACTCCTGCGCCAGACGCACCAGTGCGTCGTAGACCGAGGCATCGCCGTGCGGGTGGTACTTGCCGAGCACGTCGCCGACGACGGCGGCGGACTTGGTGCGCTTGGTGCCCGCGCGCGTGCCGTTGTCCCACATCGTGTACAGAATGCGGCCCTGCACCGGCTTCTGGCCGTCGCCCACGCGCGGCAGCGCGCGATCCTTCACCGTCGCGATCGCGTACTGCAGGTACTGGGTCGAGGCGTAGCGGCCCACTGGCAGCGCATCGCCCAGTTCCCCGGACATCGGCGCAAAGTGCGGAGGGAGGCGACCGCCACCCCCGCCTCCCGCCCCGGCAGGCTTGGGCGCTTGCGCCTTCTCCGAAGGCTTCTCCTTCTCCGCGACTGCTGCGTCGCCGAACAGATCGGGCTGATCGTTGTTCATGTGAAGTCCGCTTCCACCAGATTCCCGTACGTCTCCATCCACTCGCGGCGCTGCGAGGCATTCTCTCGGGCCATCATCATGTTGAAGATGTCGTTGGACACCTCGACTCCGTCCTCCAGCGTCACGGGCAGTACGCGCCTCGTGTCGGGATTGAGCGTGGTCTCCCACAGCTGATCCGCATTCATCTCGCCCAGGCCCTTGAATCGGCTGACCTGCCAGCTGCCCTCGCGCACGCCCTCGTCCGCCAGCTTCTCCTCCAGCACGGCGAGTTCCTGCTCGTCGAGCGCGTATAGCTTGCGCGCCGGCTTGTTCTTGCCCTGTCCGGGCACGTCGATGCGAAACAGCGGCGGTTGCGCGACGAACACGTTGCCGCTCTGGATGAGCTTCGGGAAGTGCCGGAAGAACAGCGTGAGCAGCAGCACCTGGATGTGCGATCCGTCGACGTCGGCATCGGCGAGGATGATGATCTTGCGATAGCGCAGGTTGCTCAAGCCGATGTCGTCGCCGAGCTTGTGATGGTCCACACCGATCGCCAGGGCGATCGCCTCGATCTCCTTGTTCGCGTACAACGTGTCGGGACTGTCCTGCCAGGTGTTCTTCGGCTTGCCCTTGAGCGGGAGTACCGCCTGGAACTCCTTGTCCCGCGCCTGCTTGGCCGATCCGCCGGCGGAATCCCCCTCCACGATGAACAGCTCGTTGCGTTCCGGATCCTCGGACGCGCAGTCGGTCAGCTTTCCGGGCAGCACCGCCACGCCCGCGCTCTTGCGCCGCTCGACCTTCTGGGCCGCGCGCGTGCGCGCATTCGCCTGGCGGATCACTAGTTCCGCGATGCGCTTGCCCTCGTCGACATGCTGGTTGAGCCACAACTCGAACGGATCGCGCACCATCTGTGCAGTCAGCTTGACCGCATCGCGCGAGATCAGCTCGTTCTTGACCTGTCCCTTGAACTGCGGATCGAGCATCTTCACCGCCAGCACGTAGTTCGCGCGCGACCACACGTCCTCCGGCACGACCTTGAGGCCGCGCTGCCCCATTGCGTGCAGGTCGATGAAGTTCTTGATCGCGTTGTACACGCCCTCCCGCAGGCCGGACACGTGCGTCCCGCCATGACGCGTGGGAATCATGTTGACGTACGACTCGGTGACGACCTCGCCCTCGGGTGTCCAGGCGATCGCCCACATCGCGCCCTCGCCCTCGGCGAAGCTGTCGGACTCCGACTGCGCAGCGACGTAGCGCTCGCCGAAGAAGCTGTCGGCGACCGGGTCGAGATTGCCGATCGCGCTCTGGAAGTAGCCTTGGATGCCTTGTGGAAAGTGCCAGGTCTGGCTTTCGATCTTGCCCTTCCTCTCGATGCCGAGCGTGAACTTCACACCCGGCAAGAGCATGGCCTTGGCGCGCATCAGCGCGGCCAGATCCGCGGCGACGATCTGGGGCGAATCGAAATAGCGCGCATCCGGCCAGAAGCGCACGCGCGTGCCGGTCTCGCGCGGCCCGGCCTTGCCGACCTGTCTGAGGGGCTCCTTGACCTTGCCGTTGTCGCCGAAGACGATGCGGTGCACGCCGCCGTCTCGGCGTACCTCCACCTCGAGTCGCCGCGACAGCGCATTGCTCACGCACACCCCGACGCCGTGCAGCCCGCCGGCGATGCGGTAGGCCGCTTCGCGGTCGGTCTTGCGGAACTTGCCGCCGGAGTGCAGGGTGGTGAAAATCACCTGCACCGCGGGCACCTTCTTCTTCGGATGGATGTCGACGGGAATGCCGCGCCCGTTGTCCACCACTTCGGCCGATCCGTCCTCGTACAAGGTCACGGCCACGTCTTGCGCGAATCCGGCCAGGCCCTCGTCCGCCGCGTTGTCGAGGATTTCGACCAGGGCGTGGTTCGGGTTGACCGGATCGGTGTACATGCCGGGCCGGTGCAGGATGGGCGAGAGATCCTCGAGGATCTCAATGTCTTCGGCCGTATAGCCGGGCTTCTTTGCCATGGGTACCTCGTTTGCTGCCGTTCGTCGCGTCGACCGCCGGTCGCCGCCCCAATGCCTGGACGCGTGGCGGGTGCAGGCGCGCACGCAACGCCTGCAACACCCTGGACGGTCCGCGACAGTTGCCCGCACGCAATACGTCCACCAGTGCGAGCAGCTCGTACAGACGCGGATCGCGCTTCGCGGCGAACGGAACCGACTTGTACAATGGGGAGAACTCGATTCCCTCGACGTCTCCGTCCGCGTCCGGCCACACCGGCGGCGGACCCGGAAGCGCCGGGAACAGTCCGCGCAGCGGGGGCGCAGCATGCGCGGTGGGGACCCCACGCGTCAAGCGGCCGCGCACCGGACTGAAGGCGTATTTGAGCCCGTGCACGAGGAACTCCTCGAGTGCGGGCAGATCGGGGCTGCCCCACCCTTCATCGGCGTACATCAGGGACGCGTGAACGGCACGCTTGACGCCGGCGTGCACTTCGGAGGCGGACATTCCCAGGTCGAGGGCCACCTGGCCGTAAGACCAGGGACCACGATGGAGCAGGGCGATCTTCAGCAGGACGCAGACGTCCTGGGGCTTGAGGGTCAAGGGCGGACAGCGCTGGGCAATGCGCATAGTCTATTCGCGAATCGCGAATGACGGAAGTGCCGTGTGTGCGCGTCTTGACCCAACGCAATGGCGGCCAAGGCGAGCGCCGCCACAATTGAATCGGTGTTGAACCACGAGGAGAGGCAAATGGCCTATACGGATCGACAGCTCGCAGAACTGCGCCAGGATCTCGAGCGGCGCCGCACACAACTCGTGGACGAGATCCGCGACGAACTGTCGCGCTCGGACGAGCAACGCTACGTGGATCTCGCGGGGCAGGTGGCCGACGCCGGCGAGGCATCCGTCGCGGATCTCCTGGTCGACGTCGACAACGCCATGGCGGCGCGCGACATCCGCGAACTGCGCGAGATCGAGGCGGCGCTGGAGCGCATGGCGCAGGGTGATTACGGACAGTGCGAGGCGTGCGGGACGCAGATCGGATTTCCGCGCCTGAAAGCCAATCCGACCGCAACGCGCTGCATCGCCTGTCAGACCAGGTACGAGCGCAACAATCCCGGCATCGGCACCCCTTCCCTGTAGGACGATGCGCTCTGGCAAGCGCTTGCGCGCGCAACATGGCGCATGGCGCGGCACGCTGCTGTCGCTGGCGCTGTTGTCGTGCGTGGCGGTGGCGCAGGACGGGCAGGTACCCAGACAGCATCGCGTGCTGTACGACGCGCTGGCGGAGCGCGTCGCGGCGTTCCGTGCCGCACTGCCTCGGGTGCAGGGGGACCCGCCGCTGCTGCACGGCGCCTCCGTGCGCGCGCTGTCATGTGTGGCTCCGGGCGAACTGCTGATGCCGATGCGACGCCTGGAGACACAGCGCGAGTTGGACGGGCTGCAGCGCGCGGGTGTGCAGGTGGTGGTGCTGGACGTGTGCCATCCGCTGCTCACCACCGCCTTCCACGATCCCCGGCCGATCCTCGAACTGCTCGCCAACGTCGCCAATGACGTGCGCGTACGGGGCCTGCGTCTGGTGCTGCGGCACGCGTCGTTGCCGCCGGAGCAGGCCGTGATGCAGGGACGCCGCCATTACCGCGGCATGACCAAGGCGCGCTTCTTCGAGGAGCGTGCGCAAGAGGCGAAGCTGCTGGTACTCGCCATGCAACCGGACTATCTCACGCTGGTGACCGAGCCGCGCACTCAGGCCGGCTTGAACCTGCGTCCGTCGGACTGGCAGCGCTACCTCGAGCAGACCGGCACGCGGCTGCGTGAAGCATTCGGCGACCTCGTCCCGCACCTGGGTGCCGGCAGTTCGGTGGCCGAGTCGCCCACCTACGTCGATGCATTCGCCGACGTGGCGGGTCTGGACTATATCGACCTGCGCTTCTACCGCGCCGACAGCGGGCAGGATGCGCTGCTCGAGCGGTTGATCGCCTGGCCGCGTGCCATCCGTGCACGCGATCCCGGCAAACGCATCGTGCTCAGCGAGGTGTGGCTGGCCAAGGCCGGACGCGACGAGTCTGCGCCGGGACCCTATCAGGGCGCCAGCGCGGCCCGGGCGTCCTTCGGGTTTTGGGCCCCGCTCGATGCAGCCTTCCTGCGCGCCGTCGCCCAGGCATCGCGGGCGGGCGGGATCGATCTGCTCGCGGTGTCGCGACCCGACCTGCTGTTCTCCTATCTGGATTTCTTCGATCCCACCTTGTACCGGGCGTCACCACGTCACGTTCTCGACTTCGCCGCGCAGCGCGCGGCAGCGGCCCAGGACGCGCATCGGTTGAGCGTCACGGGCCGCGCCTTCGGCGCGCTCTAGCCCGGATTCGTCCAAATCTACCGCCCACCCACGATTCGGCGCACCATTTCCAAGTATGGGAATTGTCTGAAATAGTGTGTTAGCTCGCGGCATTGCACAATCCGATCGAGCACGTTGAGGTTGCGAGGCGCAGTCGGACGTCCTACGATCACCGATGCGAGAAACACAGAGCCCGCGGTTATCCACCAGTCAGAGGAGACCAGCCATGTGCTTCGAGTTCGAGTATCTGTATTGGGCGAAGCTGGAAGAAGAGGCACGCCAGCGCAAGGAAGAAGCACAGCGCACTGCGGAGGCGCAGCGCAGCGACGACAGTGCGGTGCACGCGCCGGCCGAATCGAGCACACCGACGCCGGCCTGATTCGCACATCCCTGCTGTCGAGTGCCGCCGGCTGCGCCGAAGTTGCGTCGGGCGGCACCAGTGCGGGAAAGGGCAATACGCCTTTAGCCGAAACGCCGCACGCGCGGTTGCGAGCGCTTGATCTGCATTTCCATCTTGTCTCGCGCCGCTTCCGCCTCCCGGGCGCGGTTCCGGTGCAGAATGATCTCGTCGTCGGCACTGGACAGTCGTCGCGCCAGCATACGCGCCATGTTCTGCAACACCTGCGCCGCCGCGTCCGGACGCGCGAGCAGGGCGGTCTTGGTAAAGCGCAGGGCGACGCTGGGCTGTAGAGCGCGCACGGTGGCACTGCGCGGCTGATTCGCGATCAGCGCGACCTCGCCGAAGTGCTCGCCCGGCAGGACGTGGGCCAGCACGGCATGCTCACCGTTGGAGACGCGGGACACCTCGAACGCGCCCTGCACCACCACGTACATCGACTCGCCTTCCTCGCCCTCGTAGTAGATCACCTCGCCGGTGTGGAACACGGACTTGGTCGCTTCGGACAGGAGCGCAGCCGCCTGGTTGCGGTCGAGATGTCGGAACAGGTCGACTTCCGACAGGACGCGCAGAAACAGGTGGTCGATGTTGGCCTGGGTTGGCATGCGGGCAGACTCGTCCACCGCCCCGGGCGCAAGATCGGTGCCAATTGCGGGCTGCAACAGTCGTTGACGTTCGTCGCCGCGGCCCTCAGGATTGCTGCTCGCTCATCCCGAGCCACTCATCACAACGGATAACGCCATGCAACGCCGATCCCTCATTGTCCTGGTATACCTTGCCCTGCTCGCCCCCATTCTCGACGCCTTGGCCGGCCCGCTTCCCGAGGCGAAACCGGAAGACGTGGGCATGTCGTCACAACGGCTGGAGCGAATGAGCAACATGATCCAGCAGGCGGTCGACAGTGGGGAGATTCCCGGCGCCGTCATGATGGTGGCGCGCAAGGGCAAACTGGTCTACCAGCGCGCCTTCGGCATGCAGGACGTCGCGCAAGGCGTTCCGATGAAGACCGACGCCATCTTCCGCGTCTTCTCGATGACCAAGCCGGTGGTCAGCGTCGGTGCGATGATGCTGGTCGAGGAGGGTCGACTCGGACTGCACGAACCGATCTCCCGGTATCTGCCCGAGTTCAAGGAGATGCGGATCGCGGTGGAAGGCTATGACCCGGTCACCGGAAAATCCACCTTCTCCACCGTTCCGGCCAAACGGCCGATCACCGTTCAGGACTTGCTGCGCCACACCGCGGGACTGACCTACGGCGTGTTCCTGCCGCCTCACAGCGCGGTCGGCAATCTGTATCGGGACGCAAAGGTATTCGACGCGCCCAGCCTGGAGGCCTTCTCGCGCACCATCGCACAGCTCCCGTTGCGCCAGGAGCCCGGCACGACCTGGGAGTACAGCCATGCCAGCGACATCCTCGGCCGGGTGATCGAAGTGGCGTCCGGGATGCCCCTGGACCGTTTCGTCGCCGAGCGCATCCTGCAGCCGCTCGAGATGCACGATACCGGCTGGCACGTGCCGCAGGACAAGCTGTCGCGGTTCGCCCAACCTCTCCCGGGGCGTGAGAAGGACTGGTACCCCGAGCTGCTTCTGGACTGGAGCAAGCCGCCGGCATTCCACGCCGGCGGCCACGGCCTGGTGTCCACCGTGGGAGACTATCTGCGCTTTGCCCAGATGCTCGCCAATGGCGGAGTGCTCGACGGCGTGCGCCTGCTCGGACCCAGGACGGTGTCCTACATGACCGCGGACCACGTGCTCGCGGCCGATATCAGCAAAGGACCGAACTGGCTGCCAGGACCGGGATACGGGTTCGGTCTGGGTTTCGGGACCCGTACCGCGGCGGGCGGTTCGAACTGGAACGGCAGTGTCGGCGACTTCTATTGGGGAGGATACGCGGGCACGTATTTCTGGGTGGATCCCGAGGAGGAGTTGGTGCCGGTGTTCATGATGCAGGAGGTGGCGCGGCGCAATCACTACCGCGCGCTCGTGCGCAACGCGGTCTATCAGGCTATCGTCGAGTAGCCGCGGCGTCGGCGACGCTTGGCGTCATCCCAGCGCCGCTTCGCTGTCGATCCTGGATTTCCTGTGCGGTGTGCGCCGCGGCCGCGATGCGGTCGCCTCGGCGCGCACCTTCGCGGGGTCGAGGTGCCCGAGCTCGACTGCCTGCTCCTCGGAGAGATTGAGCGGACCGCCGTCGGCAGGGATCGGCATGTCGGTGAATTCGGCCAGGAATCCGTACACCTCCGGACGGCGGCTTTCGATGACCGTGGCCAGGAAGCGGTATTCGATCCCGTTCGGCACGCACGCCACGCGCACGGCGGACCAGTCACCGTCGCACAGCTGCTCGAGCACCCGGTGCATCGATGTGAGCACCGAACGGTTCGCTGCGGAAATGTTCATTCGCTACCTCGCTTGGGGGTTGCCCCGGATCAAAGCAAGGTACCTGCCAGCTGCCGATGGCGCGGACAGGGATCGTCTTTGCAGGCGGCCGCTTCGATCTCCGGTGCGGGCTCGCAACGCTCAGGCGCGTACGATCAGTCGGCGAGCTCGGCTTCCTGCGAGGCGGCGCGCACCACGTATCCGCCGGACTTGTCATCGCGCTCCAGGCCGAGCAGGCCGCGCGCGCGCGCCTCTTCCAGCAGACCGTTGAAGCTCTTGAAGCCGTAGTACGACTCGTTGAACCCGGGTTTGCGGCGCTTGAGTGCCTGCTTGATCATCGAACCCCAGATCTTCTCGTCGCCGCCGCGTTCGGCCAGCAGGGCTTCGAACGTGTCGAGCACGAGGTCCATCGCCTGCTGCGATCGGTCTTTGTCCTCGGGGAGCGGCTCCTGCAGTTCCGTGATCTCGTTGGTCGTTTCTGCAGCCGCAGTGCGGGTCGCCGACTTGGCCTTGGCCGGCTTGCGGCGGGGTGTCCGCTTGCTGGCCTCCTTCTCGCGCACCAGATCGTCGTAGTAGATGAACTCGTCGCAGTTGTTGATGAGCAGGTCGGACGAGGACTGTTTCACGCCAACGCCGATCACGGCCTTGTTGTTCTCGCGCAGTTTCGACACCAGCGGAGAGAAGTCCGAGTCGCCGCTGACGATCACGAAGGTGTCCACGTGCGCCTTCGTGTAGCAGAGGTCGAGCGCATCCACCACCATGCGGATGTCGGCCGAGTTCTTGCCGGACTGGCGCACGTGTGGAATCTCGATCAACTCGAAGGCGGCCTCGTGCATGACCGCCTTGAAGCCCTTGTAGCGCTCCCAGTCGCAATAGGCCTTCTTCACCACGATGCTGCCCTTGAGCAGCAGGCGCTCCAGCACCTTCGCAATGTCGAACTTCTCGTACTTCGCGTCACGCACGCCGAGTGCGACGTTCTCGAAGTCGCAGAACACTGCCATGCTGCGCGTTTCGCCGCCGCCCGGGCCCGCCATCGCGCTATGGGTTCGCCATGCCGGCAATCGTTCCGGTCACTTCGATGTCGACGCGGCGGTCGGGCTGGAAGCACGCGGCCCGCTGTCCCTTCGGCAGGCTCATGCAGGTCTGCGGGTCGACCACGGGGATGCTGCTGCCCACGCCCTGCGCGGAGATCTTCTCGGCGGGCACGCCCAGTTCGATCAGATGGCGCTTGACCGCCTCGGCCCGGCGCCGCGAGAGCCGATCGTTGAGCGCGACCGAACCGGTAGGGTCGGTGTGGCCCACGACGTTCACCGACTCGTATTCCATGTCGGCAAGCTTGCTCGCCAATCCGGCGAGGCTGTCCTTCGAGGCAGGCTTGAGTACGTCGCTGTTCACGGCGAACAGCGCGTCGGCGGAGAGGGTGATGGTTTCGCGCGGGGCGGGCGGCGGCGGCATGGGCGCCGGTTCGGGCTCGGGCTCGGGCTCCGCAGCCAAAGGCGCCTGCGGCTCGTCCATCGGCGTGGGCAGCGGCTGGACCTGGACCGGTTCGGGCTCCGGTTGCGGTTCCGACATCGGTTCAGGCATCGGTGTGGGCGCCGGCTCTGCGGTCGCCATCGCCTCCGGCTCGGGCCCCGGACCGCCGCATTCCTCGACCTGCATGCCCTCGCGCCACGTTCCCGTCTTCACACATTCACCCAGCACGCCGGTGCGGATGGTGCGCTCGGGGCTGTCGACGGCATAACCCTGCAGCTGCCCGGTCGAGCCGCGCGAAGGCGCAGCCGGCGCCTCCGCCTGTGG
>CAZNBS010000073.1:0-20355 GCA_964570955.1 uncultured Burkholderiales bacterium | reverse complement strand
AGGAGTGCCTGCGCTACGTGCTGGCCGAAGCGGCACGCTCGCCGGCCAGCGAGGCTGTACCGACTACCCGGTGATGATCGGGCGCGGCGTCTCGATTTAGTCGACCAGGAAGTCGAAGAGCGCTGCCACGCGGGGCGCACGGCGAACGTCCGGATGCGCGAGCACGCGCCAGATCGGGGTGAACCGGTAGCCGGTGGTGTGGCGCCTGGTCAGGAGGGCGCCCGATCCGCTGCTCGAGCCCGGCGAGTCGCCGTTGAACGGTCGACTGGTTCACCTTCAGCGCGCGCCGCCGCAAGCGTGCTGCGGTACCGCGCAACCGCGAGGAAGTGCCGCAAGTCGTTCCAGACACTGGCGGACCATACAGTTTCGCTACCCCCTATGCCGTCTTCATGTCTTCCGCAACGCCTGGGGCGTGTCCAGACTGGGCTCGCGTCGATTGCCCGACATCCACGAAGGAGGCCCCCCGCATGAGCACCGCTCGAACCCTCGACCTCGCCGCGTTGAAGGCTGCACTGCGCGAGCAATGGGGCAGGTCGGCCACCAGGTGGGACGAGCGCGCGCCACAGATCCGCGCGTGGCTGGCCACCGCCACCAGGGCGATGCTGGACATGGCGGCGATCGGACCGCGCGACCCGTTCCAGGCGGGCAGCCTGCTCAGCATCAGCAAACCTGGCCTGGCCGACCCACTGTTCCGCGCGGCGGGCCTTCGCCACGTCGCGACAACGGCGCTCGACGCGCCGTTTCACCTGCCCACCGTGCGACACTGCCTCGACTTCGTACGCACCTCGGCCAGTCCGATCCAGTAGATCCTGGGCGGCCTCGAGGCGCCCCCGCCGACGCGGACTGGGCAGAGATGGAGCAGCGGTTCGACGAGTTCATGACATTGGACAACTGGGTGGGGCCGAGCAAGTTGCTGCTGACGACCGGGCGACGATAGGAGGTGCGCCGCCGGGTACCGTTCCACCGCCACCAACGGACGAGGGGCGGCAGGCGGGTTGCGATTCGCCCCAAGCCCCGGACGATTCGACCAGGCAGGACTGGATCACATGCCGGAACATGTCCACGATGAATGCAGCCAACGCTTGCCACGCGGAGGGGCGGTCGGACCGTCGGATTTGCCATGTCTGCCGAGATCCGGTATGACCGACTGCGTCGAGACGGAATCCTCCGATGCGCCTGCGCCACGTCGAAATCCTGTACGCGATCAAGAAGACCGGCTCGATCAGTGCCGCGGCGGAGGCGCTATCGATCACCCAACCGGCCGCGAGCAAGATTCTCAAGCACGCCGAGCAACGGCTTGGCTTCCCCCTGTTCCGCCGCAGCAGGGGACGTGTCTTCCCGACCGACGAGGCGGAACTGCTGCTGGTTGAAGTCGAAAAGGTATTCACCGCACTGGAACGGACCCGCGATACCGCGCGCATCCTGCGCCAGCGGCTCGACACACGCCTGTCCGTTGCCTGCCTGCCGAGCCTCGGCTTCAGCGTCGTACCGCGAGCTGTGCAATCCTTCCGGAAGCAGCATCCCGCAACGATGATCGAGATCGGTGCGCGCCACTCGTCGGAGATGATCAGCTGCCTGCTGGCCCGCGAGTTCGACCTCGGTATCGGCTTTGGGCCGGAGGCAGGGGAATGCGCACCGATCGGGATTGAAGCGACCCTGCTCGCCGTCGGCCGGATGATGTATATCGACCACCCCTCGAGTGGCGCGGCTGCCACTGGTGGAACCGTTCGCCTGCGCGACATCGATGAGCGACGCCTCATCGGACTGAACACAGGGCACCATCTCGGCACCAGCCTGAGTCGTGCGCTCACGAAGCACGGCCTCACCGGAGTCCCCGGCATTCAGGTCCAGACCTACTACTTCGCACTTGGCCTCGTTGCGGCAGGCGCCGGATGCACGGTGGTCGACGAGTTCACCGCGGGGGCGGGCTCGTTCGAAGTCATCGTCCGGCCGATCGAGCCGATAATCAGCTTCGGCGTCTATGCCTATACGCGCGGACCGCGCCCGCCGGACGGCCGGATGCTGGATTTCCTCGAGTGCCTGCGTGCGGCCTGCCTCGACAACCGCATCTCAGATGACCGCCTCGCCGCCCACCACGCGCCGCCCGACACATTCGGTCAGTCGGTGTAGCCCCCTGCGAGTCGTCAGGATCGGCTGACCGCCACGACCGCGGAAGCAAACCGCTCGACCTGCTCTTCCGCCAGGCCCGCTATGTTGATGCGGCCGTCCTCGACCATGTAGATCGCGTGCTCGCGGCGCAGACGCGCGACCTGTTCTGGCGTCGTCCCGATCAGCGAGAACATGCCCCTGTGACTGATCAGGAATCCGTACCGGTTCGAGTTCGAATGCTCGGCAAACGCGCTCGCGAGCCGGGTGCGCAGGTCCACGATGCGAGCGCGCATTGATTCGAGTTCCTTACGCCACTGCGCTTTCAACGCGGGATCCTGAAGGATGATGCGCACCAGCGATCCGCCATGGTCGGGCGGCATCGAGTAAGCGATTCGTGCGCAGGTCAGCAACTGGCCCTGGATGACCTCCGCACGCGCGGCGCTGTCGGCCACGACAAACGCGCAACCCGTCCGCTCACGATAGATGCTGAAGTTCTTGCAACTCGAGACGGCAACCAACATCTCCGGGAGTCGGCTCGCGAACCGGCGCACTGCCTGGGCATCCTGATCCAGGCCATCGCCGAAGCCCTGGTAGGCGAAGTCGATGAACGGAACGAGCCCACGTGCGACGATGATGTCGCAGATCTGCTCCCACTCGGATGCAACGAGACTCGCACCGGTCGGATTGTGGCAGCAGCCATGCAATAGCACGAGATCGCCGGGCGCCGCCTGGCGCAAGGCGGCCATCATCGCGTCGATGCGCACGCCGCTACCTGCCGGGTCGAAGTAAGGATACGTGCGTGTCGCCAGACCCGCGTCCGCGAATATCGCGGGATGATTCACCCAGGTCGGGTCAGGCAACCAGACGGAAACGCCGGGACGCGCGCGCGCGACGAGTCCGGCGAGAATTCGCAGCGCACCAGCCCCGCCCGGGGTCTGCGCCGATGCGAGTCGGTCTGCCGGTAGGGTGCCGCCGAAGACAAGCTCCGCGATTGCGGCACGGTAGCCCGGGTCGCCACCCGGGCCAAGGTAGGCCTTGGTCTCCTCGATCTCGAAGAGGCGCCTCTCGGCTTCGCGTACCGCGCGCATCACCGGCGTACGCCCCGAACTGTCCCGGTAGACGCCGACCCCTAGATCGATCTTGTGAGCTCGCGGGTCATCGCGAAATAGACCCATGAGCGAGAGGATCTTGTCAGGTGGGGACGGTTGGAGTACCTCGAACATGTCGCGAGCCTCTCGAGTCAGGTTGTTGGGCGGTCGAACAGCTTGCCCGGATTCAGCGTTCCGGCAGGATCGAATGCGTGCTTGATCGCCCGCATAATCCGGATCTCCGTCGAGGAAAGCATCCTCGCCAGTGCCTCGCGCTTGCCCTGGCCGATGCCATGTTCGGCGCTCACCGTACCGTCCAGGGCGAGCGCGATGTCCTCTACGGCGCGCGCCAGATCGTCCGAGCGTTCGCGGAACTCCGCGTCCGGCATCCCGGGCGGAGGCAGAACGTTCAGATGGATGTTGCCATCGCCGATGTGGCCAAAGGCGATCGGCACGCAGCCCGGAAGGAGTCGCTCGAGTTCCGCCTCGACCCGGCGAATGAACTCTGGGGAACTCGCCACAGGTACTGCCGTATCCGTCTTCACGATGTGGAACCCGGCTTCGCCCATCGCGACCGCGATGCCCTCTCTGAGCTTCCACATCGAACGCCGCTGCGCGACCGACTTCGCCATGCTGCCATCCAGCAACAGGCCCGCATCCATGGACTGCTCGAGGAACGCCTGGAACGCCGCATCGAGGTCCATGAACCGGCTCGTGCTCTCGGCCTCGAGCAACACCGCCCATGGGGTCGACCGCTCGAACGGCTCGCGCCTATCTGCCGCATGGGCGAAGTGGAATTCGAGCGCGCGGCGCGACATCAGTTCGAATGCCGATACCGCTTCTCCGAGTACGGACCTTGCCAGGTGGAATAGATCCAGAGCCCTATGTGGCGACTCGACGCCGAGCACCGCAGTCGCAAACGCGACCGGCGCGGGACGGAGTTCCAGCGCCACAGCGGTGACGACTGCCAAGGTTCCCTCGGAACCAACGATCAGCGAGCGCAGGTCGTATCCGGCGTTGGACTTGCGAAGGGTCGAAGGCGGCCCGAACAAGCTGCCATCGGCGAGTACCGCTTCGACGCCCAGTACCTGCTTGCGCGCCATCCCATACCGCACAACGTTGTTGCCGCCGGCGTTCGTGGCCACGTTGCCTCCAATGGAACTCGACCCCGCTCCACCGTGATCTATGGCCAGCAGGCGATTCGCGGACATTGCTGCCTGCTTCAGTTCATGAAGCGTGCAACCAGCCTCGGCAACCATGACATCACCGATCGTGTCGATCGAACGGATTCTGCGCATGCGCTCGAGAGACAGTAGTACGACATCCTGCCCGGGCATCGGCAGTGCGCCGCCTGCGAATCCGGTTCCCCCGCCGCGTGGAACGAGGGCAATTTCCGCCGCCCGGCAGGCGCTTACCACCCGCGAGACCTGCTCCGTGTCGGCCGGGCGCGCGACGCAGATGATTCCGTCTTCGACTCGATGGGCGCTATCGTGACGATACGCAGCCAGGTCAGCGTGGCTGAAAAGGACTCCCGATTCACCGAGGAACTGGCGAAGCGTTCCGATGATCGCGGCAGCCGGCATCGCAGACCTACTGCAATGGCCCGATGCCTCGTTCGACGAGATCGAGAGCGACGCCCTGTGTCGCGATCCGTATCGCAGGGCCGGTCTGGCCGGGCATGTACGAATCCTCCGGGCAAAACGGAATCGCCTCCCGAAGTGCGCGGTAGACGGCGTCCGTGCCCAACCCCAGCGCGAATCCGCCGAGCTGGGGTTCAGTGACGTAGATAGCACGAGCGGCGAGCATCAGCTCGATCCCGATGATCTTCGGGACGTTGTCGATGATCTGACGCGCCTTGCGGCACGCCCAGGTGGCCATGCTGACGTGATCCTCCTGGTTGCTCTTGGTCGGGATCGTGTCGACGCTGGCGGGAAAGCACAGCCCCTTGTTCTCGGACGCGATCGCCGCCGCCGAACAGGAGATCACCGCGTAACCGCTGTTCAGCCCCGGAGGGCTGCCGGCGAGATTGGGAGGAAGTCCGTAGCTCAATGTGCTGTCACACAACGCGAAGAGCCTGCGCTCGGAGATATTGCCGATCTCCGCCAGCGACATCGACACGATGTCCATCGCAAAGGCGATTGGTTCGCAGTGGAAGTTGCCGCCCGACAGGAACTCCAGTACGCCATCCGCGCCCCAGAAGACAAGCGGATTGTCAGTCGCGGCGTTCAGTTCATTGGTGATCAGCGTGCGCGCATAGGCGAGATTGTCGCGGCACGAGCCATGAACCTGCGGCATGCATCGGAACGAGTACTGGTCCTGCACGCGCGGGGCATATGCGGGGTGTATGACGTCGTCCGCGAGATGCACCATCCGCGCGGCTTCGCTCGTGCGTTCGCTGCCGGCGACTATCCGGCGGATATTGGCTGCCACGTCTATCTGGCCCGACTGTCGGCGTGCCAGGTGGATGCGGGGATCGAACGCTGCCAGTTCCCCGCGGATCGCCTCGAGACTGAGCGCGCCGGCCACGTCGGCCTGCCTCGCCTGTCGCTCGGCGTCGTGGATGTTGAGGGCAGCCATCGCAGCGCACAGGCTGTTGCCGTTGATCAGCGCAAGGCAGTCCTTGGCCGCGAGCGCAAAACTCGTCGGGCTGATCCCGGCTTTCGCCAACGCTCGTGGTGCCGACATGCGCTCGCCCTCGAACCAGGCTTCTGCAGCCTCATGGCCGATCAGCACCGAGACCACGTGAGCCAGCGGCGCCAGGTCGCCGCTCGCACCCACGGAGCCCTGGAGCGGAACCACCGGGTGCACCCCCCGGTTGAGCATCTCCACCAACCTGTCAACGACCTCGATCCGCAGCCCCGACACACCCTGGCAGAACGCATTGATTCGGATCGCCAGCATCGCACGCACAACGTCTTGCGGTGCCGGTTCACCAATGCCGGCACAATGCGAGAGGACGATGTTGAGCTGGAAGCGGTCGTTGTCGGCCTGCGCTATTGCGAAATCCTTCAGCTTTCCGACGCCTGTGTTGAAGCCGTAAACCGGCGCGGCTCCGTCACTCAGCCACTCCCGCTCGATGTAGTCGCGCACACGAATGATTTCACCCCGGCACGTCGGATCGATCTCGACGCCAGCGCCATGCCTTGCGATCTGCACCACGTCTTCGATCGTGAGGCTTGCGCCGTCGAGACGGACAATTCGGGTCATGGTTACCTCTCTCTTTCGTTAGATTATGGGTCAGCGCGCTGCGTCGCAGCACCGCAGGATTTGCCGCAAATGCCGGCGTGCATCCGAAGCCGATGGTCTGCCGACCCGAACAGCGCGTCGATCACCGCGAGGCGCTTGAAGTGACGGCCCACGGCGAGCTCGTCGGTCATGCCCATGCCACCATGCAGTTGCACGGCCGCGTGGGCGACACACCGACCGGCCTTGCCCACCGCAATCTTCGCGTTCGACAGCAGGCGCCCGGCTTCGGGAAGATCCTCGGCGAGCGCCATGCAGGCTGCCATGACGATCGACCGGGCCTGCTCGAGCGCAATCAGCATGTCGACCTGGCGATGCTGGAGCACCTGGAACTGACCGATCGGGCGACCGAACTGCGTTCGCACCTTCAGGTAATCCAGGGTCTGGTCATGCAACGCCTGCATGGCACCCACGGCCTCGGCGCACAGCGCGGCAAGCGCCGTGCTGGTGAGATCGACGAGGATTTCATGGCCCGGGTGTTCCGGGCCGATCCGGTCGTCCCGGCCGACGCGAACGTCGGTGAAGCGCAGATGACTGGCGTGGCCGCCATCGAGCCTCTCGAAGGACCGCGCGCTGAGTCCGGGTGTCGCGTGATCGACCAGGAAGAGCCCGATAACTTCCCCCTCTTCATGGGCGACGCGCGCCGCAACCAGCAACTTGTCGGCCGACGCAGCGTCGAGCACGCAAGGCTTCTGACCGTCCAGTGCAAAGCCGCCGTCACAAGGTACGGCCCGGGTCGAGATGGCCTCCGGCATGCAGCCGCCCGGATCCTCGTACAGCGCGATACCAAGCCGAAGATCGCCTCGTGCCACGCGCGGCAGCAGGGTGCGTCGCAAGTCCGTCGATCCGAAGCGCACGATCGCTCGCGTTCCGACTACCGCGGTCGACATGAATGGTTCTAGTATCCCGGCTCGCCCGAACGCCTCCATCAGGATCATGGCCTCGATCGGCCCGCCGCCGAAACCTCCGAACTCCTCGGGCATGCCAACCGCGAGCCAGCCAAGTCGGGCGAAATCGCTCCATTCGTCGGCGCCTGACCCCTGCCCTCGAGACTGCGGAGTACGGCCGCCGCCGACATGTGCCGCGAACCAGGCTGCCGCGCTGTCCTGGAGCATCCGCTGCTCCTCGTTCAGGTTGAAATCCATGCTCTCCGTCCTACAGGCCGAGGGCCTGTCGCGCCAGGATGTTGCGCTGGATCTCATTCGACCCGCCCCAGATGCTCACCTTGCGCAAGTTGAAGTAGAGCGGCCCAGCCGCGGCCCCAAACTCCGGCGCCAGTGCATCGCTCTCGGCTGCACGCCCCGCGAGTGTCTCGAGGTCGAACGGAATTGCATGCGTGCCGAAGCACCGGAAGGCGAGCTCGCTGATCGCCTGCTCGATCTCCGTACCTCGAATCTTGAGGATGGAGACGAGCGTGCCCGGTGTGCTGCCCTGCTCGAGCGCGCTCAGATAACGAAGTTCCGTGTATTCGAGCGCCGCGATCTGGGATTCGAGGTCGGCGAAGCGCAGGGCGATGTCGGGCAGGTTGGCCACATGCCCTCCCATGCCGTCATCGATGCGTGTCGCAAGATCCTTGATTCTGCGCAGCAAGCGCTTCGAACGCGGTAGACCCGAGATCACGAAGCGTTCGTGCTCGAGAAGAAACTTCGCGTACGACCACCCGTTACCCGCACGTCCAACGAGTTGGTCTGACGGCACGCACACGTTCTCGAAGAACACCTCGTTGACTTCGCTTTCTCCGTCGAAGGTCCGGATCGGGCGCACAGTGACGCCCGGCGAACGCATGTCGAGAAGCAGGAACGAGATGCCAAGTTGCGGCCGCTCCTCGCGGCTCGTGCGAACGAGCGCGAACATCCAGTCTGCCCACTGTGCCCAGGTTGTCCAGATCTTCTGCCCGTTGACGACGTAGTGGTCTCCTTGCAGGACTGCCTCGGTTTTCAGTGAGGCGAGATCGGAACCCGCTCCCGGCTCGGAGTATCCCTGGCACCACCAGTCCCGGTTGCCCAGGATTCGCGGAAGAAAGCGCTGCTGTTGCGACGGGCTCCCGTAGGTGTAGATCACGGGGCCGACCATGTTCACACCGAACTGCACCAGCGGCGGACATGGTTGGGACCCGTACTCCTGTTGGAACAGGTAGCGCTGCGCCGGTGACCACCCCGGACCGCCCCACTGCCTGGGCCAGTTCGTCGCGTACCACCCGCGAGCCGCAAGGATGTCCTGCCAGCGGACATAGTCGTTCCGTTCGAGGTACTGGCCGAGTTCAACCTTGCGGCGAATGTCGGGCGGCAGGTTGGCACCGATGAAATCCCTTACCTCGACGCGAAACCTGGTCTCTTCAGCCGTGAACCCCAGTCGCATGCGTACCTCCGCGGGAACTCCGGGTGTGCGTGTCGTGATCGCGAGTCCGAGGAATTCGCCGTCCGTCCGTCAGGCGACGCCTTCGGTATGCAGACGCTCGAGCGCGGCCGCATCCATGCCGAGCAGTTCGGCCAGCACTGCGTCCGTATGCTCGCCCAGCGCAGGTGCCGCCACAGCGAGGTTCGACGCAGTCGACGAGAATCTCACCGGCTGTGGAGCCAGCCAGGAGTCGCCGAACACGGCGTGCTGCGTCCGCACGAGCAACTCCCGGTTGTGAACCTGGCTGCTCGACGCCGCAGCCCGAATGCCCTGAATGGGGGCACAGGGCACCCCGGCCGCTTCGAATGCTGCAATGACGTCCGCAACATCGTTAACGCGACTCCATGCTTCGATGTAATCGCGCAGGGCGGCGTCATTGCACGACCGGGCGCCGTCGGTGGCGAAGCGGGAGTCCGAGACCAGTTCAGGTTGGCCGACCACACGCGCCACTGCGCCGAATAGCTTGTCGTTCGCCGCAGCCAGCACAAAGTGCCCGTCGCGTGCCTCATAGACTCCGAACGGCGAACTGAGCGGATGACGATTGCCGACGCGCCTCGGCTCGGTCCCTGCGTAGAGATACTGCGTCAGCGCGGTCGGCTGCATCGCGAACAGCGCATCGAACATCGCCACGTCGATGTGGCGGCCACGGCCCGTGCGCTCGCGTGCATAAAGGGCCGACACGATGCCCCAGGCCGCAAACATTCCGGCGCAGATGTCACCGACCGATTCACCCACCATGGTCGGCGGGCCCTGCGGATCGCCGGTGATGCTCATAAGGCCGCTCAATGCCTGTACCACGACGTCGTACGCCGGCGTCGTCGCGAGCGGTCCACGTTGTCCGAACCCCGATACACTGCAGTAGACCAAGCGCTCGTTCTCGGCGGAGAGTCGTTCGTAGCCGATACCGAGTTTGTCCGCAACCCCGGGACGGAAGTTCTCCACGACGACGTCCACACGCGCCGCAAGTTGCCTGGCGATGCGCTGGCCTTCCGCACGACCCAGGTCCAGACGGATGCCCTGCTTGTTGCGGTTGATCATCGCGAAACTGGCGCTCTCGCCGTCGATGATCACGCCCATGCGACGTTGGTCGTCGCCTTGAGGCGGCTCCACCTTGATCACACGGGCACCGAGATCGCCCAGCATCGCAGTGCAATAGGGCCCGGCGAGGATGCGCGAGAAGTCCAGCACCAGCAACCCGTCGAGCAGCGGTCGGTCGGTTGCGTCCTTCACTTCAGCCCCGGCAACCACAGACACAGCATCGGGACGAACAGCACCAGCAACACGCGCAGGATGTCCATTGCGCAGAAGCCCAGCACGCCGCGGTAAGTCTCCTTCATCGGGACATCCTTCGCAAGCGAGTTGATCAGGAACAGGTTCAGTCCGAACGGCGGCGAGATCATTCCGATCTCGACGCTCATCAGTACCAGGATCCCGAACCAGACGAGCGTGGCGTCTCGTGACATCCCCAGGTCGAGCGAGAGCATCAGCGGAATGAACACCGGCAGGGTGAGCAGCACCATGGCGAGCGACTCCATGAAACAACCGAGAATCATGTAGGCGATCACCACGCAAAGCACCACGAGGTAGGGCGACGCGTCGATTCCCGCGACCATGCGAGCGAGTTCGGTAGGCATCTGCGACGATGCAAGGGCAGCGGAGAACAACTCGGCCGAAAGCATGATCAGGAACATCATGGCGGTGGTCAGTCCGGCGCTGCGGACCGATTCGATGAAACCCTTCCATCGCATGCGGCCCTGCAGCACGGCGAAGCCGAGCATCAGGAACGCACCCACGGCAGCACCCTCCGAAGGCGAGAAGAAACCGGCGTAGATACCCGTGACAACCAGCGCAAAGACCACGACGATCGGCCAGGCATCCCGGGTTGCCGCAATTCGCTGCGACCAATGCGCCCGTGACGCCGAGGGGCTTGCGCCCGGAACCAGTCGCGAATAGAGATTGACGACGAACATGTACTGGGCGGTGGCGATCAGGCCCGGAATGACGGCAGCCACGAATAGCGCGCCGACCGACTGTTCAGTGTAGATCGCGTAGATCACCAGAATGATCGACGGCGGAATGAGAATCCCGAGAGTCCCGCCGGCAGCAAGGACGCCGGTCGCCAGCGCAGGGGAATAGCCCGCAACCCGCATTTCGGGTAGCGCGACCTTCGACATCGTTGCCGCGGTCGCGAGCGACGAGCCACAAATCGCGCCGAACGCCGCGCATCCACCGATCGTCGCCACAGCGAGCCCGCCACGCCAGTGCCCGAACCAGGCACGCGCGGCACGAAACAGCCGCGAGTTCATGCCGCCCTGCGTCGCAAACTCGCCCATCAGCAGGAACAGCGGCAACACCGCCATCGTGTTGTTCGCGAACTTGGAGTAAGTCATGCTCTTGAGCGCATTGAGCAACGGCATCCAGCCGTTGATCGCCGCATAGCCGAGGCCGCCCACCAGCAGCATCGCCCCGGATACGGTCATGCGCAGCCCGATCGCCAGCAAGGCACCGACGAACATCAGCAATCCGATATCGAAACGGTCCAATCGAACCTCCGTCGAATGCAGTCGTTCGCCGAATCAGCCGAAAGTGTGCGTCTCGGGTTGGACGCCGGCCGAGGTGGCGCGAGCGCGCTGGGCCGCTTCCCACCCGACGAACAGGATCACGACGACCCACAGCACCGAAAAGACGCTGCCCACCGCGTAGATCACCCATTCGGGCAGATTGAGGAACATGGTGCGCTGATCCCGCGTGAAGGCGGACATCCCCCCAACGGCCAGGCGCCAGGTGACCACCGCCCCCACGATCGCGAACACCAGGTTCATGACGGCATCGAGCGCGTGGTTCACGCGTGACGGCAGCGTTCGGGTGAAGAAGTCAACCATCACGTTCCCGCCGTGCAGATGGCAATAGGGGAGGAAGCTGAATACCAGGACCCCAGTGAGCTGATCGACAATCTCGCTGTCGCCCAGTATCGGGCTGCCGAATTGCGCGCCGATCACGGACGTCATAATGACCATCATCACTGCGACCAGCGCCATGCCGCCCACCATCGCGACGCTGCGGCAGACCCAGTCGAGTCGGCGACGGCTGCGGTCCATCCTCGACTCGACCGGGCTTTGGGCCACGGCCGAAGGTACTTCGCCCACGTCTTCCCCGAGATGCCGCTACTTGCGGCCGTACCTGGCGGAAATGGCCAGGAAGTCGTCGAACATCTTCTGCCCGGGCAATCCGCGCTTTTCGGCATCGGCGATCCACTGCTTGTAGACCGGCGCCATTGCTGCGCGCCACTTCGCCGCCTCCTCCGGCGAAAGCGAATAGATCGTGTTGCCCGCGTCGGTGATCGCCTTCTTCGCGGGAACCGTCAATTCGTCGATCTTCCTGGCGACGGAGACCGAATACGCGATGCCGATGTTATCGTCGATCACCTTCTTGAGGTCGGCGGGAAGCCTGTCGTACGACGCCTGACTCATCAGTGTCATGATCGGGTTCTGGTAGAGCGGCGTATCCATGCTGAACTTCGTGACTTCCTGCAGCTTGTATGGCGCCATGATCGCCCAGTTGATCGTCATACCGTCGAGTTGGCCACGCTGCAGCGATTCGTAGACTTCCGGCAATGCCACACCGACCGGGGTTCCCCCGAGGGTCTTGATCGCTTCGCCCACGTAACGCCCGGGCACTCGAATCCGCATCCCGGACAGGTCAGCCATCGAACGGATCGCCTTCGTCCTCGTATGCAGAACTGCAGCGTCGGTCGTGTGCAGATGAATAATCTTGAGGCCCTTGAACTCGTTGTTGAGCAGCCACTTCTGGCTCCATTCGAGCACCGCAGGTGTCTGGCCCGCCGAGGTGCCGACATTGACGAAGGGCAGTTCGGTGGCCTGCAAGAGCGGGAAGCGGTTCGGCGTCGCACCCGGAATCGTGATCACGATATCGACGACACCGTCCTCCACCTGCTGGATCAAGTCACTGACCTTTCCGCCGAGTTGCATGCTCGGGTAAAACTCGAGCTTGAGCCGACCGTTGGAGTCCTTCGCGATCTTGTCGATCAGCGGCAGCATGTGGTGCACCGCCTCGGGTGCCTGTGGACCCGAAAACGAATGCACCTTCAGGATAATCGGCTGCTGCGCGACGGCGCTTGCGGACATCGCCATGGTGAACGCAGCGGCGAACACATGGTTTCCGAGAAGTCTCCAGTTCATGAACGTTCCCTCCCTCACAGCGAAAAATGGTTGAGATTCCTGCGCCTGGCCTCTTCGATCGCCTCTTCATACCCTGCGTCGGCGTAACGCATCACGCCGAGTGAAGTATCGTTGTCCAGCGTAAGCTGCAGCCGCTGCGCAGCCTGGACAGTGCCGTCGGCGATCAGTGTTACGCCTGCGCTCGTCATATAGCCACTGTAGCCACCGCCGCCCGAGTGAATGGCCACGAGATCGGCCTGCGAGGAGCACGTGATCATCGCGTTGAGCAAGGGCCAGTCGGCGATCGCATCGGAACCATCACGCATGTTCTCGGTCATGATGTTCGGGTGCGCCATCGCGCCTGCGTCCAGATGGTCGCGCGTGAATGCCACAGGGCCAGACAGCGCGCCCTCGGCAACCATGCGGTTCACTGCCAGTGCGAGCTCGGTGCGATCGCCATGCCCCATCCACGCGATGCGTGCCGGGAGCCCCTCGAAGCTGATGTGTTCGCGGGCCAACCGGATCCAGTTCGCGATGACCCGGTTGTCTGCAAAGCGGTCGAGCAGGAAATTGTCTATCACGGCGATGTCGGCCGGATCGTTCGAGAGCGCGATCCAACGGAACGGGCCGATCGCGCGGCAGAACATCGGCCGCAGGAATGCCTCGGTGAATATCGGGATGTCGAAGGCGTCGGCAACGCCGCCATTCTTCGCCTGGGTCCGGATGAGGTTTCCGTTGTCGAAAACCACCGAACCGGCCTTCTGGAAAGCGAGCATCGCGCGGACGTGGGCGACGATCGATGCGGTGCTCTGCGCCATGAGGCGCTCGGGATCGCTCGCACGCATGGCGCGCACCTGCTCGAGCGAGTACCCGCGCGGGATGTAGCCATAGAGAAGATCGTGCGCGGAGGTCTGGTCGGTCACCACATCGGGCACGATGCCACGGGCAACGAGCTCGGGATAGACGTCGGCCGCGTTCGCACATAGGCCGACCGAGAGCGGACGGCGGGCGACCTGCGCCTCGTGGAGCATGGCGAGCGCGCTGTCCAGGTCCGGTGCGCGGACCTCCAGGTAGCGGCTCTCGATCCGGCGCGCGATTCGCGCCGGATCGACCTCGACACAGAGGATCGTCGCCCCCGCCATGCGCGCCGCGAGTGGCTGCGCGCCGCCCATCCCGCCGAGGCCCGCAGTCAGCAGGAATCGACCGGCGAGACTGCCTCCGAAGTGACGCTCCGCGATGCACGCGAAGATCTCGTAGGTGCCCTGTATCACGCCTTGCGATCCGATGTATTGCCAGTCTCCCGCGGTCAATCCTCCCCAGCAGATCAATCCCTTGCGCTCGAGTTCGTAGAAATTCTCGGCCTTCGCCCACTGGCCCACCATGTTGCAGTTGGCCATGACGACGATCGGAGCAGTCGGGTGCGTGCGCAGCAGCCCGATCGGCTTGCCCGATTGCACGACCAGCGTCTCGCTCTCGTCCATTGTCTTGAGCGCCTCGACGATGCGGTCATGCGATGCCCAGTTGCGGGCCGCCTTGGCCAGCGCCGCGTACACGATCAGGTCCGACGGGTTCTCGCCGACAGCTATGACGTTCTCGAGCAGCCGAAGCAACCCTTCCTGGCGCCAGCCCCTGCAGCGAAGGGTCCTGCCCCCTGTGACCGAGAAGACTCGTCCGGTCATGTCCGCTCCTCCTGGCGACGCAGCGCGTAGGTGGAAATGTCGATACCGAGCGCGCGCTCGACCGGCGGATACACGCTTGGATCCGTCACGCTCGAGGACATCGGCAACCGATCCCTGGCGATGCGAAGCACTCGCAGCCGCATCCCCTCGCGAATGTCGCCCGAGCTCACGGGCACGCCGGCGTCGTCCAGTGTTGCGATCACGTCCGGATATGTGGCAAGTCGCCCACCATCGGCGCCCACAACCGCCATGAACTCGTTCATCACGTGCAAGACCATGGACGCCGCGCCGGCACCGATCGTGATCGTGCCGATGTCGAAGGCCTCCGGCGTGTAGACGACCGACTTGTCCGCCACGACTCCCTCGCCCAGGATGGTGCCTCCGGTCCTGGCGCAGATCGCGTCGACGACTGCGCTTCCCCCATGCGGCTCTGCCGCGAGGATTGCCTCGCCGAGATCGAGCGCCATCGAGATTCCGCCCAGCGCAGCGTGTTTGCGCACGTACGACGCGCGGACCGGGTTTCGGCAAGACGCGATGAAGCCTCCCGCCATGTCGGCTGCCTTGCGCAGGATCGGCGAGATCTTGCCGGTAGCCCCACGCACGCACAACTCGATGTACGAATTCGCGGCACGCTTGCCCCCGACCGCTGTCTGTATCATCGGCTCCGGGCTGTTGGCGAGGCCGATCGAGCCCATGTCACCAGTTGGATGGGCGCGAATGTCGCCGACTGCGTCGACCACTTTCAGGCCCAAGATCGCCGAAGGCAGCCAGCCGTTCATCGTACTCGACTTTCCGTTCTGGCCGATGATCAGGCCGTATATGGGCTCGCCCAGTTCCCTCTGGAGAAGCTCGACGGACTTGACGTAGTCGACACCGAGCATCTGCCAGTCGGTCGTGCCCCCGGGCGCGCCGATCGCTGCCGCGGTTGCGATCCACGCGTCGTCCGGCACTTCGTCGATGCCGACAATGCAGGGTTCCCCGGCGTTCACGGCAGCGGTGCCAAGCATACGACCGTGATCGGCCCACCCACCCCCACCAGCGGCAAACACGGCGCCGCCGCGGATGGCTGCCTCGACATCCCGTGCAGTAAGAATGCGTCCCACGTTCGGTTGTCCTCTCAACTGATGTTCAGCTTGCCATCCCTGACGGACGACACGATCGCTGCGACCTGCTCGATGGCAGATCGCGGTGGAAGCGCGCGAGTCCAGTCCTCCCGGTCCTGCGCGCGTCGAGTCGCGTCGTAACCATGCTTCGCGATCGTTCCGCCCAGCTTCATCGGTTCGGAGCGATCGGTTCGCATGCCCGGAACCACCACGATGTCGCGATCGGCGCGCATGCGGGTCGCAATTGCCCACTGCACCGCGGGCTCGTCCCAGGGATCGATGTCCTCGTCGACAACCGTCACGTGCTTGATCAGGTTGACCGCGCTCAGCGTCGCGAGGATCGCCTTGCCCGCGTCGCCCGGTCGGTGCTCGTGCGTCAGCGCCACGGTCGCCGACAGTCGGCCACAGCCGTTGCTGGACACGGCGACGTTTCCGGTGGCCGGGATGATGGCCTTCAGGTGCGACTGCAGCCCCGCAGCGATCGAGACCCCCCCGAGCAGGACGTGCTCCTGGTGAAAGCCGGGCTCGATCACCTGAAGCATCGCATCGCGCCGACGGGTGATCGCGCGCACGGTTACGACGTAGCCGGCACCATACCGCTCGTACATGCCGTGATATTCGCTGACCGGCCCCTCCTCGATCGTCTCGTTGACATCGATTTCGCCCTCGATGACGATCTCGGCGGTCGCCGGCACGATCAGCTGGCTGGTTCGGCACCGAACCGACGCCACGGGCTCGCCAAGCAGCGCGCCGGCCACCGCCATCTCGTCGTCGCCGAGCTTCAGGTATAGCGCGGCAGCAAGCAGGACAGCCGGGTGGTTGCCGAGCGTGATGGCAATCGGCAGGCGTTCGCCGCGTGCTCCCGCTGCTCGCGCCATCACCGCCAGGTGGTGGTTCGGGGCAATGCCGACGAGGGCGCGGTTGCCGCCGAGCGGCTTGACACGGGCGTAGGAGAGATTGCGATGACCGGTTGCACTGTCCGCCGCGACGATGCAGCCGGCGGTGATGTAGGGACCGGTCTCGTGCTCGAAGAAGCGCGGGATGGGGAGTTGCCCGAGATCGGGCTGCATCTCGACGTCCTGCACCGGCCCTCGCTCGACAAGCGTCGGCGCAATGGGCGCCGAGATCGCCTGCACGACCCTGGCCGTCAGCCCGGCGCGGCCGACGCCGAGCCCGAATGCGATCCGGTCGACGGTGCCCAGCAGGTTGCCTACCACCGGAATCCCGCTCGCGCCAGTTCCCGTGAAGACCAGCGCCGGGCCCGTGTCGAGCGCCGAGAGGCAGGCCGAGATTCCGAACCCTGCGGGGTCGATCGTCCGATGAACGGTCGCCACTTCGCCACGCTCCCGCAATGCGGCAAGAAACGATCGGAACGAGTTGCGCTCCGCGGGTTCGGCAGATTTCGGCGAATCGGAACTCATCGCTCACCCGTTACGCTTGCATCCAACGCAGCCAGATCGATCCTGAGAACCGTCTCGAACATCAACTCTGTCCCGATGGCCAACTGCGCCGGCTCACTCCATTCCTGCGGGCAGTGGCTACGCCCACCGCGGCACGGCACGAAGATCATCGCGCTCGGTGCCACCCGTGATACGAACGCTGCGTCGTGGCCCGCACCGGACGCCATGGACATCGCCGAACACCCCACCGACGCCACGCTTTCGACCAGCAGCCGCTGGAGCATCGGATCACATTCGGCCGGGTCGTTGTCAGACAAAACCTTGAAGTCCGCCAGTTCGGTCGCGGTCATCGTCGCGACGGCCACCGCTCTCTCGCGCAAGTCGTCCACGAAACGCCTCATCAGAGGCGCGCTCTCGCAACGCGCGTCAATCACCAGACGGGCCTCGCCCGGAACCACGTTCGCCGCGTTTGGCTTCACGTCGATCACACCCGCGGTCGCCACGAAATAGCCTTCTCCGCGTGCGTCCAGGGTGCGCGCCAGATCGCGGACTGCCAGAACGACCTCGGCCGCGGCAATTGCCGCATCATGGCGCCCGCGCATCGGCGCCGTACCGGCGTGCGCCGCCTCTCCGACGAAACGGAGCTCGAGGCGGGTGATCCCCACAATCGCGGTGACGATTCCGACGTCGAGGCCGCGCGCCTCCAGGACCGGCCCCTGCTCGATGTGCAGTTCGAGGAACGCGCGGATGTCGCGCCGACGCGCGGACTCGATGCGACCGGGTGAACCACCCATACGCTCGATGGCCGAACTCAGTGTCTCGCCACCTGGCCCCTTCTGCTCGAGCTGGCCTTCCTCGAGTGCGCCGGCCATCGCACGGCTACCGATGCAGGATAGTCCGAACTCGCTAGGCTCTTCGGCGAGAAAGTCGACCACCTCGAGCGCGTGTTCGAGGGCAACACCGACGTCTTCGAGCGTTCTCGCAACCTCGAGCCCCGCCAGGATGCCGGCCATGCCATCGAACCTCCCGCCACCCGGCACGCTGTCGGAATGAGAGCCGAGCATGATGGTCGGGGCATCAGGGCTGCGCCCGGTCCTTCTGCCGATGAGATTCCCGCCGGCATCGATCCGTACGTCCAGGCCTGCGTCGCGAAACCGCGCCGCCAGCCACCTGCGCCCTTCGACGAACTTCGCCGAAAACGACCGGCGCGTATAGGGCTGCTCCGTCTCGGTGATCCCACCAAGCGTCATGAGGTCGCCCCACAACCGCGCGCCGTTGATCCGGCCCTTGGCGAGATACGAGACCATTCAAGGAGCCTCAGGCCAAGAGCGCCGGGCGAACGAATGCGCCTCGACCGGGGGTAGCAAGCACCGAAGTACCGTCGAATGCAAGCACGCCACGCAGGAAAGTGGCGACGGGTCGATGCGACAGCTCGATGCCGTCGTAAGGGCTCCAGTGGACCCGATTGTGCCCGCTCGCTGCCGAATCGTAGCGCCCCGGACGGTGGCCAAGCACCGTGATGTCGGCGTCGCGCCCCACTTCGAGCGCACCCTTCCGGTGGCCGATTCTGAACAGCCTCGCCGGATTTGCCGCGAGCAGCCTGGCTGCCCAATGCAATGGCAGGCCGCGATCGAGCAGGCCTTTGACCAGCAACGGGACAAGCACCTCCAGGCCAGGAACGCCCGACGCATTCTTCAGCATGTTCGCATCGGTTTTCCGATCCTCGGACCAGCTCACATGGTCGGTCGAGACGACGGTGACGTTGCCCGCCGCCAGATGTCGCCAAAGCGCCTCGCGCTCGGCGCGACCCCGCACCGGCGGATTGATCTTCGCCTTGCCGCCGAGGCGTGCGACATCGTCTTCCTCGCATAGCGTGAGATAGTGAATACACGCTTCTATCGTGGCATCGACCCCCTGCTGGCGGTACGCCGACGCCATCGCGTAGCCGCGCCCGAGCGAGCAGTGCACGACGTGCGCGGAACAACCCGTGTCGGCGGCCAGTTCGTAGACCTCGGCGATCGCGAGTGTTTCGGTGATCGGTGGCCGCGACATCGCGTGCGCCCGGTAGTCGGTCACGCCGGATGCCTCGGTCCTGCGGATGTAGGCACGCGTGCACTCGTCGTTCTCGTTGTGAACCCCGGCAGCCAGCCCGAAGGGAGCGATCGCGGTGAAGGCGTCGTGCAGTACAGGGGTAGGGATTCGCGGGAAGCGCGTGGGATGCGTTTCGAAAGTGGAGAACTTGAACGCCGCTGCTCCCGCTTCAACCATCGCGGGGATATGCGTTGCCCCGTCCTCCGGACGAATGGTGCCGAACAATGCATAGTCGACGCGCGCGCCTTTCCCGGCTTCAGCCGCTTTCTGGGAAAGCCTCTGGCCCGTGCATATCAGGTTTCCGTCGTCGTATGGCATGTCGACGATCGTCGTGACGCCACCGGCCGCTGCGGCGCGCGTGGACCACTCGAACCCCTCCTGCCCACGCTGCGAACAGGAATGAACCTGCGAATCGATGGCGCCAGGCATGACAAGTGCCGTGCCGAAATCGAGGCGTTCGCGCGCAGCCGGCCCTTCACCCTGCCCCACACGTTCTATGACGCCATCCCGCACGGCCACAAATCCGCGCTCCAGCGTGCAATCGCTGCGCACGATCCGGCCGGTAACGACAAGGTCGAAGTCGCTCATTGGTCAGCCCACCATTTCGTGTCGAACGAATACCGGCGAATCCGGCTCGCCATGCCAGCCCGACTTACCGAGCATGCTGGCGCTAGGGTCGGATGCAGTCTAGTCGGCCGGTAAGCAGCGTGCCATTCCAGAATCGAATCGATCCATAACCTCTGTTCAATCGATTGCTTGAACACTCGGCATCGCAGCGTCATGGATGACGAGAGACTTGGCTCTGCGGCGCCAGAATTCGCCGCATGGATCCGCCTGGGTTACCCCAAGCCGACGAGCCACGCGACAACAGCTGTGCGCCGGCCTCAACAGGTATCCGCTTGATCGTGGCGCGCAACGTGGCGGCCAGTTGCTCATCCTGCGTCAGTGGCGCGCGCACCGCTCGTAGGCCTTTGCTTCTCCATCAGACACTCGCCGTGGGGCCGGCGCACCCCGCGGGGTCTGGCATCACTCCCTGCTGGCGCTTGCCGACGGCGATTTCGCGGTAA
>CAZNBS010000072.1:0-20568 GCA_964570955.1 uncultured Burkholderiales bacterium | reverse complement strand
GCCGGAGCCGGCGGGGCCAGAGGTGGTCGGCGTCGGCCCGCTAGAGAAGGTGGGCCTGCCATCCTCGCCCGCGGGCACCGTGACCGTGCCACTCGTCCCGGCCGCGGCGCTGCTCACCGCCAGCGAAAGCGAGGACAGGCCCTGGATGGAGTTCAGCAACTGCTGGCCCGCCGGCGTCTGCTGGAGCTGGCGGACGATCTCGTTGATGGCGCCCTGCTGGAAGCTGCCGTCCGTACGCGCATTCACGCCCTCGCCCGCCGGCACCGTGATCGTCTGCGTGCCGTAGGTGAAGGTGATCACGCCATCGAGCACCGTCACCAAGGCATTCCCGCCATCGAAGGCGTTGTTCACGTCCGTGCCGCGGATGCCGATGGTGTAGTTGCCCGCGCGGTACTTCACGCTCGAAGGCGACGAACGCCCGATCAGGCCCGTGATCGCCCGCATGCCACCCGCCAGCAGGTTCAAGACAATATTCCCGCTCTTGGTCGTGGCGTTGTAGTCGAACGCCTGCACCACCAGCCGCGAGTTGGCGCCCAGCGCCGCGATCTGCCCGTCCTCGAAGCGCAGCACCGCCGAGGAGCCCGGCCCGGTGATCACGGTATCGCCCGAGCGGACGGTGTCGCCCGTGCGGAGCGTCCGCATCTCGGCAACCCCCATCTGCGCCCGCACCGTGCCCGTCACCGAGGTGGCCGTCGCATTCGCGAAAGCGAAGCTCGCCGAGAGCATCGCCAGCACCCCGAACACCCAAACCATCATGCGCTTCATCATGTTCTCCCTTTGAATTCCGCTATGCGCCCGCTTCCTGTTCCTCGCAAACCTTCGGCCACTTCGATTTCTCTAAACGAACATCACCAGCCGCAAGCGGGCACGCGAGGTCCAATCTACCGCGCCGCTCCGAAATGAGCAATGTTTCCAGCGGGTTACGCCGCATCGCCCGCTCCAGCGCCAGCTTCACCTCGCGTTGCGCCGGGGCCGACAGCTCGTTCCACAGGGCCGAGCCCAGCTCCACCATCATCCGCTGCGTCTCCGGCTCCGAAGGCCCCAGCGCCTGCGCCCGCAGCAGAATCTCCTCGAAGGGCGCCTGCGTCTGCCCGAGGCGGAACTTGGCCTCCGCCACGTTCGCCCAGGTGTAGGGCGAGGAGGGCCGCAGCGCCAGTGCCCGCCCGAGGTGCTCCAGAGCCAGCTCCGAGAACTCCGGCCTATCCGACTGCTGCAAGTGCATCAGGCCCAGCAGCTCGGGGATGGCCGGGTCCGCCGGCGCCAGCACCTGCGCGCGCTCCAGGGCCCGCCGCACCCACAGGAATGTCTCCAGCGCGGGCGGCGACTTCTCCGCATCCCACTTCGTGATCTGTCTCAAGGCCGTGGTGGCATACGCATCACCCCACGCCCAGCGCACGCCCCAGAAGGAAAGGAAGGCCAGCAGCGCCAGTGCGGGGATGACCACCAGCCACCGGTTGGCGCCGGGCATCGCTAGTCGGCCCGCCCGTAGGACTTGCCGTAGCCCTTGTAGAAGTGCTTCTTGTAGCCGCGGTAGCTCTTGTAGCCGCTGTACTCGCCGTAGTACTTCTCGGCCTTCTCGAGGTCGAGCTGGTTCAGCACCACCCCCAGCACCGGCGCACCGAAGCGCCGCAGGCGCTTGAGGCCGTTCTGCGCCACCTGGTAAGGCGTGGAATCCGCCTTCACCACATAGATCACGCCCGAGGCGTAATGCGAGAGCACCAGCGAATCGCTCACGAGCTGCAGCGGCGCGGAATCGAAGATCACGATGTCGAAGGCCTCCCGCAGCTTCGTGACCACCTCCTCGAAGCGCTTGGAGGAGATGAGCTCCAGCGGGTTGGGCGGGATCGTCCCGGCCGGGAGGATGTGGATGCCCGCCTTCTGCTGGTGGAACACGCACTGGCTCAGTTGTGCCTGGCCGGCCACGAGGTCCGCGAGGCCCGGCGACTTGGCATCCAGCCCCACCAGCTTCGCGATCTTGGGCCGGCGCATGTCCGCATCGATCAGCAGCACCTTCTTCACCTGCCCCAGCGCGCAGGCGAGGTTGTAGCTGACGGTGGTCTTGCCCTCCTCCGGCACCGAGGAGGTGATGACGATCACCTTGTGCGGGTCGTCCAGCGCGGACATGAGGACGCTGGTGCGGATGGTGCGCACCGATTCCGCGAAGGCCGACTGCGAATCGTTGAAGAAGGCCAATTCCGACACGAAGCCCTTCTTGTTGGAAATGCCCTTGATGAGCTGCAGCACGCCGAGCGCCGGCATGCCCAGGCGCTGCTCCACGCTGCTGGTGGAGTTGAGCGTGTTGTTGATGCGATCGAGCAGCAGCGCCAGCATCGCCGCCGCAAGCAGGGTGATCACGGCAGCCAGCCCGACGATCAGGGCCTTGCGCGGCGCATGGGGGATCGAAGGAATGGTGGCGGGGTCCACCACGCGGGCGATCGTGGACTTGACGTCGCTGGTGGCCGAGGTCTCCTTCAACCGCCCCACGAACATGTCGTAGAGGTTGCGGTTCTGCTGCACCTCGCGCTCCAGCACGCCGAGCTGGAATTCCTTGCGGTTGTAGCCCTGGATGTCGCCCTTGATCTGGCCCAGCGCGCGCTCGATGGACATCTCGTTGGCGCGGGCCTGCTCGTACTCCTTGGCCATGCCCGCCACCACGATGCCGACCTGGCGGCGGGTGTTCTGCTTGGCCGCCTCGAAATCGGCGACCGCCTTCATCATCGTCGGGTGTTGCGGGCCGTAGCGCTGGCCGGCTTCGTTCAGGCGGCGCTCCGCCTCGCCCTCAACCTCTTTCAATCGCTGGACGAGGGGATCACGCAGCACGGCGGGCACCGTCTCGTAGGAGGCCTCGAGCTTCCCGGCCGCTACCTGCTTGGCGACACTCAGGGCGGATTCCAGTTCGGCCCGCTTGGCCCGGGATTCCACGAGACTGCGTGTGAGTTCCTCCAGTTGTCGCGTCGAGCCCGCCATGGCGAGGCCCTTCGTATCCACGATGCGCTCGCGGTCGCGGAACTCCTGCAGGTTCTTCTCCGCGCCATCGAGCTTGCTGCGGAGCTCCACCATGCGCTCCTGCAGCCACTCGGTCGCCTTCTGCGTCATGGCCACGCGGGCTTCGAGGTCGCTGTCGATGAACGTTTCCGCAACCGCATTCGGCACGCGGGCGGCCAGGTTCTTGTCGTAGGCAGTAAAGCTGATGCGCGCGATGTGGCTGTTGCGAAGCAGTTCCACCTGCAGGCTGTCCTTGAACCTGCGCTGCACGCTCTTCAGGATCGATTCGTCCGTCAGGGGCTCCTCCGGGCCCAACACAGCCTCCTTCACCTTCGCGACCATGCCCGGCTCCTGCTGGCGGGGGTCGAAGTCCGGGTGCTGGGTGAGGTTCAGCTTCTGGATGACCTTGCGCGCCAGCTCGTCGCTCTTGAGGATCTCCACCTGCGTCTGGAAGTACTCGCGCTGCACGAGCCCCTGGCTGTAGACCTCCTCGATGGAGACCACCTTGCTCTTGCCCTGCTCGATCAGGAGGGACGCCGTGCCCCGGTAGGTGGGGCGCATGGCGAAGACGACCAGGATGGCGAGCATCGTGACGACGACCGTGATGCCCAGGATGCTCCAGCGGCGCTTGGAAATGGCGCGCCAGTACTCGATCAAGTCGATCGAGTCCTCGTCCGGCTCCGGCTGGGGTTGCGGGGGCGCGGGGGGCTGCAGGCGCTCCTGGAGCGTGAGGTCGTTCATCAGAAGAAGCTCTCCTCGACGGTGAGGATGTCGCCCGGGTAGACGGGGGCGTTCAGGTCCACGCGCTTGGTGGTCTGCGTGGGGTCCTCATCGCGGATGATGTTGAGCTTGTCGCGGGCGGCGCGTTCCTTGAAGCCGCCGGCGATCGAGATGGCTTTCCGCACCGTGAGGCCGGGCTGGTACGGGTAGCCGCCGGGCTTTTCCACGTGGCCGTTCACGAAGAAGTTGCGGTACTCCTCCAGCATCACGGTGACCTGCGGATCCAGGAGGTACTTGCCCTTGAGACCCTTGGTGATGTGATCCTCCAGCGCGCCCACCGTCATGCCCCGCACGCGGATCTCGCCGATGATGGGGTAGGAGATGGTGCCGGCATCCGAAAGACGCACCTTCTCGCGCTTGAGGTCTTCCTCCCCCATCACGCGGATTGTGATGAGGTCCCCGGGGCCCAGCTTGTAGCTGGAGAGCTCGTCCTGCGCGCGGGCGTGGCCGGCCAGGGCGAGCAGCACGGCTGCGATGAACAGCAGTAGAAGGTTATTGAGCGCCATGGTCAGTAATACCGAATCTGTAAGGGTCGGCTCCTCGCCGGGAGCCTGGAAAAACGAAGGCTTCGGGGCATCTTACGCCGCCGAAGCCCTGATGGCGGTCGGCGGCCGGTGGGACCGCCGTGGCCGGCCCCGGTCACATGGTGAAGGTGGCCGAGATCAGCCAGAGGTTCTTGTCGTAGTCGTAGCCTTGGAGGTCCGAATCCCGCTCGTAATGCTGGTATTCCGCCCCGAGAGTCATCCAGCGGCGGAACTTGTAGTTGGCCTTCAGCCCGAAGCCGGTGATGTCGTCCTTGCGGTCGAAGCCCTTGTACTTGTCCTTCTGGATGCGCGCGTTGGCTTCCGTCGTGAGGAAGGAGGTCCAGCCGTGGGTCCAGATGATTCCGGATGCATCCGAGAGGATGAAATTGCCGAAACCCGTGGATTCGATCGGCTGTCGCGAGCTGTAGATATCCAGCCTGCTGTAGCTGCGCGGAAGCCACGAGACCATCGCCTCCCAGCTTCCGCCCTTGAAGGCCGGGAGATCGGACCGGAAGCGCTTCTCGAGGCGGCCCACCTTGATGGTGCCACTGGTGGAAGCCGTCGCATCCCAGGTGACGCCCGCGTAGTAGCGCGCTTCACGCCCGGAGAGCGGTGAATCCTCCATCTGGTAGCGGAGGTCTGTGCCGCGCGCTTCCACGAGGAGTTGGGTCTTTGGCATCACGCGCCAGTAGAAAGCGCCGCCATAGTCCTTGGTGTTGCGGTCGCTGCCCTCGGTGACGTCACGGTTGTTGAGGTAGCGCTTCACTGCTCGGCTTGCCCAAAACTCCATGCGGCCGGGTGCAGTAGGCGCGCCATAGGAATACATGAGACCCGGGGTCGAAACAAAATACTTGTCAGGTCGATCTCCGATGCCACGGTCGGTAGTGCCGCGCGGATCATGGCCGCGCATATAGTCCCAACTTGCGCGCAGGAAACTGCGCGAGGTGAAGGCCAGGTCATACGAGGCCCGCGCGGAAGAATCCGTGTAGTTGTCGGCTTCGCTGTCGTTGTACCGGCCATGGGAACCAAGGAGGCTCATCATGAACACGGAGTTCGCGTCGCGAGCATCCAACGAGACACCTGCACTGTAAATTTGGTACGCCGAATCGAGTTCGTTGCCGTCCGTGAAAAGCACATTGGAGTCATTGCCGAAACCCGCGTACACCCAGGGAGTCGCGTAGAGCGGCGAGCCGCCCAGCTGAACCGCTGCCGGCCCTTCGCCCTGCGGCGTTGCCGGGTAGGTATACGAAGGGCGGACGGGGCTCGTTTGCGCCATGGCCGCGCCACAGGCGGCGATGGCTGCCACCGCAAGGGCGATCGACTTCTTGTTTGTTTTCATGCGGGATCTGCCTCCTTCAAGATGCCAATCCCGGCCGAGGCCGGGATCACGGATTCAAGGTCAACGCCTGCTGCCCGTTCCGCCACCACCAGCGCCGGGAGGGCCGCCCGTGTTGCCCGTGGGGCCGAAACCCGATCCGCCACTGCCAGCGAAGGGGCCCGTGGACGGAAGCGTCACCCCTGCGCGGTCCGCAGCGGCAGTGATGACCGACTGGCTGACACGGTTTGCCAGCGCCGCGGATTGCACCAACCCTGCGTCTCCGCCGGCGCGCAGGATCGCCTCGATGGCGGTCCCGGAGGCAATCCCCGCCTGGAGCATGGCGGAGGTGAGACTATCCGCAGCCACGCCTGCAGCCAGCGCAGCGCGTGCGATTTCCAACGCGCTCTTCCCTTGGGTCTGCTGTGCCCGGATTTCAGTCTGAAGCGCGCTCGCGGTCATGCCACCGGTGAACGCGGCGAAGGCTGCCTGAGAGACAAAAGCTGCGAAAACCAGTAAAGCGGCGCCGATTCGTTTCATGTTCGAATCCCCTCGAAGAATATCGCCTAACTGCCTGAAAGGAATACGTTTGCAGGGCGGATCGATTGCAGAACAGTCTACGGCCCGAACAGACGGTCGTCAACAGAAATGACCTCCCTAGCAGACAATCTCCTAACCTATTGATCCTAAGAGCTTTTAACAGTAATACCCACATTAACTGTCGCTAGTTTCTTGGCTATCGGTAGCTCTTGAAATCAACGGCAGGCTCCTACTGTCGAAGACGCACCATGTGAGCACCTGCGCGGCCTACATTACCCTCAAGTTCCGGTCGACTAAACCAGGCCTCGCCCATCTCTCCTAGCAAACAGCGCCTCGTACGCCTGCAGCAGCTTCGGCACTTCGTACTTCCATTCCAGCTCGTTCTCTACGCGAGCACGGCCGTACGCGCCCATCCGGGCACGTCGTTCTGAATCGTCGAGCAGCTCGATGATCTTGCATGCCATGTCTTGAGCGTCGTTTTTCTTCGCGTAGAGCGAAGCTTCCTGCGCCGAGAAGCGCCCCTCGGACAGATCGAACTGCACGATCGGCTTGCCCAGTGCCATGTATTCCATGATCTTGTTCATGGTCGACTTGTCGTTCATCCCGTTGGCCACGTCCGGATTCACGCAAATATCGGCGGTGTTCAGCATCTCCAGCATCGCCTGGTCCGGCACGCGACCAGTAAAGGTCACAAAGTCGGCGATGCCCAGCTCCATGGCAAGTTGCTTCATTTCCTCCAGCGAGGTGCCGCCGCCAACGAGCCCGAAATGCACGTCCGTGCGCCCCATCTCTTTCACGACGTGACGCGCCGCCTGCAGCAGCAAGTCGATGCCTTCCTGCTTTCCCATCACGCCCACGTAACCGACGAGAAACCTGCGCCCACGCTTCAGTTCTTCAACCGGTGGAACGATCCTCAGCCGGTCGAGCTTCGGTCCACTCCGCACCACATACACCTTTTCCGGTTCCATGCCTCCGCGCTCGACGGCAATGCGCTTGTAGGATTCGTTGGTGGCAATCGAAACGTCCGCCGTGCGAAAGGTCCAGCGCTCCAGCCACACCATCAGCTTCCAGAAGAGATCTCGCCGGCCGAATTTGGCCTCGTAGAGCTCCGGATTGATGTCGTGATGATCGAAAAGAAATCGTGTGCCGCAGAACAGCTTGAAAAAACCGCCGATCAGAAATAGTAGATCGGGCGGATTGCAGGCATGGATGGCGTCGAAGCCTCGCTCGCGCCGCACCTTCCAGGCCAACCGGAACGAATGCCACAGCGCCGCCGTGTATTCCACCGCATAACCCTTCGCCCCCTCCGCCTCCAACGGCAGAGCGTAGCGGTAGATATGAATGCCCTCGATCTCCTCGTAGCGCTTCTCGCAGCCCGGGCCTGTCGGGCAGATGATCGAAACGCCGCACCCTACGGCACGCAGCGTGGTCGCCTCTTGCCACACGCGCCGATCGAAAGGCGAGGGCAGGTTCTCGACCAGGATCAGGACGCGTCGTTTGGCTGCTGCGTCCATCAACCTTGCCGGGAGCCGATGAAATACACCGAAGGAAACAGGAAACGGCCAGCCCCCGAACGCAAGATCATGGCAAGCAGCCGCGGATGGCGCCCGTACAACTCCATGTAATAGGCGGCAGTGACTTCTTCCGCTGTCGCGAAATGGCCGAGCAAAATGCCAGCGAGTTCGGAAGACGTATAGCCAGCATGGGCGCCAAATTCATTTCTGAAGCGCCCCCTGAGCCGGGCACGCAAGTCGACCAGATTCCAGCGAATCTTTTCAGTCCATGTGGATCCGCCACCGATATAGCCCAAAAGACGAGCCCGGTTCGGCGTGCCAATGCAATAAAGTGCCGATGGCCTGAGCACACGATGCATTTCGCTCAAGGCCTTGTGGTAGTCCGGAATGTGCTCCAAAGCGTGATAGGAAAACACAATGTCGAACGAGGCGTCGGGAAAGTCGAGCGCCGTCGCGTCACCATGCTGAAGCTGCGCATGCATTCGCGCTCCAGAATCGAAGTCACTCTTGATGTCGACACCCACGACTTGGGCACCAAGGTCATTCGCCAGCACCGCCGCCTCACGGCCAGACCCACAGCCCACGACCAGAATCTTCGGATGCGGCACCCGATTCCTGGAAGCAAGAATGCGGGCGACCGCTGATGTTCTAGGATTCGCGATCATTCTTCCTTACCAGCAGATGCCGTCATAGCGGCCCGCCTCGCTTCGGTGCGGCGATATCCGTACCAGATCGACCACCACTTTTCCGTTGACCGCCTTCGCCACCACGCCACGGAACTCCGGCGCGTTGTTACCGATCACGATTACCTCCGCAAACTCAACAACCTCGTCCATTGTTTCCACCATCAGCTTCGAGATGTGAGGGATGTGGTCAAGGATGTAGTTCCGGTTCGCCCCCGTCAGCGAAGCCAGGCTCACATTGCGATCGAAAAGGCGAAGTTCGTAGCCGCGCCCGATCAGCGTCTCGATCAGAACCACCATCGGCGACTCGCGCAAATCGTCGGTACCCGACTTGAAGGCAAAGCCGAGGACGCCCACCTTCTTTTTTCCCTGCCTCACCACCATGTCGATGCCCTTCAGCACTTGCCGCTCATTGCTCGGCAGGATGGCGTTCAGCACCGGCAGGTCGAGGTCGAGCATGCGAGCCTTGTAGGCCAGCGCGCGCAAATCCTTCGGCAGGCAGGAGCCGCCAAAGGCAAAGCCTGGCTTCAGGTAGTAAGGCGAGAGGTTTAGCTTGGTGTCCTGACAAAAGATCTCCATCACCCTGAGGCCATCGATGCCGAGTGATTTGCAGACGTTGCCGATCTCGTTCGCAAAGGCTACCTTCAGGGCATGCCAGGCATTGTCCGCATACTTCACCATCTCCGCGGTTTCCACATCGGCGCGCACCAGCGGTGCAGCCATCTTTTCGTAGAGCTTCACCAGCGTGTCGCCAGCGAGGGGATCGGATTCGCCAATCACCGTCTTCGGCGGATGATAGTAATCATGAACGGCTGTGCCTTCGCGCAGAAACTCCGGGTTGTTGCAAACGCCAAAATCCACCCCGGACTTCTTGCCGGAAAACTCCTCCAGCGTAGGGATGACGACTGTCCGCATCGAGCCAGGCAGCATCGTCGAGCGCGCCACAACGACATGGAAGCCCGCCTTCTCCGCCAAGGCGGTACCGACCTCCTCGCACACCTTGCGCACGTGCGACAGGTCGAGGTTCCCGTTCAACTGAGAAGGGGTACCCACGCAGATGAGCGACAAATCGCTCGCCATCACCGCCTCGCCGACGTCCGTTGTGGCGCGCAGACGCCCGGCCTGCACCGAAGCGGCAATCATCTCGCCGATGTCCTTTTCGATGATTGGCGACATGCCGCGATTGATCAAATCCACCTTGACCCCGTTGGGGTCCACCCCGATCACCTCGTGGCCGTCCGAAGACAGGCACCCCGCCGACACCGCCCCGACGTACCCGAGGCCGAAAATGCTGATCTTCATGCTTTAACCCTTTGCTTCATTTCGTCATTTCTGCGAAGGCCGCCACCTTATTTCGGCGAAAGGCGGAATCCAGGCCAACGCCAATCTCCTCGACAACCGCCAACCTTGGGCCCCGGCCACCGCCGGAACGATTAGTACCTATCGAAACACAACGGAAATCTCCGTTACCAGCTCCGCTGTCCCCACGACCACCCCGGCCCAGACGACGGAGGCGCACGGTGATTTTTCGTCAAGGCGTCGCGAAACCCACCCCAGTGGCGGATTCTCCTGGCCCCGCACGATGCGGGGCAACCACCCGGGCGCCGTATTGCGAAGACTGACTCTCACCGGACCGTCCTCGACATGGATCGTCCCATCAACATCTTGTACCCGACAATGTTCGCTCAGGTGAAAAAGAACCTCCACCTCGTGTCGCCCCTTGCATTCCAACCGATCCGTCACACGCAGCGATCCCGCAGCAACATCGCACGCAATGGTGCGCCGGTGCCCTACCGGGTCAGGCAGCCGTAGATAGCCGTCGTGGGTGCCTGACCAGACACTGCGGGTCCCGTCGTGCTCGAAGCGATCCCGGCCGGCCCGGGCATGCTGAGTCCAAAGAAAATTGCCTCCCGACACCGACTGGTCCGCACCATCGACGCGCACCGCATTGTGCGCGCCGGTGCCCTTGAAATAGTCGCGCCACATGCGCTGCGTGTGGAAGGCATAGGTGCCCGGATCGATCAGGATCTCGCGCCCGCCCGCCGATAGCGTGAAGGCCAGCGCATCGGCATGCCCGTGCGCGGCAATCGAGAGATAGCCCAGCGGCCCGGCATCAACAACAATACGAACCTCTCGGGGCGTGCCAAATCGTCCGCCGAGAATCGCATAGCCGCCATGCGGAAAATCCCGTCTCGGCTCTTCCTGCTCCGGCACCGGCAGCTCATCAAATGTTCGCGCTGCCGCGTCCCCGAGGAGCCAGCGGCTCTTGTCGTCGAACCCACCGGCCTTAGCCTTGAAATCTCCTCGCCCGAACAACACCGCCCCCGTCGCCAGCAGCGACCGATAAACCTCACTTCCGCAATTCCCGCGCACGGCGGAACTCAGTTCCTTCCCACCTGCCGGCGTAAACCGCACCAGCCGCGCATCGTCTGCATCGCCGATCATCGGCACGTGGCCTCCTGCATCCATCAGTGCGGCGAAGAACTCCAGCATCCGCTCCAGCCGTCGCCAATACGCCGCGGAAAATTCGGTGCCGTTCGCAAGCCCGAACAGCCCGACGAGCAGCATCATGTCCGCCACTTCGTGCTGATACCAGATTGCCTGTTCCCGATTCACCCCGTCTTCGGCCGTCTGCTTGAGCGCCTCGGCCTCGAACTCGCACGCTGCCTGCTCACGCCAGCGCGTCGAATCCGGCCAAAGCGGCCACACCGTGGCGCCGATGAACAGCCCCATCAGTTCGCCGAGCAGGTGGTTGTTCGCTGACGAATGGCGCGATAGATGCCCGGCAATGAAATGGCAGTGCTGATATATCGCTATCAACCACCGCTTTGCAAAGGCGTCATTCCGGCGCAGGTCGGAATCCAGACCCACTCTAAGCCGGCCATCTACCCCAAACAAAAACCACGCTACCGCCCAGTTCGCCAGACGCACCCCATGCTCCAGCGAACTTGTCCAGTTAACCCCAAGTGGATATGGGCATTGCTCAATCCACGAATCCAACAGCACCCGACAACCCTCCAAATAATTTGCTTCCTTTGTTAGGTGCCAGGCCTGCGCCAGCGCCACCAACTCGGAGTGGCGGTTCGGCTCCCAAAGGTACTTGATGTCGCCGACAACGCGCTCGTCGCGATAGTTCAGCGTCTTGCCAAAGGCGAGCGGTGCAACCCTCCCCGTCTTCGGGTCGCGATTCCACTGAGGCGGGAAGCCTAGCGAAACGTCCTTCAGCGCGAATACGTCGAAGCGTCCTGCCAGCACACCATCGGCCGCCGTACGATAGGCGTTTGAATCGAATTCGCGCGGCAAGTCGCCCAACCACGGCCGTCCACATACTCCTTCCGGCGACACCGGACGCGCCAGGCCAAGCCCGCGCCTTTCCCACTGCGCTTGGGTCGCATCTCGCAAACGGCAAGCAATTTCCGGTACGCCCATCGCCCGCAGGCGGTTGAGCTTCCAGAGCAAGGCGCTCATTCCTTCGCCCCCTTTCTCGAGGTTGCGGGAACGCTGACAAAGTCAATGAACGTCGGTACGACCGGCATTGCCGAAATCGATGCGCCTCCCCTCTAGCAACACTGAGAGTTGCCCCCCTTCCCTGCGCAAAGAGACCTTCTTGCGTTCACATCCGACATCAAGGAAGGCCAGGAACTCCGCCGTCGCTGACTTTCGGCTAGAGGCATAGCGTGCGTGCCACTGCCGCGCATAATTCCCCTGCGGTTCCGCAGCAATCAGATCAGTCTGCGCGAAGGCGCCCTCCGGTGCCCCGAGCATCGTCACACAGAGGCGCGCGCCTTCCTGTTCTATCTCCAGGCTGCGAGGGCCTTCTTCCTTCATGACTGAAAGCGCGTGAAGGTTCCACTCCCAAGTTCGCGGCGTAACGGAGGCCAGGCTGTCATGCACCAGCACGGCGCCGGGGCGCAGATAGACGATGCTGCGCACCGCGCGTTCGAGCGCGCCGCCATAGGCGTCGACCGCATCCCCTGTGGCGAGGTCGTAATCCGCGTGGTGCTCGAAACGTGTGATCTTCCCCTTCGCCGCCATGGTGTCGTGCAACTGCCCCTGCCCGCCATCGAAGGTTATGGCATTGTGTGCACGGGTCTGCTTGTACCAATCCTTCCAGTGTGGCGAGCCGTAGAAATCGTAATAGCCAGAATCAATGGCCAGCGCCTGGCCGCGTGCGTTGATCACGAATGAATTCTGGTCGGCATGGCTGTGGTTGTAGGAACCATAGGGGCTCGACTTGAAGTACACCGAGGCGCGCGTCCGCTCGCCCAGGCTGCTGTGCATCGCTACCCAGCCGATGTCGGCCAGATGGATGGCGTGCGGCGTGCCGGTCGGAAGCTGATCGGACAACTTGGACCAGTCACGTTGCTGTGCCAGCAGCAAGGCAAGGTGCAAAGGGTTCTCGCCGGACAGGTTGCGCGCATACCAGTCCGCCAGGCGAGAAGGCAGCCCGGCGGCATAGGCCTTCGCCTGTGTAGCCCACATGCGCTGATAGCCCTGATTGCCCTTCTCCGCCGCATCGCCGAACAGACCGCTTGGCGTGCCGGGCGGTAAGAAATAGGCAATGTAGTTCAGATAGCCCCTTGCCCAGTCTCCTTGCCACAAGTCCACACCCAGCGCCTTCCTCAGCAAGTGCCAAACCACGAAATGGGTGTCGAGCACGTCCCAAAACGCATAGGCGGTGCCGTTGGCATAACCACCCTCCAAGCCGCCCCAGGGAATGGGGCGGGCGAGGTAACGCGGCACCATTTCACGAACACAGCGGTCGAAGAGCGCGTTCTCGCCAGCGAGCACGGTACAGATCACCGCCAGCCGCGCCATCGTCACCGCGCCGTGCGAGTCATAGGGCCAGCGATCCAGCTTTTTGCCCCAGTCCAGTCCCGCCCAGCCGGTGGGCAGGCCCTGCACTGGCGCGGAAATCATGTCCCCGACCCGCGCCTTGATGGCTGCCAGCAATTTGCGCCTTTCTTCCGCGCTCCAGCGCTCGTACAGCCAGTCGTAGGCCAGCGCGAGGCTCCAGGCTACCGCACGACCAGCCTGGTCGTGGTTGAAGTGTCCCGTGGAACCTTTCGGAGACCACCCTGCCAGGTTCACTACCCGCTGCTTCGTGGCCACTAGAAGCGCATCGTCCTGCAGAGTGAGCGCCGAGAGCGCCATGCGCAGTATCCGGTCCTCCTCCCCGAAAGCTATCGACTGGATATCGAGCGAGCGGCGCGCGAGTTCCGCTTTGACTGTCAGCGCCGCTACGGCAGGCTCGGCGGGCAGGGGAAAAGCCATGTCGGCCTTCATCGACTTCTGCAGGATGGCCCGCAGGGCCATGTTCGTCTGCATGGCCGCCAAGTCCAGCGTGCGGGGATGCGGCAGTGTGGCGAGCCTTCCCATATCGACGCCTGGAGCTGCATAAGGCGCACCCGCCATCGACAGGAGGGCAATCAGGACGGCCCGGCCCCATTTCCGCTTCATGCGGCGCATTCCCGTCGCCACAGCTCCAAATTCAGCAGCGTCCATAGCAGCTTCTCGTGGTTCTGACGACCGCCGACATGCTCCGCGAGCACCCGCAGCAGGGCGGGCCGATGGTAGTAGTGCGCGGTTCGCGAATCCGTGCCGGTCAGGTGATCGTACAGATAGTCGCGCATCGAGGTGCGGAACCACTCGTTCACCGGCACCCTGAAGCCCACCTTGGGGCGCTCCAGGATGGACGCCGGCAGGATGCGCTTCATGCCCTCCCGCAATACCCACTTGGTCACGCTGCCCCGCACACGGTAGTCATCCGGCAGCGTGCTCGCGAAAGCCACCAGCTCCTGGTCCAGGAAAGGCATGCGCGCCTCCAGCGAGGCCGCCATGGTCATGCGGTCGCCGCGTTCCAGCAGGTTGTCCGGCAGCCAGCTCGTCTGGTCGAAGTAGAGAATGCGCCGCAACGGCGTATTCTCCGGCGGAGTGTCAAACTGCCATTCGCCCGCCTTCCGTTCTGCCACCGGCAATGCGACAAGGGCCAGCCGCTCCGCATCGGACAAGGCCCCGAACCAACGCGGCATGCGCTCCTCGAAGCGTTCCAGCCCAAGGTTGACGATCGCCGTCTTGGCGCGCCGAAAGCGATAAGGCAGCGAGCGCGCCAGAGGTTCGATGAGCCCCCGGCGTACGAACTGGGGCAGACGCTGATAGCCCGGCACGTAGCGCTCGAACACATGCTTGGGGTAGCCCCCCAGGATCTCGTCCGAGCCTTCGCCCGTGAGCACCATCTTCACCTTCTTGCGCGCTTCGCAAGCGAGCAGATAGATGGGGATGTCCGACGGTTCCGCCACCGGAGCATCGCGAAAGCGAATGAGTGCGGGCAGGTGTTCCATCAAGTGCCCTGCCTCGATGGCCAGTTCGTGGTGTTCGGTGCCGAATTGCTTGGCTATGACGCGCGCGTGCCGAAGTTCGCTGTAGCTGCGGTCACAAAAGCCGGCGGAGAACGTCTTGACCGGCAATGACGAATGGCGGCTCATCAACGCCACCACCGCCGAGGAATCGATGCCACCAGAAAGGAAAGCGCCGAAGGGAACATCCGAGACCATGCGGATTCGAACCGCCTCTTCAAGCACTTCCATGAAGGCGCCCGCGGGATCGTCAGGCAGCGGGCCGGGTATGCGCGACGCGCGGTCGGGCGGCCTCCAGTACCGCCGTTCCGAAAGACTGCCAGCCTCCCAAATGGCGCAGCTGCCCGGCATGAGTTTGCGGATGCCCCGGTAGAGCGTGGCGGGCGCCGGGACGTAGCGGTAGGTGAAAAAATCTCCGAGCGCCGCTTCGTCTGGACTGCCTTCGACGCCCGGAAATGCCAGGATCGACTTTATCTCCGATGCAAACAACAACACACCCTCCGCCTCGTGCAAAAACAGCGGCTTCTTGCCGAAGCGGTCGCGCGCCAGCAGCAGGCGCTCTCGCAGCCCATCCCAAAGGGCGAAGGCAAACATGCCCCGTAATCGCTCCACGCAGGCATCGGCCCACTCCTCGTAGGCGTGGACGATGACTTCCGTATCCGAGTGCGTGGCGAAACGGTGGCCAGAGGCTTCCAGCGCCTGGCGCAGTTCGCGAAAGTTGTAAATCTCTCCGTTGAAGACGATTTGAATCGAACCGTCTTCGTTGCCCATCGGTTGGTGCCCCGTGCCGAGATCGATGATGGATAGACGACGGTGAGCAAGGCCGATGCGGTAGCGACCGTCGCGTGTCATCGCCTGGTGGTAGCCCTCCCCATCCGGCCCCCGATGCGCGATCGCCGCATTCATTCTTCTCAGGCTCTCGCCATTCGCGAGAGCACCAGCATGACCAGCGACACCGGAAATGCCGCACATGCCTCAGGCCTCAACCCTCGCAACATGCCTGTACACGCCAAGCAGATTCTCCGCGACGACTGGCGCAAGAAACCGCTGAGCGGCGTAAGCATGATTGTATTCCGACATTCGTCGCATTGCCGACGGGTTGTCCATCAACTTCCCAATGGCATCGACCACTGATTGAGCACTACGTGGCTGGACCAGGCAACCCATCTTGCCATCCTCAAAGAAATCTGCGAGCCCGCCCACAGGTGTCGTAATGACGGCCATCCCCAAAGCCATGGATTCGAGAACTGCATTGGGCATTCCCTCACCGTAATAACTGGGAAAGCAAAAGAGATGATGGTCGGCCAGCAATGCCCGCTTTCGCTCACCGCGCACATCACCGACCAGCGTGACCACATTTGCCAACTGTGGCTGGCTCGCAAGAAGCGACTTGACTTGTCTCTCCGCAGCCCCAGCTCCCGCTATCGTAAGCGCTACCCTCTTGCCTTGGCGGCATAGCGTCGCAGTCGCCGAAAGGGTCTCCATGAGCCCTTTATCCCGCTCAAGCCGAGACAAGAAGAGAATTTTGGTCAGGCCCGAATTAGACGAAAATCTCGCGAGGCCATCATAATTTTCTACAAGCTTCGCCGACACCGACGTAGTGGTAACCTCAATTGGCGCAGTAACGCCCCACGTGTGCAATCTATCGCGAAATGCCGATGCAAGGACCAAAAAATGATCCGCCTTGCCATACGTCAAACGAAAAAAACTCCCGAATGATCTTGCTGCGCGCGACTCGAATTTGGTGTCCCAACCTCGAAAGAACACCAGAACTGGACAACCACGCTGGACTGCGTAGCGAATGAAGGCACCGTCGCGAAAGAAACTTTTCGGTACCAGGGATGGATTGCAATGAAATATCCCAGGGCGAGTCTTCCTGATTGCTTCCCGAACTCGAATTTGATCGGCGATAGGATTTAGCAACCCCGCCCTTCCGCGAGTGCTGCCTATCTCAAGATAGTGGATTCCGAAGTCACCTTGCCGATGCAAATATGGCAGCACGGCATTGTAGTAGCCAGATACCCCGCCAGGGTCCCTCAACGCCGGGCCTGTTATCAGCACATTCATCATCTAGCAATTCCGTTCTCGCCAAACTTTGAGCAAAAAGAGCATCCAGAGAAACGCGCCGCTGTCTTGCTTGCCAGTAGTGGTCTCATCGATTATCGATCTCATCTGACCTGGAGCGAAAGGAAGCGAGCCATCGGCCAAGGACGCAACCCGCGATCGAAAATCTTCACCACGAAACCATTCTGACAACGGCACCGAAAACCCGCGCTTTGGGGCACGGCGAATCGATTCAGGTAGCCTCCGGCCGATCGAATCGAGCAAAACGCTCTTTCGACGGTATCCAGGCATCTTGACGTTCCTATGCACGCCCGCCATGAACTCAACCAGTCGATAGTCGAGGAAGGGCGCACGGGCTTCCAATGCGCAAGCCATGCTCATTCGATCCACCTTGGTAAGCATCTGGTCCGGAAGCGAAACCAGGAACTGAAAATACATCAGGCGGCTGAATGGATCTGAAAACGTACAGTCACGCATCACCTCTGCAAGAAATTCACGGAACGGCCACACGTCTTTTCGATCGACAAGCAAATTGCGAATCATGATTGGCGGAATCTTTGCCAATTTTGCGGTCAATCGCAATTCGAACGATTGAGCAGACGCGGCGCAGACCTTGGCGATTCGGTTCATTCGGTAGCGCATTGCCCCGTGAAAGGGGCGGCCGAGCCACCGTGCAAACGGAGGAGCAGAGCGCTGCAAGAGGGTTGGGAGACGCTTGTAATCAGCCGCAAACTTTTCGCCCTGATAAATGGTGTAGCCGGAGAGAACCTCATCGCCGCCATCACCCGTCAAAGCCACCTTTACGTACTGGCGCGCGAAACGCGCCAGATGGCCGGTCGGAATCGCCGAGTCGTCGCCAAATGGCTCGTCGTAATGGTGCAGGATGGACTCGATGGAATCATCGAAACTGCTCGAATCTACCAAGTGCTCGTGGTGATGACTGCGGAATGCCGCCGCCGCCTGTCGCGCGAGGCCGCGCTCATCAAATCGCCCTTCCTTGAACCCAATGGTGAATGTTTCGACAGGATGCTCGGAGTGCTGCGCCATGAGGGACACGATGCTGGAAGAATCCAGCCCCCCGCTCAAGAACGCGCCGTAGGGCACGTCGCTGCGCATACGGAGGCGCACGGAGTCACTGAGTATTGATTCGAATTGCTCGCAAACCGCTTTCTCGCCCCGCACCATGTCGCATTCAGGAACTTGTGGGAAGTGCCAATATTTCCGCTCTTCGATGCGGCCTTCCTTGACCAACAGGTAATGCGCAGGCCTGAGTTTCCGAATGTGTCGATAGAACGAGTGCGGCGCCGGGATGTAGCCCAGGGTTAAATAGATTTCGAGGAGATCGTCTCGCGCCACCGCTGGTATTCCCCACGCTAGTAACGCTTTGATTTCCGACCCAAACACGAAGGAATTCTGGAAGATCGCGTAGTGCAGCGGCTTCTCGCCAATCCGATCGCGTGACAGAAACAGATGCCTTCTCTTGTTGTCCCAGATCGCGAACGCCCACATGCCGTTTAAGCGCTGCTGGCAGTCAATCCCCCACTGCTCGTACGCATTCAGAATCACTTCGGTATCGGAGTCAGTCCGAAACCTATGACCCATGCGCTCGAGTTCGTCCCTTAATTCCAGGAAGTTGTAGATAGCGCCGTTGAAGATAATTACCGTCTCGCCATCCAAGCTGGTCATGGGTTGATGGCCGGCCGCAGGGTCAAAAATGGAGAGGCGCCGATGCCCCAGCGCCACTGGTCCCTGAATCCACAATCCAGCTGCGTCAGGCCCGCGATGAGCCAGACTGTCGGTCATGTCACGAAGACTGGATTCGTTCGCGTGCTGCAATGAAAAATGATAGAAGCCCGCAATTCCGCACATAGTCTGGCGTCACACTACGGGCGAAAGGCGCGGATGCGCTCCGCCAATGCAATCCATTTTTCGTTCGGCGCACTAGGGAATCTTGCCCAGCGGCCAACGAATTCGGCGCGCTTCCCGGACAGCGCTTCATTTGCTTGATCGCTCATTAGTCGCCCACCCTCAAATATTGACGACGTTGCTCCGTCGAATTGGCAGGCTGTCGCCAAAGGCTAGGCCCGCGAGATCCGCGCTTAGCTTCTTCTAGCCGCAAGTGTGCCGCGCTGTGCGGCAAGCAGAAGGCACAGCACGGCGAAATAGCTGGCCGCGTAAGCGGCGGGGGCTGCCTGCGCGCCGGATCGTGACAGCAAAACATGCGAGAGCACGACAAAGAGAAGCGGCCCTCCTGCCGCCATCGCTACATACCACGACGTCCTGCGTTGAGCGACGAGCGCCATCTGCAGTGGATAACCCATCGTCTTGAGCACGTCTCCTAGAAGGTGCAGCGGCATCAGTTCGCTCATAGGCAGGAAGTGAGGAGTGAGCACGATGAGAATGATGACATCGCGCAAGGCATACACCAGCGAAGCGACCATTGCCGTTAGCATCCCGAGTTGCATCACCGTGCGTCGCAGCAGTGCACCACGCTCGACTTCCATCGCCAGCGAGGAAAAATGTGCCATGAAGTACATGCCGAGTGCGGTCGACATCACGCCGACGTACATGTCGGACAGGCGCCATAGAGCCTGGAGATACCCCGCCTGCTCAAGGCCAAGCTGGCCGATCACACCGTCCCGCACTAGAATCTGACTGAGCGGCAGGGCGACCGAATGGGCAATCAGCATCGGATAGAAGCGCGCAATCTCGCGTGCCGTGCCATTGTCAAAGGTGCCGGCGAACGATCGCAGGGATAGTCCCCCGGAGCGAAACGCGGCGATGCAAGTGACCGTCAGCTTCACGCCGTAGATGGCCGCCATGCCGAACAGACCGCCCCAGAGTCCAAAGCCATACACCAATGCAGCAAAGACGCCGATCTCAACGATGGCCGAGGCTATGCCCGCCTTAGCGATCAGGCTCACCTGGCGAAGGCCGTTCATGGCCCCAAGTATGACGGTGTCGGCCACCACGAAGACCGCAGCCAGGGACGCCGCAGCGATCGCAGGCCAGAATCCCGCATCCCCCAGCAGCCAGGTCGCTATGGGAGCCGAGGCGAGCGATGCAATTACCGCGACCAGACCGGTCAGTACCACCACGAGGCGCAAGGCCGTGGCCCAGAGCAGACGCAGCCGATCCGCTTGCGCGCGCCTCTCCGCCGTAAGGTTCACCACTGCCGTGCCAGCGGCGTTACCGACCGCGCCCTGTACAACCTGGATGAAGCTGCCGAGCTGGCCCACCAGCGCCATGCCCGCCGGGCCGAGGTAAACGGCAGACACCTTGGCGCTGATAAATCCAAGCACGATGCGCACAACCGATTGCGCCCCGGCCCAGCCCAGCGCCTGACGAAGCACCATCAGACCGGCTCCTTGCTCACGCGCAATAATCTGACCACAGTCCTATTCCGAAGCTGCAGCCCTGAAGGAGCGTTCAACAAACACATATTCGTTGCAGCCTAAGCCGCCAGCATGCGTTTTTAACCTTTTCAGCTCGAGGCCACGGGCGCTGAAGAAGGCGAAGATTTCCTCGGGCTTTGCCACCTCAAAAGGATAGCCGCCGAGCCAGTCAACCATGTCATGCCATCGGCTCATGCCTCTGTTATTGCCGTACTCCGTCCAGGAGCGGACATACGACCCGGGTTTGAGCTTGATCAGCGACCAGAACATCGGCTCCACCTCACGTACCCCCATGACGAGCACGACATAGGGCAGGCGAAATGTCGCGGGAAGCTTGTTGTAGATGCGCTTAAGTTTGGTTCTTCACGGATTTCCGGGGAAAGCGGCCCGGATCTTGAGGAAGAAGTAGCGA
>CAZNBS010000071.1:0-20645 GCA_964570955.1 uncultured Burkholderiales bacterium | reverse complement strand
CGACCCTTCGGACGTCCTGGCAGCGCTCCGGCTCTCGCGCGCGACCTACCGCAAGATGGTGCAGAACCTCTGGTGGGCCACCGGCTACAACGCCATCGCGATACCGCTTGCCGCGGGCGTTACCGCCGGCCTGGGCTTTTTCCTGTCGCCTGCTGTGGGGGCGGTCTTCATGGCGGCGAGCACGATCATCGTGGCCATCAACGCACAGTTGTTGCGGGGGTAGTGCAGGCACATTAGCAGAGCCGAATCCGCACGATTCGCAAACCCGACTCAGCTCGGATGTCGACAACTGCTTGTCCCCTGGAGAAAAGAGCGCCGTCGAGGTCGGCGCTGTGAAAGACCGGGGGAAGCAACCGGCGATCAGCCCTTGTTGTCCTCCTGCTTGGCCGGGGCGCCCTTGTTCATGTGCCTCATGGCGCGCTTCTTCGCGGGCGCCCTGGACGTGTCGCCCACGGTGGGCTTGTTCACGGCAGGGGCCGCCGAAGTGTGCTCGGCCTCCCGTGGCTCGATACACTGACAGGATAGTGCCATCCCACCAAGGTGGTGATCGCCAGGGGGAAGTCGCGCATGACTGTTCCGACCTGCCCTGAGAATTACTGGGCCATCCCAACGGCAGAACTGCTGCGGTCCCTCGGCTCCGCAGAGGACGGGTTGTCGCCATCCGAGGCGTCACGCCGACTGGCAACTGCCGGCCCGAGTGGCGTGATGGCAGTGCGTCGGTATCAGGTCGCGCGTCTCTTTCTCGATCGCTTCCGCAGTCCGCTTCTGCTGATACTCGTCTTCGCTGCTTTGGTGTCGATCGTCGCGCACGACTGGATAGACGCCTCGGTCGTGCTGTGCATCATCGTTCTCAGCGCGGCCTTGGGAGCAATCCAGGAATACCGGGCGAGTAACGCGGTCGCGCGGCTGCGACGCCAAGTCGCGGTGACCGCCACCGTGGTGCGCGGCGGCAAACGGCAGGAGGTCGCAAGCGCGGATGTCGTATCCGGCGACATTGTCCTGTTATCGGCGGGGAACCTGATCCCCGCTGATGGCGGTGGTGCTTCAAGCCAAGGAGTTCCTCGTCAACCAGGCACTGCTGACCGGAGAGACCTTCCCGGCGGAGAAGCGGCCCGGGCCCGTTCCCCTCGACGCCGGCTTATCGGAACGCCACAACTGCGTGTTCATGGGCAGCTCGGTACGAAGCGGCACTGGCACGGCGCTCATCGTGCGTACCGGGAAGTCGACCGTTCTCGGCGAAATCAGCCAAGCCCTGATCCAGCAATCGCCCGAAACGGAGTTCGAAAGGGGGCTGCGTCATTTCGGCGGACTACTGCTGCGAATCATGATCGTGACCGTCCTTGCCGTGCTGAGCATCAACATCATCCTGCAGCGCCCAACCATCGACACCCTGCTGTTCGCCATTGCGCTTGCAGTCGGTCTTTCTCCCGAGCTTCTGCCTGCCATTCTGACCATTACCCTGTCCAGGGGTGCGCAGAACATGGCTCGGCAGGGGGTGATCGTCCGCCATCTGAATGCCATCGAGAACCTGGGCAGCATGGACATCTTGTGCACCGACAAGACCGGCACTCTGACCCGGGGCGTTGTCCAGCTCGACGCCACCCTCGACACGAGCGGCGCTTCCAATGTGCGGATCCTGCACTTGGCAACGCTCAATGCCAGTCTGCAGACAGGTCTGAGCAACCCCCTCGACGAAGCGATCGTCGCGCGGGCACGGTCGGAAGGCATCGACTGCAGCAGCATCACCAAGTTGGACGAGATCCCCTACGATTTTTCGCGCAAGCGCCTCGGCGTCGTGGTGGAAGCAGAGACACCGGACGATGCCATGCTCATTGTCAAAGGCGCGCTCACGCAGGTGCTCGACGTGTGCAGTCAGATTCGCAGAGGTGACACCGTCGCACTGCTGGACGAAAGCGACATGGATGCGATCCAGAAACGCTTCTCGGAGTTGAGCCAACAGGGATTCAGGGTGCTTGGACTCGCTACGCGCGTGATTCCGCGCCAGCCGGTTTACACGCGTGACGACGAACAGCAGATGACGTTCGAGGGCTTCCTGCTCTTTTTCGATCCGCCGGAACCACAGGCAAGGCGCACGCTGCAGGCTTTGCATGCCCTCGAGGTCGAACTCAAGATCATCACTGGTGACAATCACCTGGTGGCTCGTCATATCGCTGAAACGGTCGGACTTTCCACAGGGCGAGTCCTCACCGGAGGCGAAATGCTGGACTTGACGGACGAGGCTCTGTGGCAGCTCGCACCAGAGGTTTCCGTGTTCGCGGAAGTCGATCCCGCCCAGAAGGAGCGCGTCATTCGCGCCTTGCAGAAGACCGGGCACGCCGTGGGATACCTCGGCGATGGCATCAACGACGCACCTGCCCTTCACGCGGCGGACGTCGGCATATCCGTCAACACCGCTGTCGACGTTGCGAAGGAGGCTGCCGATCTGGTCCTTCTCGAGCATGAACTCGATGCGGTACGGCTGGGGATCGAAGAGGGGCGCCGCACGTTCGCAAACACACTGAAGTACGTATTCATCACCACGAGCGCGAACTTCGGCAACATGGTCAGCATGGCCGCTGCTTCGTTGTTCCTGCCGTTTCTTCCTCTACTGGCCAAGCAAGTGTTACTGAACAATTTCCTGTCGGAGATCCCCGCCATGGGCATCGCCGCAGATCGAGTCGATCCAGATTGGCGTCGCAGTCCGCATCGCTGGAACATGAGATTCGTGCGAGATGTCATGTTGACCTTCGGACTGGTCAGCGTGCTTTTCGATCTGCTCACATTCTCGGTTCTGCTGTACTTCCTTGGAGGGAACGCAGATCTGTTCCGAACGGGTTGGTTCCTGGAATCCCTGCTGACCGAATTGCTCATCTTGTTTGTCATCCGCACCGCGGGCCCTTTCCATCGCAGCCGTCCTGGCCGATTGCTGCTTTGGAGCACGGTCGTCGTGCTGTTGATCGCACTGGCTCTTCCCTATACGGGAATAGGTGCCGTGTTTTCCCTGCACCCATTGCCTGCGCCCATGCTTGGCGCGATTCTGCTGATCTCGGCGGTGTACATGCTGGTCTCCGAGGCCACCAAACGGGCCTTCTACCGGCGCCATGCGCCCTGATCGGCAGCAGGCTCCACGCCGTCCGGGCAAGCGGACATCGATTTGGCCCGCGTTTCGCAGTATCTGGCTGGGGTTGCTGTTGCTGCTGGCCGTGGTCGTCTCGGTCAGTCATCTCGGTGATATCGAACGCTTTGTCGGGCTTATGGAGCAGGCAGCACCTGGCTGGCTCCTGGTGGCCCTTGCGCTTCAGATCGGGACTTACTTCGCCGTGGCGAAACTGTGGCAACTTGCACTGGCAGGTGGCGGCGTCCACCTCCGCCTCATTACCCTCATGCCCCTGAGCCTGGCCAAGCTGTTCTCCGATCAAGCGCTGCCCACAGGAGGGATGAGCGGCACTGCATTCGTCGTCGCTGCACTGCATCGCAAGGGCATACCCAACGATCTGTGCATGGCTGTCATGCTCGTCAGCTTGGTCGCCTACTACGCCGCCTACCTGATCTTCACGACCGTGAGCGTCCTGCTGCTGTGGCTGTACCATGGCCTGACCGCATGGACAGTAGGAGTGACTGCACTGTTTGTCCTGGTGTCGGCAGCGATATCGGGTGGAGCGCTGTGGCTGCGCACGCGCGGCGGACGTCCCCTTCCCAGCTTCCTCTTGCGCGTTCCGGGGCTGGAAGCCATGTTCAGGTCCTTCTCACAGGCCTCGGCAGGGCTCGTTCGCGATCAACCCCTCCTCGCATCCGCCGTGATGCTGCACGGCGTCGTGTTTCTGTTGGACGCCTCGACACTCTGGGTAATGCTGCGCGCGATTGGCGTGGACCCGTCGTTCTCGGAAGTCCTACCCAGCTTCGTCATGGCCTCAGTCGTCGCGACGCTCAGCCCCATCCCACTCGGGTTGGGAACCTTCGAGGCAACCTGTGTCATCCTGCTCAGTGCCGGCGGCGTACCGATCGAGGCGGCACTCACGGCAACCCTGCTATTGCGTGGATTCACGCTCTGGTTGCCGATGCTCCCTGGGCTATGGATGTCGCGACGCACTTTTCGTTAGCTCCGTTTGAGCGCGTGGAAAGAGACAGCGCCGTTGAAGACGGCGCTGTGACAGACCCGGGGTGAAAGTTGTCGATCAGCCTTTCTTGTCCTCCTGCTTGGACGGCCCATCCTTGTTCATGTGCTTCTTGACATGCTTCTTCGTGGGCGTTTGAGACGTTCCTCCAACGGCAGTGTTTCCGCCAGCAGGTGCCGCTGAACTGGCAGCGGGCATCTGCTCCTTCGACTGCGTCTTCTGCTCAGCGGCCCCGGCGATTCCCGAAACGCCGAGGATGGCCATCGTTGCGACGGCGAGAAGTTTTCCAATGCTCATGAAGTCCTCATGCAGGTCATTGATAGAGATGTGGCGACGCCACGGTCACAATGTAATGCGCGAGGACTTAAGAGTGACTTAAGAGCGACGCAAGCGGCACTCGCACTCGTACCGCGAGCCCATGCAACGGCGATACGTCGAGATCGATGGTGGCACCGTGGGTCTGCACGATGCGCCGGACAATCGAGAGCCCGAGGCCACTGCCCGCCTCGGCGCTACCTGCCACGCGGTAGAACCGGTCGAACACCCGCTCGCGCTGGTCAAGCGGAATTCCCGGCCCGCTATCCTCGATCTGGATGATCGCTTCCGAGCCAGCGTCGATGACGTTTACCCGTACAAAACCTCCAACCGGCGTGTAGCGAATGGCATTGTCGACGAGATTCGTCAGCAGCGTCCGAATCGATTCCTCGTCGCCGTACATCTGCACGTCTTTCTGCCGCGTGTACGACAACACGATCGACTTCGCCGTGGCGTGCGGCTCGAGATCTCTCACCACGCGGCCCGCGAGGCGCGCAAGCGCGATCGGCGTCGGCGCGATCGGTTTGCGCTGCGGTTCCAGGCGAGCGAGGGTGAGCAGTTGTTGAACCAGTCGAATCGCGCGATCGATGCCTTCCTTCAGGTGGTCGACCGCTCGCTCCCGGTCCTGCGCCGTGAGAGCGCGCTCGAGAAGCTGGAACTGAAGCTTGACGCCCGTCAATGGCGTACGCAGTTCATGCGCCGCATCCGCTGTGAACTGACGCTGAATGTCGAGCGCATCACCGAGCCGGGCCAAAAGATCGTTGAGGGAACCGATCAAGGGCCGGACCTCATCCGGTGCATGGTCGAGCGCGATCGGAATCAGCGAGGCGGGATTCCTCTGCATTACCTCCTTACGCAGGAGTGAAAGTGGCTGCAGTCCACGACCGATCGCGGCCCAGCTGGCAAGTCCAAGCAGGGGAACGATCAGCACCAGCGGCGCGAGCAGGCGATAGGTGAATGTGTGCAGCGCATCTTCACGCACCTCCAAGGACTGGGCGACTTGAACTGTCCATCCGTTGCGGGACAGGGCATAAGCGCGGAACTGCCGGTCGTCCCAGACAATGTTCAGCAAACCGGCATGCAGTGGCGCAGGCAGGGAATAGCCTCGATGAGACGAGTAGATGAGCTGCCGGTTCTCATCCCAGACTTGGCCAATAAACGCGAGGTTGTCGATCCCGGGCAACAGCACCCCATCCTGCGCGACCGCTTGTTCGCTCTGCTGCAGCAAGAGCAAGGCAACCTGCTCGAGGTGAGAGTCCTGCAGTTCGTAGAACAGATCGCGTACGCGGTAGTAAACGGCCGCTACGGCCAGCACACCGGTCAGAATGGCGGCAGTCAGCTGCAACAGCAATAGTCGTTTACGAATCGACTTCATCAGCCTGCGCAATGCGATAGCCCATTCCGCGCACGTTTCGGATCATCCATGGCCCCAACTTTCTGCGCAGGTTGTGCAGGTGGACCTCCACGGCGTTGCTGGAGACTTCTTCCTCCCAGCCGTACAGGCGCTCCTCCAACTGTTCGCGCGAAAGCACTGTGCCTGGCCGTTCCAGCAGTGCGTGTAGCAGCGCGAACTCCCGGGCGGAGAGTGCGACGGGCTTTCCCTTCATCGTTACGCTGCGCGCCATCGGATCGAGCACCAGACCCACGTGAGTGATTGTCGGAGCTCGTCTGCCGACCCTCCGGCGCAGCAACGATCGCACACGCGCGCAGAGCTCGTCCAAGTCGAAGGGCTTGACGAGGTAGTCGTCAGCGCCGGCGTCCAATCCACGCACCCTGTCTCCAACTGCATCCCGCGCGGTCAGCACCAAGACCGGCAGTGCCTCGCCGCGCTCCCGCAGTTCTCGCAGTACCGCAAGACCTTCCTTGCGAGGCAAGCCAAGATCGAGCAACAGCAGATCGTAGACGCCGCTGCCGATCGCCAGACTGGCATGGCGACCGTCCAAGACCCAATCCACGGTGTGTCCCACCAGCTTCAGGCCGGCGCGTACGCCTTCACCGATGAGCTTGTCGTCCTCCGCGAGTAGCAGACGCATCTCGTTATCACCCAGCCACGAGCGGTTACCCGGGCATGGTCTCGGTTCGCCCAGCGCTCCGAACACGTTCGTGGATGCTGGCGCCCGCCGGTTTACTGGAATGCTTCTGACGGTACATGGCCAAGTCCGCCCGTCTGCGCAAGTCGAATGCCGATTCCCAAACTTCCAGCCTTGCTGTACCCGCACTGAGGACTAGAGGCATCAACGCCTCTTCCTCTGCGCGCTGCGCAGCGAGCCTGCAAACGCGCGCAATCACTTGCTCCGCCTGGACTACGTCGCTGCCCACGAGCAGGAGTGCGAACTCGTCCCCACCGATGCGGAAGCCCCGGTCCACCTGCAGCCGAATCGATTGGCCGATGGCCTCCGCGACGATCTTCAACGCTCGGTCGCCTGCCTCGTGCCCACACCGGTCATTGATCTGTTTGAAGCCATCCACATCGAGATAGACGAGGCTCAGCGGTTGATTTGTCCGTCGAGCCCGGACGCATTCGTCCACGAATGAGTCGTCGAAGACTCTGCGATTGAGCAAGCCCGTCAGAGGATCGTTGCAGGCAGCGGTCAGCGCCTCGTGGTAACGCAGCCGCACGTAACGCACGAGGCCGACCAGGACCAGAGCTGCGGCAATTTCAGTGAACGCGTTGCGGGGTGTGCTGGGCCAACTTCCATTCTCGAGAAAGGCTGTAGCGATCGGTGTGAACGCAATGAGGTAAAGCCAGCCCAGAGACCGATGCGAAAAGATGCTCGCGGCAAACCCTCCGGGGCTGTCTGCATTCATCGATTGGGGTCATCCTGGGTCTTGACCGGTTCCCCGAAACTTCTCCTGCCTGCACACGAGCCTCACGCCTCGCTTTCGCGTCGGGTCGAAGCATCGATTTGGGCAACTATGGCGAATGCACCTTAAGAAGCACTTAAGACAGCCTATCCGTGCGGCGCGGACCTGGCGTGGGTCTCGCACCGCGTCGAGGCGCCCGAGTTCGAATCCCGCTGCCGCCCCTGCCGCAGCGGCATCCCCTTACCGCAGCAGCCCCCTCAGCGTTTCCTTCAGCTGATCCTTCGGTTCCTTGGGCGCCGCCTGCTGCGTCTGATCGCCCGAGGGCGCTTCGCCCGACTTCTTGTCCTTGCCGCCCAGAAGTTCCTGCAGCTTGCCGCGTGCAGCCTCCTGCAGCGCTTCGCGTCCGGCCTCCTTCGCGGCCTCGAGCTGCTCCTTGGTCGCCCCGCGCACCATCTGGCTGAACTCGACCTTGTACTTGAGCGCGTCGAATGGCCCGCTCACGCGTACCGGCACGGTCAGCCCCTTCAACTCCGGCCGCTCCGCGCCGCCCTGGCCGGCCATACTCGCCACCACGGACGTCTTCACCACGTAGTCCATTGCGTTCTGCGGAATGTTCACGTCGCCACTGCCGGTCACGCGCAAGAACGGAGACTTCAAGCTGAGGTCCTCGTTGTGCGCCACGCCGTTGCGGATCGTGAAGCTGGCGGACAGCTCGGAGAAGTCGGTCTTCTCTCTGGCGCTGCCGCTCCCCTCGACGTCACCGGGATTGAACAGCGACTTCACCCTGCGGACCGCCCCGGCCAGATCCACGCCCTTGACCGCGCCATCGCGCAACGCCAGGCGGGCCGACCCGTTGAGTGCACGCTTCAGTTCGTCCACCCGCGCACCCTGCGTGGCGACGTCGAGCACCACCGTCCCCTTGCCCTCCAGCACATCCTTCTCCGCCGCGTCGCGCAACAGCGGCCCGATCTGCACGCCACTCAGCGTCTGCTTCACGACAAAGCGGTTGGCGTTGGCATCGACGGTCGCGCTGCCACGCGCCGTGCCCTGATACAGGTTCGCCGCGAGCGGATCGACGGTCAGCCGGCCATTCTTGGCGCGCAGATCGACGCGCACGTTCGCGGCCTTGACGTTGCTCGCCTGCAGCCGGCCGATGCGCACGGACCCCTTCAGGTCGAGCGGTTTCAGCGCGGAGAGGTCGATCGGCTCCTGCTCGGCAGCGGCCGGTGCAGGCTTCTGCTGCGCCGTGTCCTCTGCCTGCGCGGTCTTGGGCGGCAGGTAGCGGTCGACGTTGAGCTTGTCGATAGTGACGTCGAAGTCGTACGCCGGACGTTCGAACCCGCTCATGCCACCCTTTGCTTTGATGTTGCTCTCGTCGAAGCGCGTCGACAGATCCGCGGTGACGCGCTCCTTGCCCAGGTCTGCCCGGGCGGAACCGTCGATGGGCACCTGCACGGTCTTCTGCGGGATGGCGGGACTGGTCACCGTGAAGCGCCCCGCCAGCCGGGGGAGCTCGAACACCTTCTCCTCCAGGTTGCCGGTGAGCGGTGTGGTGAGCTCGCCCTTGATCGCGTCGTCCTGAAGCTTGGCGTCCACCTTCAGCGTGAGTGCCGACACGCGCAACGCCTTGGCGCTGCCCTCGACGCGCGAGAGGTCCAGGTTGACGTCGCCGTTGCGCTGAGGGCCCTGGAGCTTTGCGACCAGCGCGATGGACTCGCCGCTCGCCTGCTCCGGCGTGACGTTCAGCTTCGGGGCGCGCAGATCGAGCGTCACGTTGTCGTCCTGCAGGCGCCCCTGCGCGGCGAGCGTCAGCCCGTCGATCAGTACGCGGGTGTCGGCCAGGTTCACGCGCAGCGCCGGCACCTCGAGCGTGCTGCCCGTGAGCTGCATGCCGGCAACGGTTCCGGTCGCCGTGAGCTTCAGCTGATCGATCTGCAGCGCTTGTGGAGAAGATTCGACTGCCGGTGCTGCAACATTGACCTGGTACGCGTCGTCACCCCGCTTGGCCTGGCCCTCGAGCTGCAGCCCGGACACCGCGACGCGTTGCGCCTCGGCCAGCGATTCGACATCGCCCTTCAGCGACAATGCGATGTCGGTGAAATCGACCGCGTTGCCCTGCACGTGCGCGTCCAGCCCGGTGAAGCGAAAACGCTGCGCCTGCAGATCGAAGTCGAGGGTGCCGTCCAGCCGGGTACGCAGATCGAGCTTGGGCTGCGCACCGAGCACGCTGGCAACCAGGTGGATCGCGACCGGCTGGTTCTCGACGACCCGGCCGGTGGTCAGCTCCGCGAGGCTCACCGTCACGTCATGGCCGGTGGTGGCATCCCGCCAGCTCACCTGAGAATTGCTCACCCGAATGCCCTCGACATCGAAGCGGATAGGCTTCCCCGGTTCGTCCGGGCTCGTGTCGGCTGGAGCCGGCTCGCCCGGCTTGAGCAGATCGTCGAAGTTGGTGCTGCCGTCGGCCCGCTTCACCAGATTCGCGCGGACGCCCTCGACACGGACCTGGTCGACCACCACCTCGCGTGAGAGCAGGGGCAGCAGTGCGACGGTCACCTCGGCCGCGTCGACGCCGGCGAATTCCCCGCTGCCGTCGCGCTCGGCCAGCGACACCTTCTCCAGGCGTGCGCCGATCTTGGGAAAAACTTTCAAGCCGATGTCGCCGATGGCAAGGTCGCGGCCGGTGCGCTCCTTGACCAGCTTGACGATCTGCGGACGGTAGTCGTTGGGATCGAAGGTGGCGGCGAGGATGGCGACGGCCACGAGCAACAGCACAACGATCCCGGCGACGGCGAGAAGGGCGTACTTGACGAAGCGCATGCGAGTGAATCCTCTTGGGGAAGCTCGATGTCGAACGCACCAGCGGAACGATCGGCACGGCGTGCCGGAAACAGTGGAAGTGTGCCCCATCGCGGCCTGCGCGTGGCGGTGTGTCGTCCCCCGGCGCGTACGGCACCCCGGTTGCTCGGCGACAAGCATGAATCCAACGGTCACGCCGACCCCGCGCCCCACACGTCAATTGCGCCTGGAGGACAAGGCGTGACGACCTTTCTCCTGGCCATCGGTGCGCTCCTTCTGCTGACCGCTGCCGGCTATGTGCACCATCGATTGCCCCGACAGACCAGGGGACGTGCCAATACGCTTCTGACGCGCGGGGTGCTGCTGCTGGTCGGGGTCGGCTTTGGCACCTACTGCGCGCGCTACGCCCTCACGCGACCCGATGCGATCCTGGCGTTTCTGAACGGACTGGGGCTGGTCCACGTTCCCGCTGCGGCGATCTTGTTCCTAAAGCGGATGCGCGGCGAAGGCCGCACGTGACGCAGCCGCGGATTACGGCCAGGAGCGAGTCAGGCGGTCCGGGGGGAGCCTGCCCAGCGCGCGTTACCGGCACGGATCCGGGGATGGAGGTAGCTCTCGAACTGCTCGGTCGCCTTGCGCCAGCTGAAGCGTTCGGCCACGGAGCGCGCATGGGCGCGGTCGATTTTCAGCGCCTCCATGCATGCGGTGCGCAGGTCGTCGTGCATCACGCCGCCCCCGGAGTCGCCGATCACGTCGAGAGGACCGGTGACGGGATAGGCCGCCACCGGCAGGCCGCATGCCATCGCTTCGAGCAGGACGAGACCGAACGTATCGGTCTTCGAGGGAAACACGAACACGTCAGCCGAGGCGTACACCTCGGCGAGCTGGCTCTGATTCAGGACACCCAGGTAGTTCACCTCGGGATGGCGCGCCCGGATGCCGGGTAGCGCGGGACCGTCGCCCACCACCCACTTCGATCCCGGCAGATCCAGATCGACGAAGGCGTCGACATTTTTCTCCACTGCCACCCGGCCGACATAGAGGAAGATAGGCGGATCGGACCTCAGCCGGTCGGCGCGACGGTACCGGAACACGTCGAGGTCGACTCCCCGCGTCCACTGCACGACGTTCCCGAATCCCCACTGCTGGAGGTCCCGGACCACGACCGGGGTGGGAGCCATGACTGCCCGCGAGGGGCCGTGGAACCAGCGCAGGAAGGCGTATGTCCACGCAAGCGGAACGGCGAAGCGCGCCTTCACGTACTCCGGGAAGCGCGTGTGATAGGCCGTGGTGAACGGCATGCCGGTGTTCAGCGCATAGGCACGCGCGGCCATGCCGAGCGGGCCCTCGGTCGCGATGTGCAGGGCGTCGGGATCGCAGTCGCGGATGCGGCGCGCCAGCCTGGCGCGCGGCATCAATGAAAGCCGGATGTCCGGGTAGGTCGGGCACGGCAAGGTACGAAACTCGAGCGGGGTGACGACATCCACCTCGTGTCCCATTGCCTCGAGCTCACGCCGCGTGGCCTTGAGCGTGCGCACCACGCCATTGACCTGGGGCTCCCAGGCGTCGGTCACGATCAGGATTCTCATGGTCCGACACGCTAGCTTTGCGACGTTGCGCGCATGTGACAGATGGAGGACCATTCCGTGACATCCCGCCAGCGTGTCATGCGCGCGTAACGCGTGACCCCTACGCTGCGCACATGACACATGTACGCAGCATCTTCCTGTCCGACATCCACCTCGGCACCCGAGCCTGCCAGGCAGAGCGTCTCCTCTCCTTCCTCAAGCAGCACGAGAGCGAGTACCTGTTCCTGGTCGGCGACATCGTCGACTTCTGGGCGATGGGTCGCCGGGGCGTGTACTGGACCTCGGCAATGAACACGGTCGTCCAGAAGGTGCTCAAGCGGGCACGCGCCGGGGTAAAGGTGATCTTCGTGCCGGGCAATCACGACGAGGCGCTGCGCGACTACGTCGATTCCTCCTTCGGCAACATCCGTCTGCATCGGGACTACGAACACAAGGGCGCAGATGGCCGCCGCTACCTGGTGCTGCACGGGGACGAGTTCGACGTCGTGACCAAGTACCATCGCTGGCTCGCCATCCTCGGCGACCACAGCTATGCGTTCCTGGTGCGTATGAACGTGCTGATCTCGGCACTGAGGCGCCGGCTGGGGGTATACGGCTACTGGTCGCTTGCCGGCTACGCAAAGAGAAAGGTGAAGACCGCAGTGAACTTCATCTTCGACTTCGAGGAATCCGTGGCACGCCACGTCAAGGAATGCGGACTCGACGGCGCCATCTGCGGCCACATCCATGCTGCCGCGATCCGGGAAGTGAACGGCATCACCTATGTCAACTGCGGGGACTGGGTGGACAGTTGCACGGCCATCCTCGAACACCTCGATGGCCGCATGGAGCTGGTGCAGTGGACGAGCGCACGCTCGCCGGCCTTCGACGCAGACGACGAAGTGGAAGCCCTGGCGCCGCTGCCCGAGGCGGTGCTGACGGCGTTGCGGGCGAGTGAGCGGGAGACGGTGTAGGCCCGATTCTTCCGCGGCACGGGACGTGATGCGGCAAAGTAAAAAAGAAAGCCCGCCGAAGCGGGCCGAAGGAGGGGGAGGAAGAACGTGTTTACTAGGCGCGTCCGGCCTTCTCGATCACGCGCGCATACTGCGCCTGGCCGCGCGGCCGGATGGTGAGATCCTTGGCGTAGACGCTGCTGCGCCCGTTGCGGTCGATGGCCGCACGCGCAGTGTTCGTCGGTGCGCTCACCGTCAGTCCGGGCTTGGCGTAGACGCTGTCGCGTCCGGCGCGATCGCCGGCGAAGGCGCTGGCCGAGGCGATTGCGGCTGCGAGGAAGAAGATGGCGGTCGTGGCGTTCATGGCAGTGCTCCTTTGTCAGTGTCGAAGTCGAATCAGCGAACGGCGATCATCGTGCGGTCTCGGTCGCAGACGACCTCGCCCTGCACCACCGTGCAGCTGTAATCGCGCACGGCAAGCGCCTTTGTTTGCAGTTGGTCCGCGGGCCAGGTGGAGACATCGGCCGCGAAGACCACGGATGCCAGGATGCTGAGGATCAGCACGATTGCTTCGGTGAGTTTCATGGCGATTCCTCCTGGTTGCGTCGTCACGGTGATCACTCTACGGGGCTGCGGTATCGGCGCGATGTCGCGTTCGAAACAATCCGTATCCGTTTGTAACCGCGCGCGCTACACGCTCGCGCGCGACCGCGTGCGGCCGAACAGGCGCGGCACCAGCATCGGTACGCGGGCGCGATAGAGCCGGTAGTCGTCGCCATGCGCGGCAACCAGGTCACGCTCCTCGAACTGGATCGCAATCAGGATGTACGCCGTGGTCGCCAGCGCAAACACCAGGTGCGCGACGGTCATGGTGGGCGTCGCCCAGAAGGCGAACAGCCATCCGACATACAGCGGGTGGCGCACCATGCGGTACGGCCCCGGCGTGACGAAACGCAAATGCGTGTAGGGGTGGCCGCGCAGATGCAGCCAGACCTGACGCAAGCCGAACAGGTCGAAGTGGTTGATGAGGAAGGTGGTGGCGAAGACCAGCGCCCAGCCGAAGGCGTAGAGGGCGTACAGGACCACCCGGCCGGTCATGTCGTCCACGTCCCAAACCACCCCGCCCATCGGCTGCCAGAACGCGAACAGCACCAGCAGCGCCACGCTGGAAAACAGCACGTACGTGCTGCGCTCGACCGGTTCGGGCACGAAGCGCGTCCACCAGCGCTTGAATGCGGGACGAGCCATCACGCTGTGCTGCACGGCGAACAGGCCGAGCAGCAGCGTATTGGTCAGCAGCGCCTGCCAGATCGGGACGGTCGCCTCGCCGTCCAGCGTAGTGGGGGTCAGAAAACCGCCGATGAAGCCGATCGCGTACAGGGCGGTGACGAGGAACACCGCATAGGCGAACACGCCATAGGCAAATGCGCTGCTGCGTCGTAGAAAGTTCATGCGAGCCTCCTTTTGCTTCGGTGATCGGGTTCCGGGACGGAATCAGTCCCAGCTCATGTCCATGACGCGGCGCACCGCCTCGGTGAGCGCGCTCGAACCGTCGTCGTCCTCTGCAGCAGCCGTGGCCAAGCCCGCGGCGCGCGTGGCGTGGCGGGACCACGCCTCTCGCTCGGCCGCTTCCAGCAGGTCGTGCCGGTCGATCCCCCACTCGTCGGGTTCGGCGCCGAAGTCGTCGATGTCGAGAGAGACGGCCGCTTCGGCACCGAGCAGCGCGTCCTCGTTGAGCTGTGCATACATGTGAACTCCTCCTTGTAAGGCGGCGGACTCGGGCGGTCCGTCACGGCGACAAGGCTACGCAGCGCATGTATTTGCCCGTTGTCATGCGGGAAACAGCTTTGTTTCCGTATGTAACAGCGCGTGCGAAAGGCGATGTGCGGGGTCTATACTTACCGCTTGCCTGCCCGCGCGAGAGCCGGTGCGTCCAGGCCGGAGGCCCTGCAATGCCTATCAGCGAACACGTTCTCGTCGTCGACGACGATCCAGCCGTTCGTGGCCTGATCGCCGAGTACCTGTCCAGCCACGGCTATGAGGTGAGCGAGGCCGAGTCCGGAGAGGCCATGCGCGAGGCCATGGCGCGCGCGCTGCCGGATCTCGTCCTGCTCGACATCAATATGCCGGGCGAGGACGGCCTGACGCTGGCGCGTCAGCTTCGCTCCCGCTACGACGTCGGGATCATCATGGTGACCGGATCGGCAGACGTGGTAGATCGTGTGGTCGGACTCGAGATCGGTGCCGACGACTACGTCACCAAACCCTTCGATCCGCGCGAACTGCGGGCGCGTGTGCGCAGCGTGCTGCGCCGGCTTCAGGCCTCGGCACCCGAGGGTGCGGAGGCGCCTTCCCCGAGCGCGCCGCGCCGGCGCGTGCCGGTCGGGACCTGCTCGCTCGACCTCGACACGCACCAGCTGTTCGCGGCGGACGGGCGCGAGATTCCCATTACGAGCATGGAGTTCGACCTGCTTCAAGTGTTCACCGAGCATCCCCAGCAGGTGCTCACGCGCGACCGCCTCCTGACGCTCACCCGCAATCGCGAGTGGGAGCCGTTCGACCGCAGCATCGACATCCGCATCGCCCGGCTGCGCAAGAAGATCGAAGACGACGCGGAACGCCCGCAGGTGATCCGCACAGTGCGTGGGGCGGGATACATGTTCGTTCCGGGGCGGACCTAGCCGACCCGTTGGGCGTACGGTGCTGCGTCAAGGCGGGACCCTCTCGCCTGCGGCTCTCGATGACACCGTGAGATGGGTTCGGGAAACCACCGGAATGGGTCCGGGATGCCCCCGGAATGGGTTCGGGATGACATCGGTGGGCCGGTTCGGGGTGACTCCGCAGGATCGGGTCGGGACCACCTCGGGATGGCGTCTCCGAAGGCCGTGCGGTCAGCTGTAACGCCGCCGTTTCGATTGTTTCAGTCGAGTAACTGGGGCTGACCTCGGCACGAACGACGCATAGACTGGAATCATCCAATACTCCCCTTACCGCCATGCGCCAGTTCAGCCGAAACGACCCGGAATACGAGCACCTGATGGCCTCGACGTCCAAGGCTGTCCTCATTCTCGATACCGACCTGAATTTCGAGGCAGGCAACGAGGCGGCGGCGGCGCTGTTCCGCTGCTCGCGGACCTCGATACCGGCCCGCCGCGCGGCAGACTTTCTCCCCGCCACACAGATCGGCGGCATCGATTCGGTGGCAGCCATGCACCAGGCCGCGCGCGCCGCGCTCGCCGACCTGCCGCAGAGCATGCTGTCGCAGCTGCTCGCCGCCGACGGCGCGCCGTTCGAGGCAATCGTGCAGTTCGAGGCCGTACAGCTCGATGGCGCGCCGCGCATCGTCGCGCGCATTCGCAACATCTCCCGGCTGCGCGAAGCGGAGCAGGCGCTGAGCGACAGCGAGGAGCGCCTGCGTCAGGTGCTCGAGAACACCTCGGCAGTGGTGTTCATCAAAGACCCGGACGGCAAGTACCTGTTCGTCAACCGCCGCTTCTGCGAAATGTTCAACCGCACGCAGGAGGAGCTGCACGGCGCACACGACGTCGATCTGTTCCCGCCGCAGATCGCGGCGCAGCTGCGCGCGGACGACCGCCGCGTGTTCCAGTTGCGTGCGGCGCAGGAGATCGAGGAGGCGTTGATCGTCAATGGGCAGCCGTGCACCTACCTCGCGATCAAGTTTCCGCTGCTCAACGGTGCCGGCGATCCCTATGCCATCTGCGGCATCGCCACGGACATCACCGGGCGCAAACGCTCCGAAGCGGCGCTGCGCAGCGCCGCCCTGGCCGTATCCACCGCAGAGGGCGACGCGCTGTTCCAGGAACTGACGCGCTACCTCGCCACCACACTGGGCGTGGAGTGCGCCTTCATCGCGCGCTGCATCACGCCGGAGAATGACCGGGTCCGCACGCTGTCGATCTATGCCGACGGCAGCTTCGAACCGGTCATGGAGTACGGGTTGCCAGGAACCGTGTGCGGCACGGTGGTGGGACAGGAGTTCCGATACATCCCAGAAGGCGTGCAGCAGGTCTACGGGGACGACCACACCTTCATGCGGCTGGGCATCCAGGGCTATGCCGCCTATCCGCTGACCGACTCGGCCAACACGCCGCTGGGCCTCATCGCCATCATGTCCCAGCACCCCCTGGGCGACCGCGGCTTGATCGAGTCGATGCTGAAGATCTTCTCCGCCCGCGCCTCCGCCGAGATCGAGCGCCAGCGCACGGAGGAAGCGCGGCGAGTTTCCGAGGCGAGCTACCAGGCGATCTTCGAGGCCGCCGAGGACGCGATCTTCGTCCACGACTGGGACACCGGTGCGCTGGTGGACGTCAACCCGAAGGCGTGTGCACTGTTCGGCTACAGTGCCGAGGAAATGAAGCGCATCACGGTGGGCGAGATCAGTTCCGGCGAGCATCCCTATACGCAGGCAGAGGCGCTGCAACGGATCCAGGAGGCCAAAGCCGGCGGCCCCGTGCGCTTCGAGTGGCACCGCAAGAACCGCGACGGCAGCCTGCACTGGGACGAGGTATGTCTGAAGCCGGCGGTCATCGCCGGCAAACCGCGCGTGCTGGCGTTCACGCGCGAGGTCACCGAGCGAAAGCGTGCCGAGGATGCCTTGCGCAACGCGGCGCTCGCCGTCTCTGCCGTCGAAGGCGCGAAGGTGTTCGAGGATCTCGTGAGACAGCTCAGCATGACCCTCGACCTGGACCTGACCTTCATCGCGGTGTTCGCCGACGAGCAGCAGACCAGGCTGCGATCGCTGGCGACGTGGCAGGACGGCCGCGCGTACCCCAGTCACGAGTATCCGGTGAAGCACACGCCATGCGAGACCGTGGTGGGCAAGGAGTTTCGCGCCTACGCAGACGGCGTGCGCCAGCGCTTTCCGCTCGACTTGTCCTGGCCCTTCGCGGCAGAGAGCTACGCTGCATTTCCGCTGTTCGACCGAAGCGGCAAGGCGCTCGGACTGATTGGTGCCGTAGACCGCAAGCCAGTCCGTGACGTGGCTCTGGTCGAGTCCGTGCTGAAGATCTTCGGCGCACGCGCGGTCGCCGAGATCGAGCGTGGCAGCGCGGCCGAACAGCTGCGCGCGAGCGAGGAGCAGTACCGGGCGATCTTCGCTGCATCGGTCGACGGCATGGTCGTTCTGGACGCCGAGGGCAGCATCGTCGACGCCAATCCCGCCTTCCTGTCGATGCTCGACTACACGCGAGAGCAGCTGGTGGGCGCACATCCGGCGGACGTGCTCACGCCCGACAGTCCAGAGATCTGCAACGACCTCGCGCTCACCGTGATGACCGGTGGGCCGTTCCACCAGGAGTGCCGGGCCCGCCGCGGCACCGGGGAATTCGTGGACATCGAGGTGCGCGGTGCCCAGATGCATTACCACGGCAAGCCGCACCTGCTGGTAATCATCCGCGACATTACCGCGCGCAAGCGCGCCGAGACCGAGCGCGCACAGCTCGAGGCGCAGTTGCGCCAGGCGCAGAAGATGGAGGCGATCGGCCACCTCACCGGCGGCATCGCACACGACTTCAACAACATCCTGACCAGCATCATGGGCTACCTCGTGCTCGCGACCGAGCGGCAGGTGGACATGGGCGATACCAAGCTCGGCAAGTACCTGGATCAGGCGCAGCTGTCCGCAAACCGCGCGCGCGACCTGATCCGCCAGATGCTCACCTTCAGCCGCGGGCAGCGCGGCGAGCGCAAGGCGGTGGCGCTGCCCGCCCTCTTGAAGGAATCGGTCAAGTTGCTGCGCTCCACGCTGCCATCGACCGTCGCGCTTCGCACCATTCTCGACGAGGACGTGCCGGCCGCGATGCTCGACAGCGTGCAGATGGACCAGGTGCTGATGAACCTGTGCATCAACGCGCGCGACGCGATGAATGGCGCAGGAACGATCCGGCTGTCGCTGCAGCTGGCCGAGAGCATCGAGCACGACTGCGCTTCCTGCCGCAAGCGCGTACGGACGGGGCGCATGATCGAGCTGGCAGTGCGGGACAGCGGTCCCGGCATCCAGCCGGAGGTGCTCGAGCGCATGTTCGACCCGTTCTTCACCACGAAGGCAGTGGGACAGGGCAGCGGCATGGGACTGGCGACGGTGCACGGCATCGTGCACGAGCATGGCGGCCACATCCTGGTCGACACAGCCCCCGGACGTGGCACGACGTTCCGCATCATGCTCCCGCCGGTGGAGCTCGCAACGGTCGAGACGATGCTTCCGGCCGCGTCGGCGCCGGAGCGAGTGGGGCGCGAGCGTCTGAGCGGACGCGTGCTGCTCGTCGACGATGAGGCGCTGGTGCGTCAGTTCATGAGTGAGCTGCTCTCCGGCTGGGGCCTGGAAGTGACCGCACACGAAAATGCGGTGGCCGCCCTGGACGACATCGAGCGCGACCCGAGCCGCTACGACCTGGTGATCACCGACCAGACGATGCCCGGTATGACCGGGCTCGAGTTGGCGTGCTCGCTGGTGGCACTGTGTCCCAGGCTGCCGGTCGTCCTGTACACCGGCTACGGGGACAACCTGCAGCACGAGGACTTGGAGCGGTGCAAGGTGCAGGCACTGCTGCCCAAGCCGGTGGATCCGGTGGCGCTGCGTGCGCTGGTGGTGCGGATGCTGTCATCCACCCCGGAAGCGGCTGCTGCCGCGGGGTAGGCTTGCACCGACGCGTGCCGTCACCGAAGGTGTCGTTGCGCAGGCAGCAGATGTGGATCGCGACTGGATGCATGCACGGCGAGGATCCCTCGCCCTGCGGGCTCGGGATGACACCGAGGGAGGGAAGCGGGCCGCACCGCAAGCTCGGGATGACACCAAGGGAGGGAAGCAGGTCCGACCGCAAGCTCAGGATGGCGCCGACGGAAGTAAGCGGGTCGGATCTAAAGCTCGGGATGGCGCCGAAAGAGGGAAGCGGGTCGGACCGAGAGAGAGGAAGCAGACGCGTCGGAACGACACCGTTCGCGGCCAACGGTGTCATTCCGAGCGCAGCGACAGCGTAGCGAGGACTCCTCGCTGTGTCCCAGTCTAGTGCGAAACTCGACCTTTCCGCGTCAATGCTGGAACAGCGGCGCCAGCGCGGACTGGATCCGTCCCATCTGCGCGTCGCTGGTCATCGCGGTAAGCAGCTTCACGAAATGGGGATGCTGCACGCCGGTGAGGATGTACTGCCAGCGGTAGGCGTTCAGCAGGCCGGCACGCACCGTGGTGGCCTGGCTGGCAGGCACGTCGGCGATGCGCAGGAAGTACTCGGCATCGGCGGCCGACTGCGCCTGCAGAATGCCATCGACGGCACCGACCAGAGCGATCAGGTCGTCCACCGCGCGGTCCTTCTCCAGCATCGTCAACTCCCGGTCTTCACGCGTCCATTCGAGTTCGTCGAGTACCGCGTGCTGCGCCTCCTCCATCCAGTGGTGGCGGAACACGTCCTTCCATAGCGGCGAAAGCGTGTTGTCTGGCTCGATACTGCGCAGGTAGTGCGCCTGGGTGAACAGCTCGATGTGGCAGGTGAGCGCGAGCACCGACCAGGTGCTCTTGCTGAGCACCGCGCGCGCGACGTCGTTGGGATCGGCAACCATGGTGTAGCCGGGCGGCATGCGCTGCGCCATCAGCGCGTCGAGCCGGCGGAACAGTTCCTGGTGCTTGAGTTCCTCGTCGCCGAAGCGCACCAGCGCCTCCAGCGCGGTCTGGTCACCGAGCGAGTGCTGGCCGGACAACTCGAGAACCTTGGCGCCGATGAAGCGCTCGACCAGCCCGAAGATATAGGCGTAGGTGCGACCCTGCAGCTGGCTCATCTGGATCTGCTGCGCCGGCGTGAGAACGTCGAACAGCCGGATGCGCGACAACCCATCGGGCAGGAACTTCTGGGTGAAGTCCATCGTCCGGCCGCGGATGACGTCACGGTCGATGTCCCAGCGCGCGCGCTTCGACGCCTGGATGGCGCGCGCGTATCGAGCGGATTCGCTCGGTGCACGGGTGGAGCGGGTGTCGTCGTGGATGCTTGCGGTCAACATGGCAGCCTCCTGGTAGGTGGTCGGTCCGTTCCTCGGACCTGCCGTGCCATCGTAGGTGCACCAGGTAACCGGCGAATGTCCCG
>CAZNBS010000070.1:0-20662 GCA_964570955.1 uncultured Burkholderiales bacterium | reverse complement strand
CGATGCCGTTGGCCTCGGCCAGCTGCTTCTCGCGCGCGACGTAGGTGTCGACCTCCTGCGGACCGGGAAGCGTGCCGACCGATCCCATGAACGCGTTCATCGGGATATGCACGCCCGGCAGCTGGTCCGACACCGCTTCGAGCCGGTTGAGCTTCCAGTTGGCGATGTAGGGTTCGGTGTAGAGGTCGCGCAGGAATCCGAAGCCCGGCACGATCAGCGTATAGCCGTACTCGTCCGGCTCGACGTCGATCAGCGTCACGGCCAGCACGTCGCCGCGCTTCGCGCCTTCGATGTGCACGGGGCCGGTCATGGGGTGCACGAGGTTCAGGTCGACGGCGGCGAGATCCTTCGGCTGCGAATCGACCGTCAGGTCGGAATCCAGCGCGTCACGCGTCTCGAACAAAATCAGTTGCCCGGGCCGGGCCGATGCCACCGGCTTGATCGCCGGATGGTAGCGATTCATGCAATTCGGATCATCCTTGCAGTGCGCGCCCTTCTTCTGGACGGTCACCCAGGACTGGGTCTTGACGTCGGTCGTATCGGCGTGGGCGCCGGAAGCGGCGAGCGAGGCACCTACGGCAAACAGCGCGGTCAGCAGTGCAGTCTTCATGGTGCGGAGTCTCCCTTTCTCGTTGAGCACGAAAAGCCCTGCCAGGATGATGGATCTATGACGTTACGGCGTCCCTTCGATATGCAATCCCGCGCATCATGAGTCGACCGGCAAGGCCCTGTCAATCCTGGTCAGGCGCCCAACATACGCTCGACCGTCCAGTACAGGCCGAGCAGCAGGATCGCCCCGGACATCGCCAGCGGCATGCTGCGCATCGCCAGGGTCAGGCGCTCGCTGTCCTGGAGGAATCGGCCGATCAGGAAGTAAAGGGCGAAGAAGGCCAGCACGATCGCGATCTGCCCCACCTCCACGCCGACGTTGAACGCCGCCAGCGCCGGGACCAGCGCATCGCGCGGCAACCCGTAGTCGCGCAGCACGCTGGCGAAGCCGAAGCCGTGGATCAAGCCGAATCCGAAGGTGATCCAGGCACGATGACGCATGTCGCGCACGAAGAAGTTCTCCGCCGCCACGTACACGATGGACATCGCGATCAGCGTCTCCACCAGGAGGGACGGCACCCGCACGATGTCGAGCACGGCCAGGGTGAGCGTGATCGAGTGCGCGATGGTGAACGCGGTCACCACCTTGACCAGCGGCCACAACCTGCGGCCCCAGACGATCACCGCAATCAGGAAGGCGATGTGATCGTAGCCGATGGCGATGTGCTCGACGCCCGCCAGGAAATAGTTCCACGTCACCTGCCACAGGTCGGCGCGCGCCGTCGCCAGTTCCAGCTCGGGGTTCGCAACGGCGAGCAGCCCGACCATGCTCACGGCCCCGGTGACGGTGACCATGTGCCGCGAGGCCGGATCGATGTCGTGGAACAGGGTGACGGCATAGGCGAGATTGTCGTTGCCAGGCGGGCAGTCCCAGTGCACGTCGACCAGCACGTGATCGCCTTTCGGCCGCATCTCGCCGACACTGCCCCGGCAGGCATCACCCTGCGCCACGGCGAGCCGCGTGCGCTCGAGCACGTAGCGTCCGATTGCCGGTCCGGCCGCGGCGAGAGCGTCGGCAGCAACGGCTCCGTCGGTACCGAGCAGCGCGGTCTGCAACGCGACGTCCACGTCGCGCGCGTTCAGTTCGAGTACCACGTCGGCACGACCCTCTCGCACCTCGATGCGGGAGCTGGACAGCTGCGTCGCATGCCCCCAGGCGAGCGCGTGCGCGCACAGCAGCACCAGGGCACCCAGCACGATGGCCAGCCACCGGTTCGTGTCGGTTCGGGATCGCAGGTCGTCGGAGTTCACGTGTTCTTCTCGCCGACTGTCATCGCGGGCGTCAGTCGAGGCCGAGCTGCCAGAGGATGAAGGCGTAGCCGAAGGCGATCTCGCGCAGGAAGTCGTAGCGGCCGGAGGCGCCGCCGTGCCCGGCTTCCATGTTGGTCCGAAGGAGCAGCGGATGGTCGTCGGTCTTGGTCGCGCGCAGGCGCGCGACGTACTTCGCCGGCTCCCAATACATCACCTGGCTGTCGTTGAGCGAGGTCTGGACGAGCATTGCGGGATAGGCCTTCGCTTCGATGTTGTCGTACGGCGAGTACGCCCGCATCGCGGCATAGTAGCGAGGATCGTTCGGATCGCCCCACTCTTCGTACTCGCCGGTGGTGAGCGGCAGGCTCGGGTCGAGCATGGTATTGACCACGTCCACGAACGGCACGTCCGCCACCACCGCCTTGAACAGGTCGGGACGCATGTTGGTCACCGCCCCCATGAGCAGTCCGCCGGCGCTGCCACCCTCCACCACCAGCCGGTCGGGCGCGGTGTAGCCGCGCGCCACGAGCATCTCCGCAGCCGCGATGAAATCCGTGAACGTATTGCGCTTGTTCAGCATGCGCCCTTCGTCGTGCCAGCGCTTGCCCATCTCCCCGCCGCCGCGCACGTGCGCGACCGCGACGTTCACGCCGCGTTCGAGCAGCGAGAGGCGCGTGGAGCTGAAATGCACGTCGTGCGGGTAACCGTACGCGCCGTAGCCGGTGAGCAGCATGGGCTGCGGCTGCGAGCGCCGCATGTCGCGGCGGTACACCATGGAGACCGGGACTCGGGTACCGTCCGGCGCCTGAGCGTGCACCAGCTCGGAAACGTAGCGTGCCGGATCGTACCCGCCGAGAACCGGCCGCTGCTTGAGCAGCGTGCGTGCGCGCGTGTTCATGTCGTAGTCGAACACCGAGTCCGGCGTGACCAGGGATTCGTAGACGAAGCGAAAGCGGTCGGTGTCGAACTCGGCATTGGCCCCGGCGTGCACGGCGCACACCTGCTCCGGCGTGTCGATGTCGTGCCCCTCGCCGGTATCGAAGCGCACGACGCGCAGCCGCGGGAACCCGTCGCGGCGCTCGTGCAGCACATAGTGGCGCGCGAACAGATCGAGTCCATCGAGCATGACGTCGTCGCGATGCGCGACCAGTTCGCGCCAGTTCGCCTCGCCGGGCTCGTCGACGGGCGCGGTGACGGCGCGGAAGTTGCGGCCGCGATCGTTCGTCACGATGTAGAACCTGTCCCCGCGATGATCGACGTAGTACTCGTGCTCGTGCCGCCGCGGGGCGATCAGAACGAAGGCGCCGTCGGCGCGATCGGCGGACAGACAGCGCACCTCCGAGGTCGTGGCGCTGTGCGAGGTGAGGAACAGCCAGCCGCGGCTGCGCGACTGGTCGATGCCGATCGAGAAGCGCTCGTCCGTTTCCTCGTACAGCAGGGTGTGCTCGCTGCTGCCGAGCCGGTGTCGGAACAGCCGGCAGGCGCGCTTGGCCTCGTCCTCGACCACGTAGAACAGTGTGCGGCTGTCATTCGCCCATGCGATCGAGCGCGTCTTCTCCACCCGCAGAGGCAGCAGTTCGCCGTTCTCCAGGTCCTTCACCTGCAACGTGTACTGGCGAAAGCCGGTGACGTCGGTGGAGAACGCCAGCAAGCGGGCGTCCGGACTCACGTCATAGGCGCCGAGGGCGAAGTAGTCGTGGCCCTGCGCCATCGCGTTCATGTCGAGCGTCACCTGCTCGTCTGCGCCGCCAACCGGGCGACGGCACAGGATCGGGTAGTTCTTGCCTTGCTCGGTGCGAGCGTAGTACTCGAACGGGCCGTCGCGATACGGCACGTCCATGTCCGTCTCCTGGATGCGCGCCAGCATCTCGTCGTAGAGCGACTCCTGCAGGGCCTCGGTGTGCGCCATGACCGCCTTGGTATAGGCGTTCTCCGCCTCCAGGTGAGCGCGCACGCGCGGGCTGTCCTTGTCCTGCAGCCAGCGGTACTCGTCGACCCGGCGCTCGCCGTGGACGACGCTCTCCACCGGCTCCCGCGGCGCGGCGGGCGGGGTGGGCAATGGGGACATGCTCATGCGGGCGATGCTCCTGAAACGAATTCGATGATACGCGATAGGCGCGACCTCCTGATCCATGAACGCCGCGTGAGCCCTCGTTCAAGCAGACCGAACGGACCGGACGCTACAATGGCCCGTTGAGAGTGGCGAGGTACGCCGCACCCGAATCAGAAGCGAGAACGGGAATGAAGCTGAAGAACTACCAGTCCGAGGCGACCGCCTTCATCCGGGAATTCCTGGACAAGCATCCGGAGGTGGTCGAGAAGCAGAAGCGCCATCGGGCGACGTGGTGGGACCGTCCGCAGAGCCTGGCCGAACGGTCCCAGGTCGAATCCGCCACGGTCCCGCAGAAGGGCTACGTCTACTATAACAACCCCTGATCGACGCAAGGGCTGTCCGCGTCAACGCTCACCACTGGTAGCCGACGCTGAGGATCACGCTGCGGTCGGTCGACTTCGTGCCCTCGGGCGGATCGCCTTGCCAGTCCACGTTGACTTGAGCCTGGGCGATGAACCTGTCGCGCAGAGGAAAACGCAATCCGGTCTGCGTGCGCACGAAGCTGCGCTCGATGGTCTCGAGGTTCGCATATCCCTCGAACCTCGCGAACAGCTGCATGACGTCCTGCCACAGCCAGTGGTCGAGGCGCAGGGCGGCGCGGGCGGCCGGGAAGGCCTCGTCGGACGCGTCGTAGTAATCCACCGACACGTATTCGAGACCGCCTTCGAGCGCGAGCGCGGTGCGCGGTCCGTCGAGGACCTGGTAACCGGATCCGGCACCCGCGGTGGCTCGCAGTCGCAGGTCACGAAACGGGTCGTACTCCAACGTTGAATTGGCGTAGGCGTACCACTTGTCGGCCAGGAATCGGTCGTACTTGGCGTTCGCGTTGAGATTGCCTTCCGTGTCCACCCCGGAATCCTGCGCGTAGGCGCCGCGCAGTCCGGTGGTGATGCGGTTGCGGCCACGCCGCGCAATCAGTTCGCTGTCGAGATTGGCGCGCGTCACGTCGCTGTTGCCGGCGGAATCGGACGCGCCCAGCGTGATGCGGCCGCTAAAGGCCCACGAGGCCTGCGGGACGACCCCCTGCTCGACCGCACTGACTTGCGCCGGCGTCACCGGAAGCGGGGGCGTTTCGGGGCCGGACGAAATGGACAGCCTGCCGGCTCGCGCCGCGAGCAAGCCGGACACGCGAACGTCGTCCTTCAGCACCAGCGTGACCGGTGCGTCGGTCTCCAGGCGCTCGATGCGATCGAGCGCGATGGTCACTTCGCCCGCGTAGTCGGTGCGCAACGTGAGCGAGGTGCCGTTCAGGCCGACCACGCGCCCGCTCAAGCGGTCGCCATTGCGCATCGTCACGGTGTCCCCCCGTGCCGTGCCCGTCGCTGCCAGCGAGACCAGCAGCACCGCGAACAGCATCGTCGTCAATTGCACGAACTTCGTATTCATCCGTCCTGCCGTCTCCCTTGTCGAGCGTGCCCGAGCGCGGTCGTAATACACTGCGGGCTTCGCTTCGTCGACCCATCGTCCCGGATATTCCCATGCCCATCGTCCTGCGCCGTGCGCTGGTCTGGCTGATGCTGTCGTGTGCGAGCGCCGCCGCCGCACAGGAGCGCATCGTTCCCATTGAGGAAGAGCCCGGCCACGTGCTTAAGTTCCAGAATCCGCACGTTCGCTTCTTCGACGTCCAGCTGCAGCCCGGTTATCTCGCGCTGTGGCACACGCATCTGCACGCCGGCGTGTTCGTCAACATCTCGGCCAGCGAGACCACTGCACAGGACCTCGGCGGTGAGCCGCAGGTGCGTCCGCCGCGCGCCACAGGCGAGACCTACTTCATCGACTACACTCGAAAACCCAAGGCGCACCGCGTCGGCAACGTCGGGGACAGCCTGTACCGCGTGACCGACACCGAGATCCTGCGACCCTGCGGCGGCTTCCTGCCGGTGCAGGACGGGCCCGCACAGACACTCATCGTCGAGAACGACAGGGTGCGCGTGACGCGGCTGATGCTCGCAGCGGGGGAGCGGATCGCGCTGCACGCGCCCTGCGGCATGCTCGTAGGCGTGAGTGAAGGCAACCTGGTCTTCGACAGCGGCGGCCCGGAGGAGCACGTGCGCATGACGCCCGCCGGCTTCAAGTGGCGCCACGCGAGTACGCCGGTCTACGTGCGCAACGCCGGCGACGCGCCGTTCCATGGCGTCGACATCGTGGTGAAGTAAGTGTGCCGGGCGACGGACCGGCAGCGATGAGCGCAAACCACCGCGGCGTCCTGGCGCTCTCGGCGTGCCAGGCGCTTCTGGTCGTCAACAATCTGACCATCGTCTCGGTGGGCTCGCTTGCGGGGTTCGCGCTGGCGCCCGACAAGAACTGGTCCACGTTTCCGGCCACCGCGTACATCGTCGGGGGCGCCCTGTCGACTTATCCGATCTCGCTGTACATGCGACGTCGCGGGCGACGGGCCGGATTCACGCTGGGCATCGTCGCCGGCATGGTCGGCGCGGCCATCTCCACCGCCGCGATCTGGCTGCACCTGTTCTGGCTGTTCTGTCTCGGCACCTTGATCGCCGGCGCCTACAATGCTTCGGGAGGCTACTACCGGTTCGCCGCGGCCGATATCGCGCCGCCGGGCAGTCGCGGACGCGGCATTTCTCTGGTGCTCGCGGGCGGGCTGGCCGGCGGCATCCTCGGCCCCGAGAGCACCAAGCTCACCAAGGACCTTCTGTCCACCGCGTTTCTCGGCTCCTACGGCGCGCTCATGCTATTCGCCGTTCTCGCGCTGATCGTGGTACGCACGCTCGACCTGCCCGCGCCCTCGAACGAGGAGCGCAGCGGCCCGGTGCGTCCGCTCGTGCAACTGGTGCGCCAGCCGGTGTTCGCGGTTGCCTGCCTCGGTGCCGTCACGGCGTATGCGGTCATGAATCTGCTGATGGGCGCGACGCCGCTCGCGATGCAGATCTGCGGACTTCCCTACGCGTCGGCCGCAATGGTCATCCAGTGGCACGTGGTCGGCATGTATGCGCCGGCCCTCGTGATGGGCGGCATCGTGCAGCGCTTCGGCCCGCTGCGCGTCATGATGGCGGGCGTCGTCACCTACTTCATCTGCCTCGGCGCCGCGGTGAGCGGGCAGACGGCCGCACACTTCTGGCTGTCGGGCCTGCTGCTCGGCATCGGATGGTGCGCACTGTTCGTCGGCGCGACGGCGCTGCTCACGTACGCCTATACGCCTGCGGAGAAGGCACGTGCGCAAGGCGTGAACGACGTCGCGGTGTTTCTCGTGATGGGCGCATCCAGCGCGGTGTCGGGCAGCGTGCTGGTCCGTCTGGGCTGGAACTGGCTCAACTACACCGCGCTGCCGCTGTTGTGCACGACCGCATTGGCCCTGGCATGGCTGGCATGGAGCCGCAGCGGCCGCAGCGCGCTCGCAGCATCGCCCGTCAGGTAGAACGCACAGGACTCACGACGGTTTCAGGACCATCAAGAAGTAGATCGCCAGCATCGCCACGAACGCCGGATAGCCGAGCAGTTCCCAGCGGCGCGCGAAGCGCCAATAGCGGGCCGGCAGGGCTTCCCGGCGCACCAGCGCGTCATTGGCCATGCGCCTGAGTTGGATCTGCACCCACACGACCGGCAGCCAGCACGCGCCGGCCAACACGTACAGCACGATGGACCAGAACAGCCACGGGGTGGTGAGTGGCCAGCCTGCCCAGTGCGCCAGCACGACGCCGGTCAGCGGCTGCACGATCATTGCCGGCGTCGTGAACAGCCAGTCCGCCAGGACCACGTAGCGCGACACCACGGCCTGCGCCTCGAGACTGCCGCTACGGTTGGCGAAGTACAGGTAGAAGGCGGTGCCGAATCCTGTTCCGACCAGCAGCACCGAGGACAGGATGTGGATCGTCTTGACCACCAGGTAGGCCGAGATCACTTTCGCCTCCGCGACGGCGTCAGCGCCAGCAGCACGAGCAGGATGGCAACGATCGGTACGTTCTTGAGCAGCGGACCGAACGGATGGGCCCACATCTCGGGCAGCCGCCACGCGATGATTGCGCTGTAGAACACGATCAACGCGAGTTGTGTCCACCACAGGGCACGCGACGGGCGCAGGAGCGTGAGCACGCCGAGCACGGCATCGACTGCGGAGGCGCCCACCAGCAGCACCGGCGCGCTCCACGCCGGCACGCCCACCCGCGCCAGCATCCTGAAGCTGTCCCACACGGGAAAGACGAACAGTGAGACCCAGGCGGTCACCAGCCACAGGATGGCCAGCGCGCCGCGCAGCAGCGGTTCGCCCCACCCCAGGGCGGCGGCGGCACGCAGATCGCTCGCATCCGCGCATTCGAGGTCGGCGGTGAAGTGCCGCGCCGGCCGTTCCAGCAACGCTTCCAGGGCTGCACCGGGCGCAGCACTGCCCGCTTGGAGCATGCGCAGGGCATCGGTGCTCGCCAGGCGCACACCGAACGGCTGGGTTACCCGCACGAGCGCGTGCACCAGCGGCATCGGCACCGGCATCCAGGCCGGGGCGCCAAGCCCGAGCAACGCGCGATACTGCGCAAGCATCTGCCGGTAGCACATCGATGCGGGACCGACCACCTCCACCACCCGCCGCGCGGGCCTGCAGGCGAGCGCCCGTAGCACCGCCTCGACCAGATCGCTCAGCGCCACGGGCTGCAGCGTCTGGCGCCCCATGCCGGGAAGCGGGACGACAGGCAGGGCGGCAAGGCTGCGAAACCAGCGGCTGCTGGCACCGTCACGTCCGGCGACCAGCGAAGGACGAAGCACCATCCAGTCCAGCGCTGACGCGGTCAGCGCCAGATCGGCTTCATGCTTGGTGCGCAGGAATGGCGTCGGCGCATCCGCCGCGGCCCCGAGCGCCGAGATCTGCACCACACGCGCCACGCCACTGCGCGCGCAGGCGGCGAACAACGCGCTCGGTGTGAGGCTGTGAACCGCGCGCAGCTGCAGACTGGACAGGGTGCCTACGGCGTTGACCACTGCGTCCACGCCTACCAGACGCGGCAACCATGCCTCGACGTGCTGATCCTGCGCGAAGTCCACGCGCACCTCATCCGCGCGGCCGCTGAGCGTGCGCACGCCACGGCGGACCCGATGCCCCGCGCGCACCAGCGCCTCGCAGACCGCGGCACCGATGAAACCGTTCGCCCCGCACACCAGCACTTGCATTGGATTCGATCGTGTTCCATTCGACTCCACGCTGCGAGCAAGCAAGATTCCCTGGCGCGCGGCACGGCGGTTGCCGAGCGCAGGCCGTCATGCGCCCCCATCCCGCCCGCAGCCTGCTTCGCGATGCCGTCGTCACGGCGACGATGGCCTCGGCAACTGCGACCGGGCTCGGCATGTGTCTCGCGCGGCGCCGGGGCAAGCCGGCGGCTGCGCTGCCCCATGCCATCGCGCACATGACCGACGGCACGCGGGCGGCGCGTCGTCAGGACGGAGCCGAGCGGACACTGACCGGGCTCGCCCTGAACTTCGTGGGCTGCCTTGCCTGGGCCTGCGTCGCCGAGACGTGGGCGAGAGTCCGTCCCTACCGTCAGCCGCTGGATGTGCTCGCGCGCGGCCTGGCGATGGCGAGCACTGCGTACGCGGTGGACATGCACGTGCTTCCGCCACATGCGCGCCCCGCCTATGATGAGGTGCTGACAGGCGGCGCACGCGTCGCGCTCTACGCTTCCCTCGCGGCGACGCTGACCGGCCGCGCGGCGATGACGCAGCTCGCCGGCGCGCTTGGCAGCAACCCGCACCTCGGCTAATCTCTGCTCCGGTCAAGACAGCCGGCACTGCCCGGCACTCTAAACGGGACGGATCGACGAATGACGATGTGGCGTTGGATCGGCGCACTTGCGCTGATCATCCTGGGAGCGTGCGGGAGCATGGGTGGAGATCGCGGTCCGGTGCTCATCGATAGCGGGACTGCCGGGCGCCTGCACGGCGTGGAGTGGCAGCTCAAGACCATCACGGTCGAGGGCACGCGCGTCATCATGCACACCGACGGCGACATGAGCCTGGTCTTCGCGGCCGACGGCCAGGCCGGCGGCTATGCCGCGGTCAACAACTTCAGCGGCCGCTACAGCTTCGATGACAAGGGGCGGCTGACCTGGTCCCCGGGGCTGGCCGCCACGCGCAAGGCCGGGCCGCCGGAACTGATGGAAAAGGAACGCGCCTACCTGAGCGGCATTCCCAAGACCACCCGCGCGATCCTGTCCGGCAATGCCCTGCAACTGCAGAGCGAGGACGGCAACACCGTGCTCACCTTCGTCAAAGCGGGCACTTAGCCCGATCCTGCCCAAGCCATTTGCTATCATCGGACTGGAGCACGCGAGCGATTGCAGCAGTCGGCGGAAGGGACGTTCCCGGATTTCGACACGCAGTGGGATGCGGGTGACCTCGGTTGCGGGGACCTGGTCATCCGCCTGCGCTTCCTCCTGAAGGCGATGCAGCCGGACCAGGTGATCCGCGTCCGCGCCACCGATTCCGGTGCCGCCGAGGATCTGCCCGCGTGGTGCCGGATGACCGGCGAGACGCTCGTGGCACACGACCCCGGTAATCACCTCTACTTCATCCGGCGCACCGGCCGCTGAACGCGGCGGGCGCCCCACACCTCAACGGAGCTGCACATGGCCGGCACCGGCAAATTCTGCGTCAATCTCACCTGCTCGAAGGACAATACCGACAAGGCGACGGTGGCGTTCGTCATCGCCAATGCGGCCGTCGCATCGGCCCAGGACACGCTCGTATTCCTGAGCATCGAGGGCGTTCGCCTGTCGCAGAAGGGCTTTGCCGACGCCATCCACGAGGAGGGCTTCGCGCCGCTGAAGGAGTTGATGGACAACTTCGTGAAGGCGGGCGGCAAGATCTACGTCTGCTCGCCCTGCTTCAAGAAGCGCAAGCTGGAGGAGGCGGCACTGATCGAGGGCGCGACCATCGTGGGCGGTGCCAAGCTGGTCGAGTTCCTCGCCGACGGCACTCCCTGCATCAGCTATTGATCCCCGCTGCGCCGGATGGCGCACACACTGTGCGCGCCCCGGCCGTCATCATGCCCGATCCGCATCCGCACACACCCGACGTCAGCTTCGACGGCGGCGATCTCGACTGCGGCAGCGGCCTGCTGCTGCTGATCCGCAAGCACATCGATCCGCTGCCGCGCGGCGGCCTGCTGGAGATCCTCTCCACCGAGATCTCCGTGCGCGAGGACCTGCCGGCGTGGTGCCGGCTGACCGGCAACGAGTTCGTATCCCAGGCGCCGGCAGGGGTCGGCATGTCCTTCCTCGTGTGCAAGGGTGCGCTCAGCGAGCGCGCGTCCATGCGCGCCACGCCCCGGGTGCGCTTCGAAGCGGACCGCGCGACGGTGGCGGTTTCGATTCCGGACCGATTGCCCACGCCTGCGCCGGCGGCTGAGATCGCGCCGCTGTCGGTGATGGGCATCGGCAGCTGGCCGCGGCCGCGCTGGATGCTGCAGGCCATGCACGAGCATCTGGAGGGCCGCCTGTCCGAGGAGGACTTCCAGGCAACCGCCGACGACGCCGTGCGCCTCGCGGTCGAGGCGCAGCTGCGTGCGGGCGTGGACGTGCTCACCGACGGCGAGCAGCGCCGCGACAGCTACGCGAGCTTCGTGGCCGGTCGACTCGACAACTGCCAGCTCATTCCGTTGACTGACCTGCTGCCGCTGGTCGACGACCCGGAGCACTTCGAGCAGGAGCTGCGTGCGCTCGACGTCCCGGCGGCGGACGTGCGTCATCCGGCCGTGTTCGGCCCGCTGGGACGCAGCCGCCCGATCGCCGCGCACGAGGCTCGCTTCGTGCAGGGACTGAGCGCGCGTCCGGTGAAGGTCGCCCTGCCCGGTCCGTATCTGCTGGCGCGCACCATGTGGATGGAGTGCATCTCCGACAACACCTATCGATCCCGAGAGCACATTGCGCTCGACATCGTGCGCGTCCTGCGCGAGGAACTGGCCGATCTGCTCGCCGCCGGCGTGTCGCTGGTGCAGTTCGATGAGCCGGTGCTCTCCGAGGTTGTCTTCACGGGCGCGAAGAATCAGCGCAGCTTCATGTGCGGCGCGCTCTCCGAGAAGGGCGATGCGCAGCAAGAGCTCGGCTTCGCGCGGGAACTGATCAACGCCGTCGCCGCCGGTTTCCCGCGCGCGCGCATCGGCCTGCACATGTGCCGCGGCAACTGGACGGTGGACGAGAGCGCGTGCCTGGCGGGCAGCTACGCGCCGCTGCTGCCGACGCTCAGCGCACTCGATGTCGGCACGCTGTTTTTGGAACTGTGCACGCCGCGCGCGGGCGAGATGCAGATCCTGCGCGGATTGCGGGAGGACCAGCGTGTCGGTGTGGGCGTGGTCAACCAGAAGCACGCGCGAGTCGAGACCCCCGACGAGATCGTGGCCAAGGTGCGCGAAGCGATCGACCTGTTCGGCAGCGATCGCGTGCTGCTCGTACCCGACTGCGGGTTCGCGACGTTTGCGGACAATCCGGTAACCTCGGCCCAGGTGGCCGAGAAGAAGTTGGCGGCGATGGCGCAGGCTGCGCAGCGGCTGCGAAGCTAGGCGGGACAATCTACGCCGCTCGTCGTCGCTGCGAGCGACGAGGGAGCGACGAGGGGACAGACCACGTTTTTGGGGCGACTCGCGATGATGCGCCACCCTTAGACGCGAACTACGCCAACAAGCGCTCCTGCGAGCGACGAGGGGACAGACCACGTTTTCGCGCGACGAGCGAGGGCGACGAGGGGACAGACCACGTTTTTGGAGCGACTCGCGATGATGCGACCCCCTTAGACGCGAACTACGCCAACAAGCGTTCCTGCTCTTGTTGTTCGTCTTGGTCCGCACGCGGCCGACCGGCCTTACCTCGCGTCACCCGGCGCTTCAGAATCCTCGCGATCTCCGCTTCGAAGCGCTTCCCGCCCAGGACATAGTTGCCGTTGGTGGCGCCACGAATCTGCGTCAGCATCTCGTCATCCATGCGCGCGCGTAACAATTGCCGGTACGCCTCCCGCCGGCTCTCGGCCATCTGCCCGAGCGCGAGGTATCGCTCGTGGGGACTGACGAGCACATCGGACCTCCCATCGCCATTCACATGGAAGCTCGACCAGCGATAGTCGCGTGGGTGCCGCACCATGCCGGCGCGCACCGGGTTGAGTTCGATGTAACGGTAGCAGGCCAGGACGTAGTCTTCCGACTGCGTCAGGCAGGATCTGAATCGGCCCTCCCACAGCGTTCCGCTGCGCCGATAGGTGCGGTTGACGTACTGCACGTAGCGCTGTCCGAGGTGCTTCATCAACAGCGCGGCGCTGTCGACCTTGCCGGGCGTGAGCAGCAGATGGACGTGGTTGGTCATCAGGACGTATGCGTGAACTCGGCAATCGAACCGGACCGCCAGGCCGGACAGCTCATCCAGATACCGACGGTAGTCCGCCTCGGCATGGAAGCACACCGAGCGGTTATTGCCGCGCTGGATGATGTGCCAGGGAATGCCCGGTACGCTCAGGCGGGCGCGGCGGGGCATGGTGCGTGGAGGCAAAAGCGACGCATGCCGTTAGCATACAGGAAAGCTGCCGTGCTTGGCTCCTCCAATTCCGTGCCGGTCCGGGCGGGATAAGCTGATCGCCTATCGTGCCGCGAAGCCGGGCCAGAAACGCTTTCGTCGGGCCAGAAAACGTGGTCTGTCCCCTACTTTCCCAACGGGCGAATAAGCTGATCGCCTATCGTGCCGCGAAGCCGGGCCAGAAACGTGGTCTGTCCCCTCCTTTCGCTTTCGCAGAAAACGTGGTCTGTCCCCTACTTTCGGTCCTTTCGAGAAAACGTGGTCTGTCCCCTACTTTCTACTTTCGTCAGATCGCCTTGAGCACGTCGTATCCCGTGAGGATGTAGGTCTTACCCGCCTTGAAATCGCGCACCAGCACGGCCGGGTGCTCGGGCGTGATCATCGGCGCGAGCAGCTGCACCGGGGTGTCGATGTCGACGAAGCGGTACGCCTTCTGCATGATCGACTTCACCGGCTCGTCGCGCAGCTTCGGATCCTGCACCAGCGCGGCGTAAGCCTGCGTCTCGGCGAGCGAGCCGACCACACGCTTGTCCTGCGTCACGGGGATCTGCGAGAAGTTGTGCCGGCTCATCACCTGGACGGCATGGCCGACCGTGTCGCTCACCTCGACGCCGACCAGATCGGCCACCTCCTTGTTGCGCACCAGGTCCCGCGCGGTCGATCCGGCCACGTCGTCGTAGCCCATCATGCGCATCCAGTCGGGATTGAACATCTTGCCCACGTAGCGAGTGCCGTGATCGTGGAAGATCACGACCACCGTCTCCCCGGACTTGAACCGGTCCTTGAGCTGCATCATGCCGGCGATCGCGGAGCCGGCCGAATTGCCCACCCAGATGCCTTCCTGCTTGACGATCTCGCGGGTGTAAATCGCGGCATCGCGGTCGGTCACCTTCTCGAAGTGATCGACGATGGAGAAGTCGACGTTCTTGGGCAGGAAGTCCTCGCCGATGCCTTCGGTGACGTACGGGTAGATCTCCTCCTTGTCGAAGATTCCGGTCTCCTTGTACTTCTTGAACACCGAGCCGTAGGTGTCGATCCCCCACACCTTCACCGACGGCTTCTTCTCTTTCAGGAAGCGCCCGGTGCCGCAGATCGTTCCGCCGGTGCCCACGCCGACGACGAGGTGATCGATGCGGCCGCCGGTCTGCGCCCAGATCTCCGGTCCCGTGGTCTCGTAGTGCGCGTGCGAATTGCTGAGGTTGTCGTACTGGTTGGCCTTCCAGGAATTGGGCGTCTCCTTCACCAGCCGCGAGGACACCGAGTAGTAGGAGCGCGGATCCTCGGGATCCACGTCGGTGGGGCACACGATCACCTCCGCCCCGAAGGCGCGCAAGGCGTCGACCTTCTCCTTGGACTGCTTGTCGGTGGTCGTGAAGATGCATCGGTAGCCCTTCACGATGGCCGCGATCGCCAGGCCCATGCCGGTGTTGCCGCTGGTGCCCTCGATGATGGTGCCGCCGGGCTTCAAGGCACCGCTGCGCTCGGCGTCCTCGATCATGCGCAGCGCCATCCGGTCCTTGATGCTGTTGCCCGGGTTGAAGGTCTCGACCTTGGCGTACACCGTGGCGGGGATGTCGCGCACGATGCGATTGAGCCGTACCATCGGCGTGTCGCCGATGGTACCGAGAATGTTGTCGAAGACCTTGTGTGTCATGGGTCGCACCCTTTGTCGTTGTGGCGTTCAGCGCACTTCCACGCGCGCATCGCCGGTTCGCATCTCGCCGATCACGGCGGCGCGCTCGAATCCTTGCGCGCGAAACAGGGCGAGCACCTCCTCCACGGCCTCGGGTGCGCAGCTGACCAGCAGCCCGCCGCTTGTCTGCGGATCGGTGAGCAGATCGCGCTGGGCGTCGCCGTGTCCCCCGAGATCGACCTGCACGCCATACGAAGCCCAGTTGCGCACCGAGGCGCCGGTGCGCAGGCCCGCCCGCGCGAACTCCAACGCACCGGGCAGCAGCGGAACACGCTCCCATTCGATGCGCGCGCAAAGGGCGGAACCCCGGCAGATCTCCAGCAGGTGACCGAGCAGTCCGAAGCCGGTGACGTCGGTCAGGGCATGCACGCCCTGCATCCGCCCCAGCTCGATGCCGGGCGTATTCAGCTGCGTGGTGCTCGCCACCATCGCCCGATAGCGCTCCGGATCGAGCCGATCCTTCTTCAGCGCCGCACTGTACATGCCGACCCCCAGGCCCTTGCCCAGAATCAGCACGTCCCCGGCGCGCGCCTCGGCGTTGCGTTTGAGATGCCTCGGGTCGACCAGGCCGATGGCCACCAGGCCGTAGATCGGCTCGACCGAGTCGATGCTGTGGCCGCCGGCGACGGGAATGCCGGCCTGACGGCACACGGACTCGCCGCCCTCGAGGATGAGGCGGATCGTCTCCACCGGCAGCTTGTCGATCGGCATCCCCACCAGCGCCAGGGCGAACAGGGGTGTGCCGCCCATTGCGTACACGTCGGAGATTGCATTGGTCGCGGCGATCGCGCCGAAGTCGAACGGGTCGTCCACCACCGGCATGAAGAAGTCGGTGGTGGCCACGATGGCCTGCGATTCGTTGATGCGATAGACCGCCGCGTCGTCGCTGGTCTCGATGCCGACCAGCAGCCCGGGCGGCAGCATGCCGCCCGCACCGCGTGCGACGATCTGCTGCAGCACGCCGGGCGCGATCTTGCAGCCGCATCCGCCCCCGTGGGCGAGGCTGGTCAGGCGGGGGGGTTGCTGGGGCGCGTTCATCGGCGTTCTCCGGAGACGAGCCCGAGATTCTAACGCCCTCAGTAGAGCGTGCTCGGGCGCACCCTCATCCATATGCGCCCGGGTTCGCGCTCCACCGTGCACGTGTCGCCGGCCGGACTGCAGCGATACGTCAGGAGCATGCGCTCGCGCACGTCGGACAGCCGTTCGCGCCGGAAGATGGCGCCGTTGACGCCCTTGCAGCGCGCCGAGCGCACCAGCACGCCGTTGCTGCCCTGGCCGTGCAGGAACGCCCCCAGGCGCTGGGTGAAGGCGTAGCTGCCCCGATGAACGAGATCCGGGTAGCGTCGTTCCTTGCCGCGCAGGTCGATCAGCAGCGCCTCGCAGCGCACATCGCAAACGCGACGCTCGCCGACGATCTCGCGCTCCTCGCCGGCGAAGCTGTCCATCAGGAAACGGTGCCAGTGGAAGAGCGTCTCGTACACCGTGGTGACGGCGTCGGTGGAGCCGTACCAGACACCGTATCGACTGCCGTCGCCGAAGCGGGTCTCCTGCCAGTGCGCCGGATCGAAGGAATAGCTGATCACCGTGCCGTAGTCGAACGGGCGCGTGATGACCGAGGCGGCCGTGGGAATGCGTTCTTCCGCCTCGGCGGTGATGGCCGCCGCCCAGTCCTTCGGATCGGCCGAGAGGTCGTCGAACAGGTCCTGCGAGGCGCGGATGGTCTTGATGTTGCGCGCCAGATCGCCGGCCCAGGCGACGTTGGTATCGACCAGGTCGGGCAGCATCAGGTGCCGCGCTCGAAATCGAGATAGCGCCGCAGCGCCAGCAGACCCTCGAAGCCGCGCTGGACGACGACGTCCACCGGCCGCGATCCGAAGCGCCGGTTCGGCGTCGTCATCCAGCGGTAGGCGAGGTCCCGGTCGTGCGGAAACAGGATGCGCAGGGACTTGTGGATGCCGAGCAGGTGACCGACCCGGTCGAGCAGATCCCGGCTGTCGGCCAGCGGGTCGCCCTTGCGGTAGCGCGCGAGCGTCGAGCGGTTGTCGGCGGACAGGCCGAGCAGTGCCGCCTGCTCCGCCACCGACACCTGCCACAGGTCGAACAGCCGGGTGACCAGGCGCGCCAAGCGCTCGCGCGTCTCGCGCGTCCTGACATCGACCGGCGCCGGGAGTTGGGGAGCGATGGCTTCCATGGCATTGGTTACTTAGTGCTACACGAAATGTAGCAAATGATAAGCGCCCGTGCAACCGGGCACGGGCGCCAGCGCTGGCTCATGCCATGAGCCAGGCGCTGCGTATACTCCGTCGACCTCTGCTTCCGACTCGCCGTACAGCATGCATCTCAACGACCTTGCCGCCGCTTCCATCGACCGCCCCGACGCAGCCGCGCTGCGTCTGGACCTGGACGTGACTGAACCCGAATGCGTGGCCGCGCTCGCCTCCCTGCCCGAGGGCCGCACGCGCAACGACTTCGCGCGCCAGGCGCTGCGCATCGGCATCATCGCGATGCGGCAGGCGCAGGGGCGCATCGACGGCGAGACCGTGCGCAACGAGGGCGAGCGCGTCATCGCCGCCCTCGCCGGCACGCTCGCCGACTATCGCGCACAGACCGAGGCGCTGCTGCAGGGCACGCTCAAGGCCTATTTCGATCCCGGCGATGGGCGTTTCAGCGAACGCGTGGAACGCCTGGTGAAGCAGGACGGCGAACTCGAGCGTGTGATGCGCGTGCAGATCGAGAACAACCAGCGCGCGATCACCGACGTGCTCACCGAGTTCATCGGCGAGGGCAGTCCGCTGCTGCAGGTGCTCACGCCCGACGAGTCCAATCGATTCCTCGCCGGCATGCGGCAGAGCCTGGAGACTGCGCTGTCCGGGCAGAGCAGCCAGATCCTGCGCGAGTTCTCGCTCGACCACCCGGACAGCGCGCTCACGCGTCTGGTGCGCGAGCTCCAGGCCCGCCACGGCGAGCTGACCGGCGATCTCGCCCGCCAGCTCGAAACCGTGGTCGGCGAGTTCTCGCTGGACAAGGACGATTCCGCGCTGAGCCGCCTGATCCGCCGCGTGGAGCTGGCACAGAGGCAGATCAGCAGCGAGTTCTCGCTGGACGCCGACAATTCCGCGCTCGCCCGCCTCAAGCGCGAACTGCTGGCCGTGCTGGACACCCAGCAGCAGCGCAACGACGCATTCCAGGCGCAAGTGCAGGAGGCCCTGTCCAGCATGCGCGTGCGCAAGGAGGAGGCCGCGCGCTCGACGCTGCACGGACGCTCCTTCCAGGACGAGGGATTCCGCCTCGTACAGCATCTGTGCGGGCAGGCCGGCGACGTGGCCGACGACGTGGGTGACACCACGGGGATCATTGCCCGCTGCAAGACCGGCGACTGTCTCGTCACCCTTGGCGCCGACTGCATGGCGGCCGGCGCCAAGGTCGTCGTCGAATTCAAGGAGGACGCCTCCTACACCCTCAAGGCGACCCTGGAGGAGTCGGAGATCGCGCGCAAGAACCGCGGTGCGGAGGTTGCCCTGTTCGTGCACTCGCGCCGCACCGCCCCGGCGGGCCTGAGCGAGTTCGCCCGCCACGGGAACGACATCGTCGTGATCTGGGATGCCGAGGACGAAGCGACCGACGTCATGCTGCGCGCGGGCCTGACGGTCGCGAGGGCGCTGTGCGTACGCGCCGGCGTGCAGGCGCAGGGGCGCACCACCGAACTTGCCGGCATGGACGCAGCGGTGCGCGCCATCGAGAAGCAGTGCGACAAGTTCGACATCGTGCGAACCCGCTGCAACACGATCCGCACCGCCGCCGACGAGATCATCCGCCATGCGGAGATCGGGCAGCGCGAGATCCGGCGGCAGCTTGCCGAACTCGACGAGTACCTCGCCGGGATGAAGACGCAGGCAGCCTAGCCGTTGCCCGATTCACGCGGGCGCGCCCGCACTCGGCTCCACGGCTCACGGGCCGCGGCAGCGAGCGGGGCGGCAACGCGTCAGCGCCCTGCTTCCTCCTGCATTTGCTTGAAGCCCTCGGCAGCCTTCTGCACCTCCGGCGGGAAGTCGTCGAACGCCTGGACCTGGCGGATCTCGATGATCTCGTTGTCCGAGGCCGGGCAGCGCTTCGCCCACTCGATCGCCTCGGCCTTGGAGCCCACCTCGATCATCCAGTAGCCGCCGAGGACTTCCCGAGCCTCGATGAACGGACCATCGGTGACCATCGGCGTTCCGCCCTCGAAGCTGACGCGCGCACCCATGGAGGGGGGATGCAAGCCTTCCAGGCCCCGCAGCACGCCCGCCTCGTGCAACGCCTCGTTATACTTCATCATCGCCTCGACTGCCGCGGGCTCCGGCATCGTGCCGGGCTGCGCTTTCTCGTAGCCCTTTGGAATCATCAGCATCATGAACCGCATGCGTTCCTCCTCGTCATCCTTGGTCGGCCGTCACATTGACCATCCAGGACACCCCGAATCGATCCTGCAGCATGCCGAATCGCGGCGACCAGAACGTCTTCCCGAGCGGCATGATCACTTTCCCGCCATCGGCCAAGGCATTGAACACGCGGTCGGCGTCCGCCTCCGCCATCAGCGTGATGGCCAGCGAGAATCCCTCCAAGCGCGCGCCCTGGGAACGCATGTCATCCGTTGCCATGATCGTCGTTTCGCCGATGCGGAAGCTGCAATGCATGATCTTCTCTTCCGAACCCGGCGGCAGCATGCCCGGCGGCGCCGGATCGGGCGCTTCACGGTACCGCATCATCATCTCCACCTTCGCGCCGAGCGCGCGCTCGTAGAACCGCACCGCCTCCTCGCAGCGGCCGTTGAACCCCAAATACGCTTCCACCTTCATGTCATGCTCTCCTCGATTGATTCGATTCACCCGCCGGCGATCGCCCCTACGATCAGCAACGGCTCCTTTCCGTCCAGCACTTCGCGGGGCAACGGTCGGTCCATGGGCTCGTGCGACAGGTCGCGCTCGCAGGCGAAGAAGCGGATGAGCGGACGCCGCTGCGGCGTGCCGTGCGGACGGATCGTGCCCAGCAGCATCGGATAGCGCGTCTCCAGTGCGTCGAGCACCTGGGCGATGCTCGTGCATTCACCGGATTCGACGCACACCTCACCCTCGACCCGCGCCAGCGTGCGCAGGTGTGCAGGCAGCAGTACGCGGATCACGACAGGGTCTGCACTTCCACGGACAGCACCGGCGGCAGGTCGCGCACGATCGCCGTCCAGTTGTCGCCCGCGTCCGACGATCCATACACCTGACCTCCCGTGGTGCCGAAATACACGCCGCAGGGATCGAGGCGATCCACCGCCATCGCGTCGCGCAACACGTTCACGTAGCAGTCGCGCTGCGGCAGACCCGCGGTGAGCGCCTCCCACTCGTTGCCGCCGCTGCGGCTGCGATACACGCGCAGCCTGCCGTCGGGCGGGAAGTGCTCGGAATCGCTCTTGATCGGCACCACGTAGATCGTGTCGGGCTCGTGCGCGTGCACGTCGATCACGAAGCC
>CAZNBS010000069.1:14272-20797 GCA_964570955.1 uncultured Burkholderiales bacterium | reverse complement strand
CCCCAGGGTAATTTAAAACGCCCCCCCCCCCCCCCCCCACATATACCGCGCAACGGGCGCGGCCCCCGCTCGCGCGGGGGCGCCGCGCGACGAGTTGGACGGACAGGCTCCAGTTGCGGATGCGATTCAACCTGCACGGTTCTCCTCCAAGGGGAACGTTGCATCCGCCGTTTTCTTCGCGTCGATGGGTGGTTTCGTGTCGGCCCATCCGGCCGGCGGCGGTCAACGGGCGTGGAACGGTCAGGGCAGATCCACGCCCGCCCGCCATCTCGAGTTGCGTCATCTGATCGAGCATCACTACGGCGTGACAGGGCCGAAGGGGCGGCTGCGCCCGATGAGTGCGGTACCGCCATGAGCCGCGAACGCTCGCGAAGCGACGAGGTCGCAAGGCCGTCTCGGCGCAGGCGCGCGATGCGTACCGTTGCATGGTTCTGCCTCGGGGTGACGGGTGCGGCAGCCAGCCTCGCCGCGGACGTATGGGCGGGACACAGCGAGGATCTGTACGCGCAGCACTGCGCGACCTGCCATGGCGCCGACCGGCTGGGCGGGTCGGGGCCGGCGCTGCTGCCGGAGAACCTCGGACGGCTGTCGCGCGCCGCGGCGCTGGAAGTGATTGCCAATGGCCGTCAAGGCACGCAGATGCCGGCATTCGCGGGCACGCTGTCGGCAGCGCAGATCGAGGCACTCACTGCGCTCGCGTATCGTGCACTCGACGCGATGCCGGTGTGGAACGGCGCGCACATCGAGGCCTCTCGTGTGGTGCGATCGGATGCCCGGAATCTACCGGCGCGCCCGGTGTTTGCCGCCGATCCGCTCAATCTGTTCGTCGTGGTCGAGACAGGGGATCACCACGTCACCATCCTGGATGGCGAACGGTTCGAACCGATCACACGGTTCGCCTCCCGGTTTGCGCTGCAGGACGAGCCCAAGTTCTCGCCCGATGGACGCTACGTCTATTTCGCGTCGCGCGATGGATGGATCAGCAAATACGACTTGTGGAACCTCGAGATGGTCGCGGAGGTGCGTGCCGGAATCAACACGCGCAATGCGGCGGTCTCATCCGACGGGCGCTTCGTGGCGGTGGCCAACTACCTGCCGCACACGCTGGTGATCCTGGATGCGCGCGATCTCTCGGTGGTGCGCGTGCTCGAGGCGAGGGCCAGGGACGGCAAGTCCTCCCGGGTGAGCGCGATCTACGACGCGGGTTCGCGCCGCAGCTTCGTCGCGGCGCTGAAGGATGTCCCGGAGCTGTGGGAGATCAGTCACGACCCGAATTCAGAGCCGGTGTACGAGGGAATGGTGCATGACTATCAGTTCGGCGAGGGGATCGCCTCGCCCGGTCAGTTCACCCCGCGTCGCAGCCGACTCGAACGGATTCTCGACGACTTCTTCTTCGCGCCCGGTTACGCGTACGTGATCGGGGCCGGGCGCGAGGGCGCCGCCGGACAGGTGGTCAATCTGGACGTGCGGCGCCGGATCGCGGACCTGCCGCTGCCCGGCCTGCCGCATCTGGGGTCGGGCATCTCGTGGGAATACCTCGGGCGCCCGGTCATGGCCACGCCAAACCTCACGCAGGCCGTGGTCAGCGTGATCGACATGACGAGTTGGCGGCTGCTCGAGCAAATCCCCACGGCCGGAGCAGGTTTGTTCTTGCGCAGCCACGAAAACAGCCGTTACGCGTGGGTGGATGCGTTCAACAGCCCGCGCAAGGACAGCCTGCAGTTGATCGACAAGCAGACCCTGGAGGTTGTCCGGACGCTGACGCCGGAGCCGGGCAAGACCGCTGCCCACGTGGAGTTCACGCGCGACGGCCGGTTCGCGCTCGTGAGCGTGTGGGAAATGGATGGCGCGCTGATCGTCTACGATGCCAGCACGCTCGAGGAGGTGAAGCGCGTGCCGATGCGAAAGCCGCTGGGGAAGTACAACGTCTACAACAGGATCACGCGCTCGAGTGGAACGAGTCACTGAGCGTCGGCGTGCGTGGCGCAAGGATCGGGCGATGGGACTCCGCAAGAAAGGGGATTTCGCGTAGGCGAGAATCATGTTTTTCCGTATGCGGTCACGCGCGCGGACGGATCACACTGGCAGCAGGGCTGCGGGCTATGAGCCGGACAGTGCCCGTCCCGTACGCAATGCAATCAATCAGAGGAGATCCCCTTCATGTCGATCACAAAGTCGGTACTCGCTGTGTTCACGGCGGCCTGCGCTGCCGGCGTCGTCTTCGCGGCGCAGGACACCAGCGACATCGCCTTCCCCGATGGCTACCGCAGCTGGTTCCATCATCATTCGACGGTCAACCGCAGTGGCCATCAGCCTGAAGGCAACGTGGGCATTCAGCACGTCTATGCCAACGATGCGGCGCTGGAGGGGTTGCGTGCCGGCAAGTTCCAGCCGGGCGCGACCTTCGTGGTCGACCGCTTCAAGTACGTCGAGGACGACAACCACAGCATGAGCCAGGGTGAGCGCAAGGTCGTGGCAGTGATGGTGTACGACGCGCAGCGCTATGCGGAAACAGGCGGATGGGGATTCCAGGCGTTCAAAGGCGGGGACCCGGCACAGAAGGTGGTGAAGGACGGCGGTCAGGCCTGTTTCGTGTGCCACATTCCACACGCCGACAACAACTACCTGTTCACGCGCGGGACCGACTGAGCCGCACCGCGCTTCGCCGCATGACCTGATCCGCGCATGCCGTCGCTTCACGATCACGTGGAGGGCGGCGCGCGCTCGTGTTCGCAAGGAGTCCCCATGCGCAACTGGTTTCATCGCGCCGGCTCGAGGCCGGCATGGATCGTCCTCGCTGCGGCACTGGCCGCGCTGCCGGTTTCCGGCGCGCGCGCGCAGGACCACGACCACGGCCACGAAGGCGGGCCCCAGACGCTGCAGCTCGACCACGGCAAGAAATGGGCTACCGACGCGCCGTTGCGGGAGGCGATGATCGCCATGCGCGATGCGCTGCAGGCCGACCATCCCGCCATACACGCCCGCACGCAGACGGCCGCCGCCTACCAGGCACTTGCACGGCACATCGACAGTCAGATTGCGCACATCGTCGCGAACTGCAAACTGCCTGCCGATGCGGATGCCAACCTCCACGTTCTGCTCGTGCAGATCATCGGCGGTGCCGACGACATGCGAGAAGGCGATCTGCAGCAGGCACGGGCAGGCGCTGTACGCGTCATCCAGGCGCTGAACCGGTATCCGCAGTACTTCGACCATCCCGGATGGACGGGCGTGCACTGACGCCGTTGAATGGGCGTCCGGCCCGGGCCTTTGGCCTGGGCGCCGTCCCCTTTAACCTGAGTTAAGGCGGCGGGGGAGCATCGACCCTACATTGTGACCACGGACGTCGCAATCGAGGTGCATGCGCGACGTCTCCCTGCTGGGCTCTCCGTCACTGCCGGTGGCCGTTCGAAATCAACATTGTCCGGCGGACCGGGCGATGCTCCCGTCGATGCGGCCAAGTGCGGAGATTTGCGGGCCGGACACCCTCGTCCGGCCCGTTCTTTACCCCGAAAGGTGGACGGATTGCTGCGGCGAGTTCAGGCGATCGGCCAAGCCTGCTTCATGCGGATCGAAGCTTGGTTCAATGCCGCATTCGGCGAGCGGCTCAATCCCTTCTATCACCTGGGCGAGATCGCCTTCTTCCTGTTCTGGATCGTCGCCGCCAGCGGACTCTATCTCTTCGTCTTCTTCGACACCAGCGTGAGCGGCGCCTACGAGTCGGTGCGCAGGATCACCGACGAGCAGTATCGGATCGGGACGATCGTGCGCGGCCTGCACCGCTATGCCTCGGACGGCATGGTGGTGACCATGCTCCTGCACATGCTGCGGCATTTCAGCTTCGATCGCTACCGTGGCTTCCGGTGGTTCTCCTGGGTCAGCGGCGTGCTCCTGCTGTGGCTGACCTACGTCTCGGGCATCAATGGCTACATGCTGCCGTGGGACGAGTTGGCACAGTACGTGGTGGTGGCGACGGCAGAATTGCTCGATCGGCTTCCGTTGTTCGGCGGCGTGCTGGTGCGCAACTTCATCTATCAGGACAGCGTCAACGATCGGCTGTTCTCGCTGCTGACCTTCATCCACATCGGGGTTCCGCTCACCCTGCTGCTATTCCTGTGGATCCACATCCAGCGCGTTCCGCGCGCCTCGACCAGTCCGCCGCGCCCCATTGCCCTGCCGCTGCTTGCGACCCTGGTCGTGCTGTCGCTCGCGCTCCCGGTGCAGAGTCACGCGCCGGCGGACCTGTCGGTCGTGCCGACGGCGCTGCGACTCGACTGGTATCTGCTGGCGACCTTGCCCCTCATGGATACCTGGTCGCGTGACGCGGTCTGGGCGCTGCTGCTGGGCACGACTGCGCTGCTGTTCGTCCTGCCCTGGCTACCGCCGCGCCGCGCCGGACAGGGCGTACGCATGACCGTGCATCCCGGCAATCGCGAGATCACGGTGCGCCAGGACGAGACGCTGCTGGAAGCCGGCCTGCGTGTCGGGGTGGCGATGCCATTCGAATGCCGAAACGGCGGTTGCGGCGTGTGCAAGGCCACGATCCTCAATGGTGAGGTGCACCACGGGCCGTATCAGACGAGGGTGCTGTCCGACGACGAGCGTCGGCGCGGGCTCGCGCTGCTGTGCGTGTGTACGGCGCTCACCGACCTGGAGATCGAGATCGAGCAGGGTGCGGCAGCGGGCGAGGCACGCGGAATCCATCGGCTGGAGGTGACGGTGGCCGCGATGCGTCGTGCCTCGCCCGAGGTGATGATCCTGCATCTGCGCCTGCCCGCAGGGACGGACATGAGCTACCGCGCTGGGCAGTATTTCAACGTGATCCTCGAGGACGGCGCGCGGCGCGCGTTCTCGTTCGCCACCGCGCCCGGCTTACGCGGCGACATCGAGATGCATGTGCGACGGGTCCCCGGCGGACGCTTCACCACGCGCGTGTTCGAATCGCTCGGGGTGGGGGATCGGCTGAACATCGAAGGGCCGTTCGGCGCGTTCCAGCTGCGCGACGGTACAAGGCCGCTGATCTTCGTCGCCGGTGCAACCGGCTTCGCCCCGGTCAAGAGCATGCTCCAGGAGGCATTCCGGTCCGGCATCGCACGCCGCATGATCCTGTACTGGGGGGTGCGCCATGCCGAGGACCTCTACGAGCGCGAGCTGGTGGAGGATTGGGCCAGGGCGCATCCGAACTTCCGCTTCGTGCCGGTGCTCTCCGAGCCCGAGTCCGAGCACGGCTGGAGCGGCCGCACCGGCCTCGTGCACGAGGCGATCCTGTCCGATCATCCGGATCTGTCGGGATTCGAGATCTACACGTGCGGCTCGGTGAAGATGGTGGAGGCCGCGCGCCCGGCTTTCCTGGCGCAGGGACTGTCCGAGGAAGCCTGCTTTTCCGACGCATTCCTGGTGTCGGCGGCCGCTTCAGGAACGGGCGACCGCTGAGGCGGCCGGCCCGAGAACCTTCACCGTGCTGTGGGCGAGAGAACCAGACGGAACACCGAGGAGTCCACCTGCAGCCGACTGCGCCAGGATTCCGGCACCGACACCCACACCCGATCGCCATGGTGCGCGATGCGAGCGAGCATTGCCTGCAGTGCCGGTATGTGCTGGGCTCGCAACGTGTCGACGCGCAGAGCCAGGGTCGCCCGGCCGTCGCGCAGCACGCGCTCGAGACGGGGCGCGAGACGCGTGAACAAGCGCTGATCCACACCCTCGGACAACGAGATCTCGACGTGATGCGCATCGGCTTTCACACACAGCCCGACGCCGTTTTTGCGATAGGGCGCGAGCGCGCGCACCAGGCCGCGCATCCTGCGTTGCACCGAGGCCGGTGCGCGAGCCGTCGCGTCGAAGCGGCGCCGCACGTACTCCCGCATGGACAGGCCGGTGATCCAGTCGGCGATCACGGCCGGGAACTGGCGGGGCGAACGCGGCAGCGTGGACAGGAACGCTATCCAGCGCGACGGACCGCCGGGCAGGATGCCGCGCACCAGCAGGTGCGCCAGGATGGACAGGCGCTGTCCCACGGTGTACTCGCCCCGGTAGACCGGCGCGCGCAGCCAGCGCATCTTGTTGCGGATGCGCCGCGCAATGCCGGCGTCGGTGAGCAGCGCCCGATACAGCGCCTGGTAGGCGTCGACCATGGCGTGATACTCCATGTTGAGGGGGACGATGTTGGTCCCCGGGCGGGTGTTGTCGGTGTCGTCGGCCCGGTCGATCAGGCGTCCCTCTCGCTGCAGCCGCTCGTACAGTGGCGTGCGCGGCAGCGCGGTGAGCAGGCCGACCATGGCGGCCTGGATGCCGGAATCGAGGATGAACCGGCGCTGGCGCTCGAAGGTTTCCAGCGTGTCGGTGTCGAAGCCCACGATGAACCCGGCCAGCACGTCGATGCCGTGCGCGTAGATCCTGCGCAGCGACCCCAGGATGTCTGTGCTCATGTTCTGCATCTTGCGGGTGAGCTTCAGCGCCGCTTCGTCGGGGGTCTCGATGCCGATGAACACCCAACCGAAGTGCGCCTCGCGCATGAGCTGCATC
>CAZNBS010000069.1:0-14262 GCA_964570955.1 uncultured Burkholderiales bacterium | reverse complement strand
TTCAACGACGCTTCCGTGCCGAAGCTGAACCGGTAACCGTGCCGCGCCTGGTATTGCGCCAGGAAGCGCAGCAGCGTCTTGGCCAGGGCGCGGTTGCCGATGAGGTTATCGTCCACGAAGAACACCTGACGCGCTCCCTGGGCGCGCAGCGCGTCGAGCTCGCGTCCGATCTGTTCGACGCTCTTGGTGCGCGGACGCCGTCCGAACATGACGATGATGTCGCAGAAGTCGCACAGGTACGGGCAGCCACGGGAGAATTGCATGCTGGCGGTGTTGTACAAATGCAGTTTGAGCAGGTCGAAACGCGGCGTGGGCGAGTCGGTGAGTGCGACCGTGCCTGTTTCGCGATAGAGGGGCTGCGGCGTCCCGTTCTCGAGATCGCGGCAGAACGCGGGCCAGATGTACTCGGCTTCGCCGGCTATGGTCGTGTCGGCCAGCGACGTGTACTTCTCGGGACACAGGGAGGCATAGCTGCCGCCCGCGACCACGCGGTAGCCGCGGTCCCGATAGTATCCGAGCAGTTCGCGCTGGCGGGGGAACTGCACGCCCATCCCGCATATCCCGATCAGATCTGCCTGCGGGTCGAGTGGGATCGATTCCACGTTCTCGTCCACGATCGTCACCTGCCAGTGCGGCGGGCACAGCGCGGCGAGCGTGGCCAATCCCAGCGGCGGGTTGAGCGTGCGCTTGCCGGGAACGATCTCGTTCATCGCGAAGCGGAAGCTCCAGAAGCTCTCGGGAAAGCGCGGGTTGACCAGCAGCAGTCGCATGAGGGAACGGGCAGGGCGGGAGTGCCAACAGGGCACGGGAGATGCCCGCAAGCGTGCATCAAAGTCGCGGGCGAAATCCTGAATCTGGATCAAGCAAGGCAGCACTGCTCCTGTACATGGTGTCGTATCGGGTCGTCCTCCCGATGTGCGAGGCGAGGCGTCCTAGGCGATGCGGCGCGGGCGCGCATACGGGTCGCGGCTGACCAACCGGAGATTCACCATGACGCTTCTTCCTGATCGCGACGACAGCGAGGGCAGAATCCAGGTATGGCGGTGCATCGGCTGTGGCCGCATCGAGGGTCCGCAGCAGTGCATCGGTGTGTGTCAGGACCGCAAGGTGGAACTGGTGGAGGTCGAGGTCCACGCGCGCGCCCTCGCCGAGATCGAGGATCTGCGCCGGGAAGTCAATGGCTTGCTCTCATTGGTGCGCCGACTGGCCACTGTCACGCCCCGTGACGGAACGCACGAACAGACCTATCTTGCCCTGCAGGCCCAGGCGCGTACGCTGCTGAATGGCCTGTCCCGGCACGAGCCGCGGCCGTAGACGCGCGCAAGACCTGGTGCACCGGGCGGCGTATGCGCGCACTCTGCTGCGCACCGGATGTCTTTGATGCATCTTCAGACAAGTAGTGCGCGATGCTGCTTGGATGGAGAATCATGAAACTTCGCAGCACGAATTACGTACCTTCACTAGCTGGTATCGCGCAGTTGCGGCCTAACGACTCGTTGCTCGGACAGGCATAGTGACTTCGGGTACGTGCCAGTGCACGGCCTGGTGCAGCGGAGCGAGTACCAGCCCGCTGCGAATCCAATCGACGAAAGGAGGCAACATCATGCAGTGGGTCGATCCCGCATTCTGCGACATCCGCCTGGGCTTCGAGGTCACCGCCTACGTGTACGTGCGCTAAGACGCGTGCGGGGCGGTCCATTGCCGCCCCGCATGCCGCAAGGAGACTGTTCATGGACCGGACCGCCACCGTCGTGGAGCGCAGCAGACTTCCAGAGCTCAATCCGATGTTCCTGTTGCGCTGGGAGCAGACGCAGGCTGCCTACGTGCTCCTGTATCCGGAAGGTGTCGTGAAGCTCAATCCCACTGCGGGGGAGATCCTGCGCAGGTGCGATGGACGGCATACGGTCGGCGAGTTGACCGAAGAACTGCAGGTCCTGTTCGCGGAGAACGGGGATCGTGTCGAGCACGGAGTGCAGAAATTTCTCGAGGTGTCGTATGCCAAAGGATGGATCCGGGATCGCGCTTGACGGGCAGGGCCGGCCGCTGTGGCTGGTACTGGAGCTGACCTACCGCTGTCCGCTCAAGTGCGTGTGGTGCAACAACCCGCTCGATTTCCAGCGCTATGCCAGGCACGAGTTGTCGACCGACGAATGGAAGGACGTCCTGCGCCAGGCGCGTGAGCTGGGGTCGCTGCAGCTCGGGTTCTCGGGCGGCGAGCCGATGCTGCGCGACGATCTGGAGGAACTGGTGGCCTATGCCGAAAGACTGGGCTTCTACACCAACCTCATCACCTCGGGGATCGGGCTGACCGAGACGCGCTTGCGTGCGTTGAAGGATGCCGGACTCAAGCAGATCCAGCTCTCGCTGCAGTCGGCCGACCGGCGCCTCACCAATGAACTGACCGGCGCGCGCGCGCACGACATCAAGCTCGACGTGGCCGCGCGCATCAAGGCCCACGGTTTTCCGATGGTCCTCAACGTGCCGGTGGTACGGCAGAACATCGATCAGGCCGAGCGCATTCTCGCCATAGCCGAGTCCATCGGCGTGGATTACCTCGAGTTCGCCAACATCCAGTACTACAACTGGGCCCTGCTCAATCGCGACGAACTGCTGCCGTCGCGCGCCCAGATCGAGCACGCGGAAGCCGTGGTGCAGGCGGCGCGCGAGCGCCTGGGGCAGCGCATGACGATCTACTTCGTCATCCCCGACTACTACGAGGGACGGCCCAAGGCGTGCATGAACGGGTGGGGAACGATCCACCTGACCATCGCGCCGGACGGCGCGGCACTGCCCTGCCAGGAGGTGCGCGTGATCGAGGGGCTGGAATTCCCCACCGTGCGCGAGAAGTCCCTGGCCTGGATCTGGAACGACTCGCCCCTGTTCCGCAAGTTCCGCGGCGACGACTGGATGAAGGAGCCCTGCCGCAGCTGCAGCGAGAAGGAGAAGGACTTCGGCGGCTGCCGCTGCCAGGCCTTCCTGCTCACCGGAGATGCGGCGAACGCCGATCCGGCCTGCTCGCGCTCCCCGCACCATCACGTCATCACCCAGGCGATCGACGCGTCGCACTCCCCGGAGCGGCCGAAGCGCCCGCTGATCCGGCGGCTGCGTGACGCGGTCTCCACCGAGCTATGAAGCCGCGCGCATCAGGCCAGACGCGTACGCAGGTTCTCCAGCCCACGCCCCGGCGCAAGCCGGCCGGGGCCGGGAGCAAGGCGCGGCAGTGGAAGCACCCCTTCGACAGCGCTGCCGGCACCATCGCGCTGGGCGCGGCCCTGACCATCGTGCTGCTGGTGGTGCTGCGGCTGGCAGGGTCCTGAGGGGAGCCGGCATGGATGCACCGATGATCGACTGGGCACTGCGCGCGCTGCACTTCGCCGCCGGCATCGTCTGGATCGGACACAACTACGCGAACGTGGCCCAGCGGCCGCATTGGCGGCCGATCGCGCGCGAGGAACTCACCGATCCCTCGAATCCCGGCTTCATGGCGCGGCTGAACCGCGAGCACGGTCTGTTCCGCTGGGCGGCCGTGATCACCTGGGTGGCCGGCATCACGCTGCTGTGGCGCAAGGACTGGCTGCTGCCCGCGCTGTCGCTGGAAGGGCCGCTCGCGGGCATCGGCATGGGCACGTGGATCGGGACCATCATGGTGCTCAATCTATGGCTCGTGCTGTGGCCGCATCAGAAGAAGGTGCTCGGATTCCGTCCCGCACCGGTCGAGGAGCGGATGCGCTGTGCACGCATCACGTTTCTTTCCTCGCGCACGAACACCATGCTGTCGATTCCATTGCTGGTGTTCATGGCCTCCAGCCATCATGGGGCCCTCGTCAGCGGCTGAGGCCGGCATGCCGCTGGTGCGCCGCGGCGGCACGACTGCTGCGCGCACCTTCTCCGCGTCACAATCGCGCTTGCCCCGTGCGGTGCACGCGCGGATTCGTGAGGAGATCGGGACAGCGTGTGAGTCCGGGTCGGTGCTGACCGTGCCCTTCACCGACGCCCGCTTCCGAGCCATGCGCGATGCCGCCGAGCAGCGCCTGCGCACCCTGCTCGAGGTTCCGGAAGGGTGGGAGGTGCTGTTCATGCAGGGTGGGGCGAGTGCGCAGTTTGGCATCGTGCCGCTCAACCTCGCATCGCCGGGCGCGGTGGCCGACTACGTGCAGACCGGGCACTGGTCCACCCGTGCGATGGACGAGGCGTCCGGTGTCGTCCGGGTCACGGTCGCGGCGACCAGCGCGCATCGCCAGTTCGACCACGTGCCCGATCCCGCCTCCTGGCGCCACACGCCGGGTGCCGCGTACCTGCACGTGACCGACAACGAGACGGCCGACGGCGTCCAGCATCACTGCGTACCGTGTGGGGTCCACGCGCCGCTGGTGTCGGACATGACTTCCAGCTTCCTCACCCGCGGCGTCGCGCTTTCCGCGTATGCAGTGATCTACGCCGGTGCACAGAAGAACCTGGGGGTCGCCGGGTTGACCGTCGTGCTGGTGCGGCGCGACCTGCTAGGTCGGCCACACCCGTGGGTGCCGGCGCCGTTCGACTACGGCCGACAGGCAGCGGCAGACTCCATGGTCAACACGCCGCCGACGTTCGCCATCTACGTCGCTGGACTGGTGTTCGAGTGGCTGCTCGAGCAGGGTGGTCTCCCCGCCGTGGAGGCGCTGTCGCAGTGCAAGAGCGATGCGCTGTATGCCGAGATCGACGGTAGCGACGGCTTCTTCCGCTGCCGTGCGCAGCCTGGGTCGCGCTCGCGCGTGAGCGTCTGCTTCGACCTTGCAGACGCAGCCCTCACCCCGGTGTTCCTGAGTTCGGCGCACGAGGAAGGCCTGGAGGGCCTCGCCGGACACGGCCGCGTCGGCGGCTTGCGCGCCGGGCTGTACAACGCGGTGTCGCGAGAGGATGTCGACGTGCTGATCGATTTCATGCGCGACTTTCGCCGGCGCTACCAGTGAGTGATGCACGTTGCGTGCATGTCGATCGTACGCCGGGACTACGCGTATCCGGTCTGAGCCTTTCCGCTCCCGTGGGTCTTGCGGCCGGGTTCGATCGCGACGGCAGGTTCCTGCGGCAGGCGGCGGACTGGGGGTTCGGATTCCTCGAAATCGGGACATTCACGCCAACGCCACGCCCCGGACACAATCCCGGCGTGCCTCACGCCGCGGCGGTGCTGCATGCCCATCCCGCGCCTGCACGGCGACTGCCGATAGGAGTGAACGTTGGCGCGAGCGTGGATTCGCCGCCCGCGCGTGCGTGGCGCGACTACGCCTGCGCGGTCACCGCGCTATGGTCCTGCGCCGACTATGTCGTGCTCAACTTTTCGGCGCAGAGTGCAAGCCTGTTGCGCGATACAGAGCATCGGGGCGGACTGCTCGATCTTCTTGGACGGGTGCAGCGGTGTTGCACGACTTTGCGCTCATCGAGCGGACGTCGCACCCCGGTGTTCATGAAGTGGCCAGTGAATGTGCGCAACGTGCCGGATGCCATTGGCATCGCCGCGGACGCGCGCGCGCTCGGCTATGACGCATTGCTCGCCGCCTTCGACGACGACGCCTGTTCCGGTCCGTGGGACACCTGGGTGCCAGATGCCTGCCGAGCCATCGTTGCGCAGTGCCCTGCGCTGCCGGTAATCGCCGTGGGCGGCGTCGTCCGCGCCGAACGTGCACTGGCGCTGAAGCGCGCGGGCGCTGCCGCAGTGCAGATGTACCGCGGATTCGTAGAGGGCGGCCCGGCACGGGTGGCCGAGGTGGCTCGCGCGTGGTCCGCCGATCGAATCAGGGATTGGCCTTGAGGAAGGCGATGATCTTGCGTCGCACCTCGGGATCGGCTTGCCGGTAGTACATCACGACCCCGGGCACCCATGCCTGCGTGTCGCGGATCCACCAGTCGAGCGTGCCCTCCGTCCAGACCATGCCCTTGAGCGCGTCCAGGAAGGCGCGTGAATACTCGAAGCCCGGTGCCGTGCCGGCTTCGCGGCCGATGATCCCTCGAAGATTGGGCCCGAAAGGCGGGGCGAACGCGAGCTGTCCACCGATGTCGCGCATGCTGGCGGTGGGCGCGTGTGCCAGCAACCGTCGCGTCGGAGCGCGCGGGGAGGGCATGGCCTGGGTCGGTTCATTGAACCCGTGGCACATCCTGCAATGGGCGATGTAGAGCTTCTCGCCTTCCACCACGTCCGACTGCGCCCGCGCGGCCGCGCACAAGGCGAGGATGGAGACCAGAAACATCAGGCAGCGGAGAAGGTTCATGCTTTGCCTCCTGCAGATTGTGTCGACCGGCGTGCCACGCCGGTCGAGCAGAACCCGGGCACCCGCTTCAGGCGGTGCGTCGGTGGGTGCGGCCGCAAAGCGCCGAAACCAGCGACGCGTTGGGACAGAATTCGTCCAGCGCGTACCGGGCATCGCCCTGCAGCCACGCCCGGCATTGTGCCTCGCGCTTGCAAGTCATGCAGCGGCGGGCCGCATGCCCCAGTCGCAGCTGATCGGCCGCGTCGTCCGGCAAACCGCGGATTCCACAACGATCGAGAACGCGATGCAGGAGCAGGACGTCGGTCTGCCTGGCTGCCGCGCGCCACACCGTAACCGCCTCCCACACGAGGAACAGAACCAGCACGCCGAACACACCGACCAGCGCCAACGTTCCCGACTGCATCGTTCCAACCTCTCTCCAGCGACCGGGTGGCCGATCATCGTCCACCGCTGCCTTCCGGACGATGCTAGCGCCGCCCGTGGGTGTTGCCTTCACCTGTGTTCAGGATTCGTGCCCAATCCGGCGAGGCCGCGTGCGCGTGCGTCGATCTTGAGAACCGCGTCGGCGCACCTCTGGTCGCGGCCGTGGCATAGACGGCCTGGAGATTCAACCCTGTTGCGCGATGGTAGTTCTTCCGGCCGATGCCGCGCTGGATCGCGCTCGCCTACACTCCTGCCATGAACGTCCCGGCCTCGTCCACGCTGCCCCTGGGGCGCGTGCCGCTCTTTTTCCTCGGTTTTCGTCCCTTCTACCTCCTCGCGGCGCTTCTGGCTGCGCTGTCCGTGCCCTGGTGGCTTCTCCAGTATCGTCTGGGGCTCGGCGGCGGGGTCTTGCCGGGAATGACGTGGCATGGCCACGAAATGCTGTTCGGGTTCGCCGCGGCCGTGATCGTCGGCTTCCTCTACACCGCCGCGCGCACCTGGACCGGACTGCCCACGCCTTCCGGCGCAGCGCTCGCGGCGCTGGCGGCACTCTGGGTCGCTGGTCGCATCCTCCTGCTCTCCGGTCCCGGTTGGCTCGCCGCCGCAGTGGATGTTGCCTTCCTGCCTGCCGCGGCGGTCGGCCTGTGGATTCCGTTGCAGCGTGCGCGCAACCGCAACCGCTTCATGGTCGGCCTCCTCCTGCTGCTGGCCGCCTGCAACCTCGGGTTCCATCTCGCCGTGCACGGGGTGCTCGATCTGCTGCCCGGGACCTTCACGCGTGCGGGCCTGTACATGGTGGTGTTCCTCGTTGCCCTGATGGCGGGAAGGGTGGTGCCCAGCTTTACCCGAAACGCCGTGCCGGTCGCGCGCATCCGCACCTCGCCCCGACTGGATCGCGCGGCCATGGTTGCCCTGGCGGTGGTGCTGGTCGCGTATGGAGCCGGCCTGACCGGTGCGGGGGTCGGCGTGCTTGCGCTGGTGGCGGCGGCGCTGCACGCGCTGCGGCTGTGGACCTGGGACCCGTGGTGCACGCGCGCACGTCCGATCCTGTGGATCCTGCACGTGTCCTACTCGTGGATTCCTGCCGGACTTCTGCTGCTCGCAGGTGCTGCGTTCGGACACGTGCCGGAGGCGGCCGCCCTGCATGCATTCGGGGTGGGCGCCGTCGGCGGCATGATCGTCGGCATGATCACGCGTACGGCGCTCGGACACACGGGGCGTCCCCTGCACGCGGGACCGATGGAGACGTCGGCGTACGTCCTGGTTCACGCTGCGGCACTGCTGCGTGTGGTCCCTCTGCTGATCGTGCCCGCGCTGTATCCGTCGGCGCTCGTGGCATCCGGCGTGTTGTGGTCGGCCGGCTTCGCGTTCTATCTGGCGCGCTACGCGCCACTGCTCACGAGCGCCCGCCCGGACGGGAAGCCCGGCTGATCCGACCGCCGCGCGGCGTGCCGAGATGTGTGCCGACCTGGGAGATCTACTCGGATGAGAGGTTAACCGAGCGCTTCTGCAGATAAGCGATACTAGAGACGAATGCGCCGACTGCGGCGTGAGAGACAACTGGCGGCCATCAGGCCGGATGCCACAAGCCACAACGAGGCGGGCTCGGGGACTGGGGTAGGCTCGGAAAACGCGAGGGGACCCGGAGTCGGCACGCCTGCCACCAGAGCCTCAGTTCCTCCATCTATGGTCAGCGAGAAGCCAACGATGGGCAAGTTCGGAGAGGAGAACGCCAAGCCCCAACTGCTCGTGCCAGTGGGAATTTCTGCCGCGAACAGCCAGTGAGCATCAGGAGGCTCGAACGATGCAGACGAAGCGTCGACACCGCCGATGTCGAACGTGCCGATTGTGTTCGCTGGATTGGGAATTTGCACGCTTTCAGCCGAGACGCCGAGCGAGCCTGTGACGAAGACCTGATAGGTATAGACGAGCGAATCGCCCGGGACATATCCAAGGCCGGCAAAATTGGCGTTGAAATCGCTAGCGGTAAAGACAGCGTAGTCGATCGTACCGATGAGGCCGAGGCCATTGTTGAAGAACACAGACCCGGTGACACCATCAAGGGCGTCAGCATGGCCATTCAGAATCCCTGCTTCCGAGTTGGAGGCGAACGCAAATGACAGAGCGAGGGCGGCGACGAGTTGAAGAAGCTGTTCAGGTCGAACTGCAGTCATCCGCCGACCTGCCTGGAACCATGCACGGCAAGAGGCCGTTGAGAACTCGGCACTGGTGGCCGCAAGTGTTGTCCGACGAAGCCGCATCTCTGTCTCCCGTTGGCGTGTTTTCCCACCGCTTTGCTGGCTGCGAGCAGTCCGCATCGTTAAGCAATTCATGCGCCAGAATAATTTTTACTCTGTACTCCAAATATTTAGAAGAGTTCATTGCGCGGCTGTCATGCCAAGTGGAAAGAATGTCGACAGCCGAGTTGCCGACACGCACTGGATTCCGCCAGCCGATGGCCCGATCGACCTTCTGCTTGTCCATCGCCAGCACGAGGAAGCAGTCGCCGGCGCTCATGAGGAAGTTCAGCGCCTCCATCATCTGGCCGACCGTCTTGGAGTCGCAGCGGTCGAGGTCGTCGATGATGATCACCGGAGTAGAGGGGCTGATCGCCGCCGCAGTGCGCGCGAATTCGGCAGCGAATGGATGCCGGAACGAGCGCTGCGCCTCCAGGGCAGTCGCACCCGACTGGTCGGCCGGCTTCGCGTTCTATCTGGCGCGCTACGCGCCACTGCTCACGAGCGCCCGTGCGCACGGGAAGCCCGGCTGATCCGACCGCCGCATGGCGTCTTGCCTGCCTCGGGGTGACGCGCTAGTCTGGCTGCACGCGGCGCGCAGCGCCGAGGAGAACGGCATGGGAGACGGAAGCCCGGACAGGCGGGCGTTTCTTCGCCAGTGCGTCGGTCTGGCGAGCTCGGCGGGTGTGGTGGGACTGCTGCTTGCCGCACACGGCCGCCAGGCACAGGCCCTGCCTGCCTGGGCGGTCCGCCCGCCCGGAGCCCTCGACGAGGACGCTTTTTCCGCGGCGTGCGTGCGCTGCGGGCTGTGCGTGCGTGCCTGTCCCTTCGACATCCTGCATCTGGCAACGCCCGGGATCGGCGTCACGGTCGGCACCCCTTATTTCGTCGCGCGCGAGGCTGCGTGCGAGATGTGCGAGGACATCCCCTGCGTGGTGGCCTGTCCCACCGGTGCCCTCGATCACCGGTTGTGCGACATCGCCGATGCGCGCATGGGCGTGGCCGTGCTCACGGGCCGCGACACGTGCTATGCGGTCGCGCATCAGACAGGCTGCCGTGCCTGCTTTCTCGCGTGTCCGATCAAGGGCGAGGCGATCACCATGGAACGTCGCCACGCGGGCGAACGCGGCTACTTCGAACCGACCGTTCACGTCGACGCGTGCACCGGTTGCGGCAAATGTGAGCAAGCGTGCGTGACTGAACGGGCCTCCATCAAGGTGCTTCCGCTGGCACTGGCCCGCCGCGATCCGTCCCCGTCGTCATGATGCGCGCGGGCCCCGCTTCGCCGCGTGGCGTGCTGGCGCGCAATCGCTGGTTGCTGGCGCGCCGTTCGGTGCAGGCCGTCCTGCTCGCGCTGTTCCTGCTCGGACCCTGGTACGGCATCTGGTGGGTGAAGGGAAATCTCGCCTCGAGCACGCTGTTGGATACCGTCGGCCTGACCGATCCACTGGTGCTCCTGCAGTCACTCGCGGCGGGACACCGGCCGCTCGCCGCCGCGCTCATCGGAGCGGTGGTGGTGCTCGTCTTCTACGCCGTCGTCGGCGGTCGCGTGTACTGCTCCTGGGTGTGCCCGATCAACGTGGTGACCGACGCCGCTGCCTGGCTGCGGCGGCGGCTGGGTATCGGACCGGGGTGGCAACCGCGGCGGGCGCTGCGCTACGCGATCCTGGCGATGACGCTCGCGGTCTCGGCGCTCACCGGCACCATCGCCTGGGAGTTGGTCAATCCCATCACGGCGCTGCACCGAGGGCTCGTGTTCAGCCTCGGACTGGCCTGGGTGGTGGTGCTCGCGGTGTTCCTGTTCGATCTCCTGGTGAGCCGCCGCGGCTGGTGCAGCCACCTGTGTCCGGTCGGCGCTTTCTATGGTGTGTTGGGACGCGCGTCGCTGGTGCGCGTGAACGCGCGCGACCGTCAGCGTTGCACCGACTGCGGAGACTGCTATCGTGCCTGTCCCGAACCGCACGTGTTGGTGCCCGCACTCAAGCCGCGCTCGGCCGAGGCACCGGTGGTGGTGCTGAGCGGCGACTGCACCAACTGCGGGCGCTGCATCGACGTGTGCGGCGAGGGGGTCTTGCACATGGGGACACGATTCACGCGCCGACCCTGATCCCGCCGCCGTTCACGGCAGGAACAGGCCCCCATGACTGCCTGCGGCGGCGCCGATCACGGTGACCAGGCTCACCGTCAGCAGCACCCAGTGAAGCCGCTGCACCAGGGCAAAGGTGCCCTCCGGATCCCGTGCGTGCCGCGTCTTCAGCCAGCGGTGCAGCACCAGCGGTTCGAGCACGAACAGCATCACGGTGAACAGCGCCCAGACGATCACCATCGCGTGCATCCACCAGAAGCCAGCGTCTGCGAAGCGCGGCCATAGCCCGAAGCGGTGTGTCATCCAGAATCCGGTGGCGCCCGCGACCAGGGTCGTCACCCGCGCCTGCCAGGCGAAGCGCCGCTCGATGCGATCGAACAACGCCAGGCGCTGCGGCGCAGGCACCTGACGCCGCACGGCGGGCAGCAGCGCCGCCGTGACGAAGGCCACCCCGCCGATCCACAACACGATCGCCAGTACGTGCAGCGCGCGAGCGACGGCGAACTCGTTCACGGGAGGAGACCGACCGCGATTCGGATGTCGTGCGTCACGTCTATTGCACGAGCGGCGATCGGGCGGGCTCGACGCCGGGCAGGGCGACGCCTTGCTCGCCGGCGAGCACGCGCACGTACTGCAGCAGTGCGGTCTCCTGGGCACGTGCGCTCAGCTGCACGGCGATGCGCTCGCGCACCTGCTCGTAGGGCAGGACGGTGCCGTCGATGCGCTGGTCGAGCCGGACGACGTGAAAGCCGAAGCGCGTGTTGATCAGGCGCGGCAGGATGCCGGGGCTGCGGGCCTCGTCGAACAACGCCTGCTCGAACTCGGGGACCGACTGACCGCGCGCCAGCTGGCCGAGCTGTCCGCCTTGCGCGGCGGAAGGACAGTTGCTCAGGGTCGCCGCGCACTGTGCGAATGCATCCGGGTCGGCGCGCAGCTGCGCGAGTGTTTGTTCGGCCTTGGCACGGATGAGTGTGGCAGGCGCGCCTGGCGTGACGGCGAACAGGATGTGGCTGGCCGCCACCAGTTCGCCGACGATGAACTCCTCGGGGTGCAGCGCGTAGTAGCGGCTGCACTCCTCATCGGTCGGGTCCGGGGTGCGCACTTCCTGTTCCAGCAGCTGCTCGATGACTTCGTCGGGCACAGTGTCGATGCAGGTCGCGTCGGCCAGGCCGCAGGCAACGGCGCGGCGCGCGAGCATCTCGCGCAGAACCCGCGAGGTCTCTTGCGTCGGAGGGTGTTGGGTCATGGTCAGTCCTCGAGTGGCTTGCCGACGACCTCGCGCTCGTCGAACAGTTGAACCGATCTATCCCCGCTGGCGCACGATCTGATAGGCGCGCGTCAGGTAGCCGACCGACGCCAGCCCGCTCCAGACGTGAACCAGACGGCCGAACGGAAAGATGAGGAATATGGTCAGGCCGAGAAAGATGTGCAGCTTGAATACCCAGGAAACGCCCGCGATCAGGTCCGCTGCCCCGGGGCGGAAGGTGACGATGCGTTGCGCCCACTCGGCCAGGACCAGCATCACGCTGCCATCCAGGTGCTGTCCCGACAGCGGAACGGTGGCCAGGCCGAGCGCGAGCTGGATCCACAGGATGAAGAGCAGCGCGATGTCCATCCGGCTGCTGGTGGCACGTATGCGCGGATCGGCGAGACGCCGGTGCAGCAGGACGGTCAGGCCGACGATGGCCAGCACGCCCGCGATGCCGCCCGTGATCATCGCCATCAGCTGCTTGGCGCCGGCACCGATGAAGGGCTCGTAGGCCCAGTGCGGCGTGAGCATGCCGAAGAAGTGCCCGAACAGGAGGAACAGCACGCCTGCATGGAACAGGTTCGAACCCAGTCTCAGCTGCCGTGCCCGCAGCAGCTGGGACGAGCCGCTGCGCCAGGTGTACTGCTCGCGGTCGAAGCGCAGCAGGCTTCCGACGAGGAACACGGCCAGGCAGATGTAGGGATAGATGCCGAAGAGGAACTGGTTCATGGGTTGCCTCGTGACTCGTGACTCGTGATTCGTGACTCGTGATTGGCGACTCGGGATTCGGGGCGTCAGCGAGGCGACGGTCGGGATCCGGGCGGCTGGCGCGGCGAGCCGGTTCCGCAGGCGGGTGCCCCCGCGGGACCGAACACCACGGGTTCCTCGGCCCACTCCTCGTCCATGCTCTTCCCGGGTTCTTCCGGCGGTGCGTCGTGTTCGAAGCCCGGCTCCCCCGCCGCCGCCAGCAGCGCGGCCATCACCGCGGCGTAGGGGCTGCGGCGCCGGTTCAACTGCGCCCCGATGCTGCGGATGAGATGGGCGAAGTCGCCGATCATCTCACTGGCGGCGGAGAGCGGGCGATGCGCGAGGTATTCGAGGATGGCCGGCAGGTAGTCGGGCAGTTCGTGGCCGGCCAGGTGCAGTCCCTCGGCCTCGTACAACGCCATGAGGTCCACCATCGCCTGGCCGCGATCGCGCGATTCGCCGTGCACGTGCTCGAATAGATGCAGCGAGGTTGCCCGCCCGCGGTCGAACCACTCGACATACTGCTCCTCGAGATCGAGCAGGTCGCGACCGCTCATCCAGCGCAGCAGTTCCTTCAGCGGTTCGCGCTGCGCACGCGGCACGATGCCCTCCTCGACGATCGCGGCGAATAGGTCGGGCAGGGCGTCGATCAGTTCCTGCGTGGGGTAGGCGAGCAGGGCGCCGAGTGCTTTGAACGTTCTCATAGCGTGGCGGAATCTCCAACTTCATCGAGAATGATGAACACGAAAAAGAAGAACTCTGCTAACACAGAGGGCACAGAGGCACGCAGAGGAGAATGCATCAGGAGAAATGACTGAGCCCTTCCTCGGTGATCCTCTGTGTCCACTGTGTTGAATGCTCTTCGTGATTCTTCGTGGTTCACTTTCTCAAATGGCCTTGACGGGTATGGTCTTGCGCTTCTTGCCGCCGAAGAGACTGGTCGTGCTGGTGCCGTCCGAGCAGCCGTTTCCGAACGAGAAGCCGCACCCGCCTCTCAGGTCGAAGGCGTTCTCGGCGTACTCGCGGTGCGTGGTCGGAATGACGAAGCGGTCCTCGTAGTTCGCAATGGCGAGGTAGCGGTACATCTCCTCCACCTCGCGCGTGCTCAGGCCGACCTGGCGCAGCACCTGCGCGTTCTCGCGGTTGTCGACGTGGCGCTCCCGCATGAAGGCGCGCATGGCCAGCATGCGTTCGAGCGCGGCGATCACCGGTGCCTCGTCGCCGGCGGTGAGCAGGTTCGCGAGATAGCGCACCGGAATGCGCAGGCTGCGAACATCC
>CAZNBS010000068.1:0-20902 GCA_964570955.1 uncultured Burkholderiales bacterium | reverse complement strand
TGGTCGGTACCGACCCGGAATCGGATCTGGCCGTGCTGCGCATCGACATGGAGCAGTTGCCCGCCATCACGTTCGGCCGCGTCGAGGGCCTCGAAGTGGGCGATGTCGTGCTCGCCATCGGCAATCCCTTCGGTGTCGGTCAGACGGTGACGATGGGCATCGTCAGCGCGCTCGGCCGCACCCACCTGGGCATCAACACATTCGAGAACTTCATCCAGACCGATGCAGCGATCAACCCCGGCAACTCCGGCGGGGCGCTGGTCGACAACGAGGGCAACCTGGTCGGCATCAACACGGCGATCTACTCGCGCAGCGGCGGCTCGCTCGGCATCGGGTTCGCCATCCCCGTGAGCCTGGCGCGACAGGTGTTGGAGCAGATCATCCAGACCGGATCGGTGACGCGCGGCTGGATCGGCGTCGAGGTCCAGGACATCACGCCCGAACTCGCGGAATCCTTCAAGCTGGGCGACACCCAGGGCGTGCTCATCGCGGGCGTCGTGCGCGGCGGGCCAGCCGAGCGCGCCGGCGTGAAGCCGGGCGATGTGCTGGTCGAGGTTCACGGCAAACCGGTGCCCGATTCCTTCGAGATGCTGAACACGGTGGCCGCCTCGCGGCCGGGCGAGGTGGCCAAGCTCACCGTCCTGAGGGGTGGGGAACGCCTGTCGATCGACCTAACCGTGGGTCGCCGACCCTCCATCAAACCTCGCCAGCCCAACTGACGTACCACTCCAAGTTACTGATACTCGGATTCCGGTTCGGCCTGGCCCCGCGAGACGAGCGATGCGACGATGATTCCTGCCTCGTAGAGCAGGATCAGGGGCACGGCGAGGAGCAGTTGGGACAACACGTCGGGGGGCGTGACCACGGCCGCGACGACGAAGGCGCCGACGATCACGTAGGGCCGTATCTCGCGCAGCTTGGCGACGCTCACCATGCCGGCCTTGACCGCCAGCACGACGGCGACCGGGACTTCGAAGGTCACGCCGAAGGCGATGAACATCCCCACCACGAAGCTGAAGTAGGAGCCGATATCCGGCATCCATGACACCCCCTCGGGGGTGAACGTCTTCATGACGTGAAATACCGTCGGGAACACGACGAAGTAGGCGAACGCCATCCCGAGCAGGAATAGCACCGTGCTGGACATCACGAGCGGTGCGACCAGCTTCTTTTCGTGCGCGTACAGTCCCGGCGCGACGAATGCCCAGACCTGGTACAGGATCACCGGCAGCGCGAGCACGATCGCGGCGAGCAACGTGACTTTCAAGGGAATGAAAAAGGGCGAGGCGACCTCGGTCGCAATCATCGCGGCACCGGTCGGCAGCTGTGCCAGCATGGGCTTGGCCAACCAGGCATAGATATGCTTCGCGAATGGCACGAGACACAGGAAGGCCACCAGCAGCGCGATGATTGCGCGCAGCAGGCGATCGCGCAGCTCGACGAGGTGGGACAGAAAGGTCTCGGACCCTTGCTCGTTATCGCTCACGGGATCTTCTGGGTCGGGTTCGGCGCTTTCGCGCCCGATGTGTCAGGGGTCAGGAGGTCTTGGAGGGCGCCGGCTCGGCGGCGAGGGATGCCGATCGTTGCGCCAAACCCAGTTCCATCTGCGGCGATGGTTCGTCCTCCTCCTCCAGTGCGGGACGCTCGGGCGCCTGCCCGTCGTCGGGCGCGGTAGCGTCTGCATCGAACGCGCCGGCGCCCATGTGCGGCATCGACATGCCGTCGGAAGCCTGGGCGATCAGTTCCTCGTGCGACTTCCTGATCTCCTCGCCCGCGCGGTTGACCTCGTCTTCGACGCTGCGCAGTTCCTGCTCGGCCTGCTGGATCTCGCTCTTGACCGTGCTCTCGATCGAACGCGCCGCGTCCTCGACACTGGTCTGCAGCTTCTTGAGCTCGGCGAGTTCCATCTCGCGGTTGATGTCGGTCTTGACCTCGGCCACGTAGCGCTGAAAGCGTCCGAGGAGGTGCCCCGCCGTCCGGGCGACCTTCGGCAATCGCTCGGGGCCGAGCACGACCAGCGCCACGACGCCGATCAGCATCAGCTCGCTGACTCCGATGTCGAGCATCTGCCTCTACCCGTGCCTGGTTCGCATGCAGTTCAGGACTGGGTGCGGTCCTTGACCTCGCCCTCGATGGTCTGGCCGGATCGGCTGTGTTCCACCTTTGCCGTTGCCTCGGCAGCTTTGTCGTCCTCGGTCTTTATGCCTTCCTTGAAGCCCTTGACCGCGCTACCGAGGTCCGTGCCGAGATTTCTGAGCTTCTTCGTGCCGAAGACCAGGACAACGACCACCAGAACGATCAACCAGTGCCAAATGCTGAAGGAACCCATCTCTTTCTCCTCTGATGCACCAAATTGTCAGGCTCTGGACCGCGGAAGCATCGATCCCAGCGGCTCGCCGCCTCCCAGGATGTGTGCGTGCACGTGCATCACTTCCTGCCGTCCTACCCGTCCAGTATTCACGATCAGGCGGAACCCGTCATCCGCCCCGTGCTCTCGTGCCAGTCGGCCCGCCATCGCCATCATCCGCCCCAGTGCCGGTGCGTCGTCGTCCCGTACCTCCGCCAGCGAACTCAGATGCGCCTTGGGAATCACCAGGATGTGGACCGGCGCGATCGGGTTGATGTCGTGGAAGGCAAGGATCAGGTCGTCCTCGTAGACCTTCCGGCTGGGTATCTCTCCTCTGACAATCTTGCAGAAGATGCAGTTCGGATCGTGCATTTCAGGCGGGCGCGAGGAAAGTCAGGTGGGATCGTCAGCGGTCAGGCCCCGCGCGGCTTTCTCGTCGATGCCGGAGATGCCCTCCCTGCGGCGCAGCTCGGCCAGGACGTCGTCCGGGCCCAGACCGTGATAGCTCAGCAGTACCAGGGTGTGAAACCACAGGTCGGCGGTCTCGCGCACCAGATGCAGTTTATCACCGTCCTTGGCCGCCATCAGCGTCTCGGCGGCTTCCTCCATTACCTTCTTGAGGATCGCGTCGTTGCCCTTCGCAAACAGCCCTGCCACGTAGGAGGAGGCCGGATCGGCGCTCTTGCGGGTTTCCAGCGTCGCGGCCAGCCGCTGCAGAATCGCCGGGTCGATCATGGCCTCCTCCCGTAGATCTCGGTCGGGTCCTTGAGCACCGTGTCGGTCTCGACCCAGCACCGGTTCTCGAGCCGCCGGTAGAAGCAGCGCTCCCGGCCGGTGTGGCAGGCGATCCCGCCGACCTGTTCCACGCGCAGCAGGATGGCATCCGCGTCACAGTCCAGGCGCACCTCGACGATGCGCTGGACGTGTCCCGATTCCTCGCCCTTGTGCCACAAGCGTCGGCGCGAACGCGACCAGAACACCGCCTCGCCCGTCGCCGCGGTGCGCCGCAGCGATTCCGCATTCATCCAGGCGAACATCAGCACCTTGCCGGAAGCGGCATCCTGCACGATGGCCGGCGCCAGTCCCTGGGCGTCCCACTGCACGGCGCTCGTCCAGTCCTCGCTCATGCCCGCACCTCGATGCCCTGGTCGGCGAGGTAGCGCTTGGCTTGGTCGATGGTGTACTCGCCGTAGTGAAAGATGGAGGCGGCCAGGACGGCATCGGCATGTCCCTGCAGGATGCCCTGGGCGAGGTGCTCGAGGCCGCCCACCCCGCCGCTGGCGATCACCGGGATCTCGAGCCGGTCGGAGACGGCACGCGTGAGTTGCACGTCGTAACCGTCGCGCGTGCCGTCGCGGTCCATGCTGGTGAGCAGGATCTCGCCGGCACCCAGTGCCTGCACCCGTTCAGCCCACTCCACCGCGTCCATGCCGGTCGCCCGCCGCCCCCCATGCGTGAACACCTCCCAGCGGCCGTCGCTACGCTTGGCGTCGATGGCCACCACGATGCACTGCGACCCGACCTTGCCGCTCGCCTCCCGCACCAGCTCCGGATTCTGCACGGCAGCCGTGTTGATGCTGACCTTGTCGGCCCCGGCGTTGAGCAGCGCCCGCACGTCCTCCACGCTGCGCACCCCGCCGCCAACCGTCAGCGGGATGAAGACCTGCTCGGCCACAGCCGAGATCACGTGCAGGATCATGCCGCGCTCGTCTGAGCTGGCGGTGATGTCGAGAAAGCACAGTTCGTCGGCGCCCTGTTCATCGTAGCGGCGCGCCACCTCCACCGGATCGCCGGCGTCGCGCAAGCCGAGGAAGTTGATGCCCTTCACCACGCGGCCGCTGGTGACGTCGAGACAGGGAATGATGCGCTTGGCCAGCATAGGGCGGAGTCGGGACGGAGGCGGATCGCCGCCGGCGCAGGCGCTCAGACCTGCGGACGGAGTTCGTCGGCGAGCTTCTGCGCCTCGACGAAGTTGAGGGTACCTTCGTAGATTGCGCGCCCGGTGATGGCGCCGACGATGCCCTCCTGCTCGATCTCGCACAGCGCGCGCACGTCGTCGAGTTGACTGATGCCGCCGCTGGCAATCACGGGAACGCTCAACGAGCGCGCGAGCTCGAGCGTCGCCGTGAGGTTGAGGCCGGTCATCATGCCGTCGCGCCCGATGTCCGTGTAGATGATCGCCTCGACCCCGTAGTCCTGAAACTTCTTGGCGAGGTCGATCACGTCGTGACCGGTCATCTTGGACCATCCGTCCACGGCCACCTTCCCGTCCTTCGCATCCAGCGCGACCATCACATGGCCGGGGAACGCGTAACACGCATCGTGCAGGAAACCCGGCGTCTTCACCGCCGCCGTGCCGATGATGACGTAGCTGATGCCGTCGTCGATGTATCGCTCCACCGTGTCGAGGTCGCGAATGCCGCCACCCAGCTGCACCGGGATGCTGTCGCCCACCTGTGCCACGATAGCCTTGATCGCGTCTTCGTTCTTCGGCTTGCCGGCAAAGGCTCCGTTCAGGTCGACGAGATGGAGGCGGCGGGCACCCTGATCGACCCAGTGCTGCGCCATCGCCGCAGGGTCATCGGAGAACACGGTCGCGTGGTCCATGACGCCCTGCTTGAGTCGCACGCAGTGGCCGTCCTTGAGATCGATGGCCGGGATGATCAGCATGGGAAATGCGGAACGTGCGAAGAGTCATCGGAGAAACGCGCGTCGATCATACCGCAAAGGTGTAAACGCTTGCAGGTTCTCACGCGGCCACGGCCTCGAACAGGTGGGGGCCGGGCGTGGCCACGTAGCGGCCGTCCCAGCCGGTGAAGTTTCGCAGCAGCTGCAGCCCGGCGGCCTGGCTCTTCTCGGGATGGAACTGGACCGCGAACAGATTGCCGCGCGCCACCGCGCTGGCGAAGGCAAACGGGTAGCGGCTGAAGCCGGCCACAACGGACGTATCCGCGGGGCACGGGTAGTAGCTGTGCACGTAGTAGAAGCGGGCGCCGTCCGCTATGCCTTCCCACAGCGGGTGGGACAGTGTCTGGTAGACCTCGTTCCAACCCATGTGCGGCACCTTCAGGCGCCCGTGCCCGCCCGGCTCGCGCAGATCGCCCGGAAAGCGCACCACACGGCCGCCGAGCAAGCCCAGCCCGGGGATGGCTCCCTCCTCGCTCAGCTCGAAGAGCATTTGCAGACCGATGCAGATCCCGAGAAACGGCTTGGACTGTGCCGCCTCCACCACTGCGGGCCGCAATCCGCGCGCGTCCAGCTCCCGCATGCAGACCGGCATCGCACCCTGCCCCGGGAAAACCACCCGTGCGGCCGCGCGCACCACCTGCGGGTCGCTCGTCACCGTCACCCGCGCCCCGCCGGCCACGTGCTCGATCGCCTTCGCGACCGAGCGCAGATTGCCCATGCCGTAATCGACGACCGCGATATCCGTCATGACAGCCCTTTCAGAGCGTCCCCTTGGTGGACGGCATGATGCCCGTCGCGCGCGGGTCGAGTTCGACCGCCATGCGCAGCGCCCGGCCGAAGGCCTTGAACGCGGTCTCCGCCTGGTGGTGCGCGTTCTCCCCCTTCAGATTGTCGACGTGCAGGGTCACCAGGGCATGGTTGACGAACCCCTGGAAGAACTCGTGCACCAGGTCCACGTCGAACTCGCCGATGGACCCGCGCGTGAACGTGACGTCGAAGCGCAGACCAGGCCGCCCGGACAGATCGACCACCACCCGGGACAGCGCCTCGTCCAGCGGGACGTACGCGTGCCCGTAGCGGCGCACCCCGCGCTTGTCTCCCAAAGCCTTGGCGAAGGCCTGCCCCAGCGTGATGCCGACATCCTCCACGGTGTGATGGGCATCGATGTGCAGATCGCCCTTCGCCTCGATGTCGAGGTCGAACATGCCGTGGCGCGCGATCTGGTCGAGCATGTGGTCGAAGAAGCCCACGCCGGTGGACAGTTGCGAGCGCCCGCTTCCATCCAGGTCGATGCGCACGGCGATCTGCGTCTCGAGAGTGTTTCGGGTGACTGCTGCCTGTCGCATGATGGAATGGTCGCTCGGGTGGAGGAGTGAGGTTCGAACTCGTTATCGGACGGTGGCCAACGCACGCTCGAGGGCGGCAGTGAAGCGCGCATTCTCCTCGGGCTTGCCGACGGTGACGCGCAGGCAGCCCTGCAGCAGGGGATGGCCGGCCGACAGATTCTTGATCAATACACCGGACGCCTTGATCGACGTGAACACGCGCTCCGGCTCGTCCACGCGGAACAGGATGAAGTTCGCGTCGCTGGGAAAGGGTGTGACGCCGGGTAGTGCCGCCAGCGCCGCCGCCAGGCGGCCCCGCTCGGCGCGCAGCGTCGCGGTCTGCGCGTCGAGCGCCTCGCGCCGGCTCAGCACGTAAGCCGCCACGCGCTGCGACAGCACGTTGACGTTGTACGGCAGCCGGACCTTGTCCAACTCGTGGATCCAGTCGCGCGCGCCCAGGAGCATGCCCAGGCGCAGGCCGGCCAGCCCGAGCTTCGACAGCGTGCGCATCACCAGCATGTTCGGGCGGCGTGCCAGATCCGGCAGAAAGCTCTCGCCGGCGAACGCGTGATAGGCCTCGTCGATCACCACCAGCCCGGGGGCGGCGTCCAGTACGCGATCGACCGCGGCGCGCTCGAACAGGTTGGCGGTGGGATTGTTCGGATAGGCGATGAAGGTCAGCGCCGGGCGGTGCATCTCGCACGCCTGCAGCATGCCCTGCGCATCGAGAGTGAAGTCGGCGCGCAGCGGCACGCCCACGTAGCGCATCCCGACGAAGGTGGCGATCATCCGGAACATCACGAACGAGGGCTCGACCGCCATCAGCACCGCACCGGGCCGCGCGAGCGCCATCGCCAACACCTGGATCAGTTCGTCCGAGCCGTTGCCCAGCATCAGGTCGCAGCCGGCCGGCAGGGCCAGGTCCGCGAGCAGGCGCGCGCGCAGTTCGCCGCCGCCGGGATCCGGATAGCGGTTGACCGGCGTCGACGCGGCGATCCGCCCGATCTCTTCCCGCATTACCTCGGGCAGGTCGTACGGGTTCTCCATCGCGTCGAGCTTGATCAAGCCCCTGCTGTCGGCCACGTGGTAGGCGGACAATGCACGGATTTCGTCGCGAATGAGTCGATCGGGCGTGACGGCCATGTCAGCGTGCAGGGAAAAAAGCGATCAGGGGCGCGCGAGCGCTCGGTCAATCGAGCAGACGATACTGCGCCGACTTCGCATGGGCAGGCAAGCCTTCGCCCGCGGCCAGTTCCATCGCCACCTCGCCCAGCTTGCGTGCGCCCGCCCGCGTAACCCGGATCAGGCTGGTGCGCTTCTGGAAGTCGTACACGCCCAGCGGGGAGGAGAAGCGGGCGGTACCCGCGGTCGGCAGCACGTGGTTCGGTCCGGCGCAGTAGTCGCCCAGCGATTCCGACGCGTAGTGGCCGATGAAGATGGCACCGGCATGCCGCAGCTTGGGCAGCAGGCTGTCGGGGTCGGCGACGGACAACTGCAGGTGTTCCGGCGCGATGCGATTGGCGATCTCGCATGCCTCGTCCAGGTCGCGCACCAAGATCAGCGCTCCGCGCGCCCCCAGCGACGCAGCGATCGTGTCGCGCCTGGGCATGTCCACCAGCTGGCGCGCCATGCTCTCGAGTACGGCGTCGAGAAAGGCGCGGTCCGGCGTGAGCAGAATGGACTGCGCCATCTCGTCGTGCTCGGCCTGGGCGAACAGATCCATCGCCGCCCAGTCGGGGTTGGTCGAGGCGTCGCCGATCACCAGCACCTCCGAAGGCCCGGCGAGCATGTCGATCCCCACCACACCGAACACACGCCGCTTGGCCGCTGCCACGTAGGCGTTGCCCGGACCCACGATCTTGTCCACCTTGGGAATCGTCCGCGTCCCGTAGGCGAGCGCGGCCACTGCCTGCGCACCGCCCACCGTGAATACGCGATGCACACCGCACACCGCCGCCGCGGCCAGCACCAGTTCGTTGCGCTCGCCCCCGGGAGTGGGTGTGACCATGACGATCTCGCCCACGCCCGCGACCTTGGCCGGCAGTGCGTTCATCAACACCGAAGAGGGATACGCCGCTTTTCCGCCCGGCACGTAGATGCCCGCCCGGTCCAGTGGCGTGATTTTCTGACCGAGGCGGTTGCCGTCAGCGTCGGTGTAACTCCACGATTCCGCCACCTGGCGCTCGTGATAGGCGCGGATGCGGCCGGCCGCGTACACCAACGCCTCGCGCCGCGCCTGGCTCAGCCCCGCGAAGGCCTGTTCCAGCGCGCTCTTGGGCAGTTCGAGCGCCGCCATGTCGGGCGCGTTCAGGCGGTCGAAGCGGCGCGTGTAGTCCAGCACCGCCTCGTCGCCGCTCGTACGGACGTCGTCCAGGATGGCGGCCACGGTCGCGTCGATGGACGCCTCCTGCGTGTTCTCGAATGCGAGCAGGCGCGCGAGCCGCGCGTCGAAGTCCGCATCGCCGGTGGCCAGCACGCTAATCGGCGGCATGTGCTTCCTCTCCCTGCACGGCGTCGGCGAATGCGTCGATCAGCGGCTGGATCGCCGCACCCTTGAGCTTGAGTGCCGCCTGGTTGACGATCAGGCGCGCGCTCACCTGCATGATCTCCTCCACCGCGACCAGATCGTTGGCGCGCAGGGTACCGCCGGTGCTGACCAGATCGACGATGGCGTCGGCCAGCCCGACCAGCGGCGCCAACTCCATCGACCCATACAACTTGATGAGATCGACGTGGACGCCCTTGGCGGAGAAGTGCTCGCGCGCGGTCTTCAGGTACTTCGTCGCCACCCGCACGCGCGCACCCTGGCGCACGGCATTGACATAGTCGAACTTCGCCGGCACTGCCACCATCATCCTGCAGCGGGCGATGCCCAGGTCGAGCGGCTGGTAGACGCCCTCGGCGCCCTGCTCGTGCAGGACATCCTTGCCCGCCACGCCGAGGTCGGCCGCGCCATAGCGAACGTAGGTCGGCACGTCCGAAGCGCGCACGATGATGATGCTGACATCGGGCCGATTGGTGCCGATGATCAGCTTGCGGGAAGCCTCCGGATCCTCGATCGGGACGATGCCGGCCGCCTGCAGCAGCGGCAGCGTCTCGGAGAAGATGCGGCCCTTGGACAGGGCGATGGTGATGCGATTCACGGGGGGGAGCACTCTAAAGCCGGGATTCTACCGCAGCGCGTCACGCGTCCCCGGAATGTCGGCCGACCGCCCCGAGGGCCGGGGCAGCTAACGGATCCGCTTGATGCGGGCGCCCAGGTGCGAGAGCTTCTCTTCGATGCGCTCGTAGCCGCGGTCGAGGTGGTAGATGCGGTCGATCACGGTGTCGCCTTCGGCCACCAGTCCGGCGATCACCAGGCAGGCGGAGGCGCGCAGGTCGGTGGCCATCACGGTGGCGCCGGACAGCCCCTGCACACCGCGCACGACCGCAGTGTTGCCTTCGACGTCGATCTCCGCGCCCAGGCGCCGCAGTTCCTGCACGTGCATGAATCGGTTTTCGAACACCGTCTCGGTGATGATCGCGGTACCGTCGGCCACCGTGTTGAGTGCCATGATCTGCGCCTGCATGTCGGTCGGAAAAGCCGGAAACGGCGACGTGCGTACGCTGACCGAGCTGGGGCGCGTTTCCTGCTCCAGGGCGATCCAGTCGTCGCCGACCTCGATCCTCGCCCCGGCTTCCTGCAACTTGCTCAGCACCGCGTCCAGGCTGTCAACGCGCACGTTGCGCAACCTGACGCGGCCCCGGCTGGCCGCGGCGGCGGCGAGAAACGTCCCCGCCTCGATGCGATCGGGCATCACGGCGTATGCCGCTGCATGCAGCGCCGGCACGCCTTGCACCGTGATCACATCGGTGCCATGGCCCAACACCTGCGCCCCCATGGCGATCAGGCAGTCCGCCAGATCGACCACTTCCGGCTCGCGCGCCGCGTTCTCGATCACCGTCGTGCCCTCGGCGAGGGCCGCGGCCATCATGATGTTCTCGGTGCCTGTGACGGTCACCATGTCCATGACGATGCGTGCGCCCTTGAGCCGGTTCGCGTGCGCATGAACGTAGCCGTGCTCGATCTCGATGCGGGCGCCCATCGCCTGCAGGCCCTTGATGTGCTGATCGACGGGCCGCGATCCGATCGCGCATCCGCCCGGCAGCGACACGCGCGCCTCGCCGAATCGCGCCACCAGCGGTCCCAGCACCAGGATGGACGCACGCATGGTCTTGACCAGGTCGTATGGCGCCACCCGGTTGTCCACCCGCTCCGCGCACAACGCGACGTTGCCGTGCTCGTCCAGCGCCACCTCGACGCCCATCTGCCCCAGCAGGCTGAGCGTGGTGGTGACGTCGCGCAGGTGCGGCACATTGGACACGCGCAACGTCTTGCCGGTGAGAATCGACGCGCACAGGATGGGCAGGGCCGCGTTCTTGGCGCCCGACACGCGTACTTCGCCGTGCAGCGGGGCACCCCCCTGGATCAGGAGCTTATCCATGCACGCGGCGCCGCGCTTCGATCAGGGGCGCAGGCTGTTCGCCGGCCTGGGCCTCGCCTGGCGCGGCAACGTCGGGGGTCGAACGCATCACTGGCGCACGCCCGCCCAGTCCTCTGGCGTGAGCGTCTGCATGGACAGGGCGTGGATCTCCTCGCGCATGCGGTCCCCCAGCACCTTGTACACCAGCTGATGCTGCTGCACCCGGTTCTTGCCGCGAAAGGCGGCACTCACGATGACCGCCTCGAAGTGGTGGCCATCTCCCTGCACCTCGACGTGCTCGCAGTCCAGACCCTGCTCGATGTAGCGCTTGACGTCATCCGGCAAAACCACGGTCCGCTCCTCGATGGATACCTTCAGCCGGCATTGTAGTCGAGGGCACGGCTGCCTCAGTGGCGCAGCTTCCAGCCCGAGCGCAGCAGCGCGAGCGTGACGGCCGCCACTGCCACGAAGAACGCGCCCACGACCGCGAGACTCGTCGCAGGCGGTACGTCCGCCACGCCGAAGAAGCCGTACCGGAAGCCATCGACCATGTAGAAGAAGGGATTGAGGTGCGACACCGTCAGCCAGAACGCGGGCAGCGAGTGGACGGAGTAGAACACCCCGGCCAGGAACGTGAGCGGCATGATCAGGAAATTTTGGAACGCCGCCATCTCGTCGAACTTCTCCGCCCAGATGGCGGCAATCAGGCCGAGCGATCCCAGGATGGCGCCGCCGAGCACCGCAAACGCGATGATCCACAGCGGATAGGCGAATCGTAGGTCCGCCACCGCCAGCGTTGCGAGCAGCACACCCAGGCCCACCACCACCCCGCGCACCACCGAGGCCAGCGTATACGCCGAAAACATCTGCACGGGCGACAGCGGGGTGAGCAGGACGAACACGATGTTGCCGGTGACCTTCGACTGGATCAGGCTGGAGGCGCTGTTGGCGAAGGCGTTCTGCAGCACCGACATCATCACCAGGCCCGGGACCAGAAAGGACTTGTAGCTGACGCCCGGGAACACCTCCACCCGGTTCTCCAGCACGTGCGAAAAGATCAGCATGTACAGCAGCGCGGTGAGGATGGGCGCGGCGATGGTCTGGAAGCTCACCTTCCAGAATCGCAGCAGCTCCTTGTACAAGAGCGTGAGAAAGCCGTCCATCAGCCCTTCTGCATCATCTGTACGAAAACGTCCTCGAGATCGGCCTGCATCACCTCCAGCTCCTGCACGGCGATGCCATCCGCGCGCAGCATCGCCAGCATCGGTTCCACCGACGCGTAGTCCGGCAGCTGCAGCGTCTCGCTCTCGGCCTCGCGCCCGACATGCCAGGCGCGCAGCGTCTCAGGCAGCCGGTCGGGATCGAGGCGCATGCGCACGCGCACCCCGGAGACGTGCTTGAGCAGGTTGCGCGTGGTGTCGAGCGCGATGATCTGGCCCTGCTTGAGCATGGCGATGCGGCCGCACAGCGCCTCGGCCTCCTCGAGGTAATGCGTGGTCAGCACGATGGTGTGCCCGGCCTCGTTCAGCTCCCGGATGAAGCGCCACAGCCCCTGGCGCAGTTCCACATCCACGCCGGCGGTCGGCTCGTCCAGGATGATCACCGGCGGACGATGCACCAGTGCCTGGCCCACCAGCACGCGCCGCTTCATGCCCCCCGACAGCGAGCGCATGTTGCTGTCGGCCTTGGACGCGAGGTCGAGGCGCTCGAGGATCTGGTCGATCCACGCGTCGTTGCGGCGCAGCCCGAAATAGCCCGACTGGATGCGCAGCGTCTCGCGCACGGTGAAGAAGGGATCGAACACCAGTTCCTGCGGCACCACGCCCAACGCGCGGCGTGCGCGCTGGTAGTCGCGCACGACGTCATGCCCCATCACCTCGAGCGTGCCGGCGTTCGGCCGGCCGAGCCCGGCGAGCAGGCTGATGAGCGTGGTCTTGCCGGCGCCGTTGGGCCCGAGCAACCCAAAGAACTCGCCCTGCGCGATGGTCAGGCTCACGCCCGACAGGGCGTGTACGTTGCGATAACGCTTGCTGACGTCGCGGATCTCGATGGCGCTCGGCATTGTTGTTGTCTGGAACGCGACCGGCTGGGCGGGAAAATGCGGTTCAGGCGCGAGGCGGGCTGCCGTTGAGGTCGGTGAACAGATCGTCGATACCGTACAGCACCGCCAGGCTCCGCAGGCCCGCAGGCAGGTTGATGAAGGCCATGCGCCTGCCCTGCCCGGCCGCGTCGCGCACCCACTGCAGCAGCAGGCTCAGCGCCGACGAGTCGGCCTCGCCGACGCCGCGCAGATCGACGGTCACGTCCGTCCCTTCGAACTGGCGCCGCCCCTCCTGCAACAGCGACTCGACGTTGGCCATGGTGACCGGCCCGATGATGCGGTACGCGGTCCCCTCGCGCTCGATGCGCGCGGTCACTTCTTCGGCACTCCTGCCGCCGGCGGCGGCGTCTTCGCCGTATTCATGTCGTTGAGGGTCTTGATCAGTCCGTCCACGCCGCCGCGCCTCACCTCGTCGGAGAAGGTGTTGCGGTAGGTGGTGACCATGCTCACCCCGTCGACCACCACGTCGTAGACCTTCCAGTCGGAGTTGGACCTGACCATGCTGTAGTCCACCTTTACCGGCGGTGCCCCGCCGGGCAACTTGATCTCGCTCCTCACCTGCACGTCGTCCTCGCTCGGCTGGACCCTCAGCGGCTTCACGTCGATGACGATGTGCTTGTAGGCGCTGTAGGCGGCGCTGTAGGAGCGCACCAGCAGAGTGCGGAACTGCTCGATGAGCGTCTGCCGCTGCTCGGGCGTCGCCTCGCGCCAGGGCCGGCCCACCGCCAGCCGGGTCATGCGTTCGAAGTCGAAGTGGGGAACGATCTTCTCCTCGATGAGCTGCGCCATCTTGGCATTGTCCCCCTCGCGCAGCGCCTGGTCGTTCTGGACGATCTTCAGCACGTCGTCGGCCACGGCGCGCACCAGCGCATCCGGCGCCGTCTGCGCCATCGCAGCGAGCGGTGCCAGCAGCAGCGCGAGCACGCACAGCAGGCGGGCCGGGAATCCGATTCTCTGCATTGCCTTGAAAGAAGTCATGTCGTCTCTCTTGCGATCGGGTGAAGCGTTCGTTCGCGCCGCTAGTTGGATCCGCCCTCGGACGCCTTGCCGTACAGGAATTGCCCGATCAGGCGCTCCAGCACCACCGCCGATTGGGTCAGCTTCAGGCGGTCGCCTTCCTTGAGCACCTGGTCGTCGGCACCGCCGTCCAGTCCGATGTACTGCTCGCCCAGCAGGCCGGAGGTCAGGATCGAGGCCGACGTATCCACTGGGAACTCGTAGCGTCGGTCCAGCTTCAGTTCAACGCGCGCCACGAACTTCTGGTTGTCGAACCCGATGCTTTCGACCCGCCCGACCAGCACGCCGGCGCTCTTGACCGGGGCGCGCGGCTTGAGCCCCCCGATGTTGTCGAACTCGGCGATCACCGTATAGCTGTCGCTGGTGTTGAATGTGGTGCTGGCATTGCTGACCTTGAGTGCCAGCACCAGCAGCGCCGCCAGTCCGGCTGCAACGAAGATGCCGACCCACAGGTCGAGGACTTTGCGATCCATAGGTTAGAGACCCCTGAACATGAACGCGGTGAGGACGAAGTCGAGTGCCAGTACGGCCAGCGACGAGGTGACGACGGTGCGCGTGGTCGCCCCCGACACGCCCTCGGCCGTAGGCGGCGCGTCGTAGCCCTCGAACAAGGCGATGGCGGTGACCGCGATGCCGAACACGATACTCTTGATGACGCCATTCATCACGTCGTTGCGCAGGTCGACAGAGGCCTGCATCTGCGACCAGAAGGCGCCAGCATCCACGCCCAGCAGCACCACCGCGATCAGGTAGCCGCCGAAGATGCCCATGGCGCTGAACAGCGCGGCCAGCAGCGGCATGGAGATCACGCCGGCCCAGAAGCGCGGTCCGACGATACGCGAGATCGGATCGACCGCCATCATGTCCAGGGCGGTGATCTGCTCCGTGGCCTTCATGAGCCCGATCTCGGCGGTCATGGCCGAGCCCGCGCGGCTGGCAAACAGCAGCGCCGAGACGACCGGGCCGAGCTCGCGCACCAGCGACAGGGCCACCAGCGTGCCGACCGCCTCCGCCGAGCCGTAGCGCTGCAGCGTGTCGTAGCCCTGCAGGCCCAGCACCATGCCGACGAACAGGCCCGACACCAGGATGATGATGAGCGAGAGCACGCCGGCGAAGTAGATCTCGCGCACGGTGAGCCCGAAGCGCCGGAAGCTCGGTCCCGAGCGTATCAGCACCAGGAAGAAGAAGCGGCTGGCGTAGCCCAGCCGCCACACCCCGTCGATGACCAGATGGCCGATATGGCGCAGCGTGCGCGCGATGACGCTATCCATGAACGGGCTCCAGGCGCAGATCCTGGCGGTACGGTGCGCCTGGATATTGGAACGGCACCGGGCCGTCCATCTTGCCGTGCACGAACTGGCGCACGTAGTCTTCGTTCGATTGCATGATCTGCGCAGGCGTGCCCTGTGCCACCACCACTCCTTCGGACATGAAGTACACGTAGTCCACGATCTTCAGCGATTCCTGCACGTCGTGGGTGACCACGATCGAGGTCGCCCCCAGGGCGTCGTTGAGCCGCCGGATCAGGTTGCCGATCACGCCCAGCGAGATCGGGTCGAGCCCGGCGAAGGGCTCGTCGTACATGATCAACATCGGGTCGAGCGCGAGCGCCCGGGCGAGCGCGACCCGCCGCGCCATGCCTCCCGACAGTTCCGAGGGCATCAGGTCCTGCGCCCCGCGCAGTCCGACGGCATTGAGCTTCATCAGTACCAGGTCGCGGATGGTGCGCGCGCTCAGGTCGGTGTGCTCGCGAAGCTGGTAAGCGACGTTGTCGAACACCGACATGTCGGTGAACAGCGCTCCGAACTGGAACAGCATGCCCATGTGCCGGCGCAGCTCGTACAGTTCGCGCATGTCCATGGCGTGCACCGGCCGGCCGGCCACGCGCACCTGCCCGCGGGTGGGCTTCAACTGCCCGCCGATGAGCCTGAGTGTGGTCGTCTTGCCGCACCCTGACAGGCCCATGATGGAGACCACGCGCCCGCGCGGGAACTGCATGTTGATGCCCTTGAGGACGGCGCGCACGTCGTAGCGGAACTCGACGTCGTCGATCTCGACCAGGTTGTCGGACAGAACCGTCTCCACGGGGAATGAACGAGACGCGCCATTCTAGCAGCCTGCCTGCCGCGTTCGTAGCCGCCGCAGGCGAGGGGTGCGTGGCGGACTCGTCGCCCCACGTGCGCCGCATCGGCTTTGGCGCTATGATGCGCTTCATGCATATGCTTATGGCATGTTCTTTAGGCGTTCCCGCCGTTCGCGTGGAACAGCTGCAGTGCCGCCTGGGTGCCGGTCGCACGCTGGTCGTCCCGCGGCTGCGCGTGGCTGCCGGCGAGATCGTCGCCATCATGGGTTTGAACGGTGCGGGGAAGAGCACGCTGCTGCGCTGCATCCTGGACCTGTGTGCGATCCAGTCCGGCGATATCGAACTGTTCGGCATTGCGCACCGCAATCCGTTGTCGCGCGCACGAAGCGCTTTCCTTCCCGAGCGATTTATGCCATTGTACTATCTGCGAGGCCGGGATCTGCTCACCTATGTCCTGGCGCTGCATGGACAGCGGTACGTGGAAACGGAGGCAAGAGCGATGTGCAGCGAGTTCGATCTCGATCCGGGCGCCCTGGGACGTCCGGTGCGTGACTTGTCCAAAGGGATGGCGCAGAAGCTGGGGCTCGCTGCCTGCCTGCTCAGCCGAAGACCCCTTCTCATCCTCGACGAACCGGCCAGCGGGCTGGACGCAAGGGGACGCCGGGCCCTGTCGGCGCGACTGTGCCGGCATCGCGAATCGGGCGGATCGGTTCTGTTCACCTCGCACCATGCCGCGGATGTGGCGGCGCTCGCGAACCGGCTGCTCGTCGTCCATGCGGGGCAGGCACCCTTCTTCGGAAGCGGCGCCGAACTTCGTGCACGGTTCCATGGCGAGAGCCTGGAGGCTTCGTTCCTTTCCTGTATCGATCGCCTGACGGAGCAGGAATGCCGCCCATGACCATGCCGGCCCCGTTCTGGCACAACCTGCCACTCCATTCCGCCGCGAACGGGCCGAGCGCCGTGCGCATTGCCCGGTCGGATCTCCTCGTCGGAGAGAGCGACGCGATGCAAAGGCTGAAGGAGCAGTTCACGGCGTGTGCAGACAGTGCCTATCCGGTGCTCATCGAAGGCGAGTCGGGGACCGGAAAGGAGGTCGTCGCATCGCGCATCCGCACGATCGGCCCGCGCCGGGCGCTGCCATACGTCATCGTCAACTGTGCGGCGCTGGCGCCCGGACTTCTGGAAAGCAGCCTGTTCGGGCATGCGAAGGGTGCTTTCACCGGTGCGGTTGCGGCGCATAGCGGCTACTTCGAGGCGGCGGGCGACGGAACGCTCCTGCTCGACGAGGTGGGCGAGCTGTCGCTCGACGCACAGGCCAAGCTGCTGCGCGTGCTCGAAAGCGGGGAATACACCCGTGTCGGCGAAACGCGCACGCACCAGGCGCGCGCCCGCATCCTCTCCGCCACCAACCGGAACCTGCGGGCGGAAGTGAGACAGGGCCGTTTCCGCGCCGATCTCTATCATCGTCTCAGCGTGTTCGCCCTGCGCATCCCGCCGCTGCGCGAACGCGGTGACGACCGAATGCACCTCTTGCATTACTTCTCGCAATGCTGTGTCCGCGAGTCCCGGTCGCCGACGATGCGCCTGGATGCGCGCGCCGAGGCGTTGTGGAAAGCGCATTCCTTTCCGGGCAACGTGCGCGAACTACGCAACATCGTCATCAGGCTGCACGCCCGTTACGGGGGACAGACGGTGACGGCCGCACAGCTGCTGGGCGAGTTCCAGGACACGAACCCGATGACGGAAGCGGCCGGTCCGCTGTCACTCTCCCGCGAGGCGGCGCGCGCGCACCTGCTCGAGCACCGCTCGATCAGCCTCGATGGAATGCTCGCCGCGTGGGAGCGCGCGTTCGTGGAAGCCGCACTCGCCATCACCGGACAGAATCTCACCCAGGCAGCGCGCCTCCTGGGTATACGCCGGACTACCCTCTACAGCCGGATGCAGCAGTTCGACAGCCCCGCCACATCGGAGTAATCATGTACTGCACCTATTTCGGTTTTCGCGTCGCGCCCTTTCGCAACGTCCCGCAGGCGGAATCCTTCTTCGAGGGCGCGCAGCGCGGCCCGATCCTCGAGGCGCTCATGCACGGACTCGAGCATGGGGATGGGATTCTCAAGTTGATCGGCGAACGCGGGATCGGGTGCACCACCCTCTGCCAAATGATCCAGTCCCGGCTGGCCGGGCGCACCCCCTGTGTGCACCTGCCCGACCCCTGCCTGACGCCGCCGCAGGCCATGTCTGCGATCGCCCGCGAACTCGGCGTCACGGTCTCGAGCGGCGATGACGACGCCGGGGCACGCGTCCAGGCCTTCGTCCGCGCGGGCATGCAGGCCGCGCGGCACGTGGTGATTCTGGTCGACGAGGCGCAGTGGATGCCGTCGGCGACGCTGGAGGCGATTCGTCTGCTGTCGAACCTGGACACCAGCGCGCAGAAAGCAGCTCGCCTCGTCCTGGCTGGCACACCGGAGCTCGATACGCGGCTCGCACGGCACGAACTGAGGCAGCTGCGCGATCGGGTCACGTTCAGCGCACGGCTATCCCCACTCTCCCCGGATGAGACGCGCGACTACCTTGGGCTGCGCGTCCGCACCGCTGGAAGCATGGCGGGCGGCCTGTTTCCCGCCGCTGTCGCCCGGCAGATCGGCCGCGCGACCGGTGGACTGCCGCGTGACATCAATACCGCCGCCGACCGCGTCCTCATGCGCGCCTTCGCCGATGACACCCGGGATATCGAGTTGCGCCACGCGCGGCAGGCCCTGGACGAGCTTGGTCTGACGCCGCGCAGCGTGTTCGGCCGCTTGCGGCGGCGTCTACCGCTGCGCACGCAGCTTGCAAGTGCCCTCCCGGCAGGCGCACGCTGATCGGAGCCGAAGGTGCGGGCACTGCTTCTCGTGTATCTGGCCGCCCTCATTGCCGGCGGTTGCGCCTCCGCGCCCATGATCACGCCGCCAGGGGCTCACCTGGGCCTCGATACCCAAACGGCGCCAGCCGAGAACCCCGAGATCCCGGCCACCCTGCCGCCGCAGACGTTCGTGCCGCCTCCCGATCGGCAACCGTCACGCTACAGCGTGACGGTGCAGGAACTGCCGGTGAAGGAACTGTTGCTCGCGCTCGCGCGGGAGACCGACGAGAACATCGACATCCACCCGGGACTGCAAGGCATCGTCAGCCTGAACGCGGTCGACCAGCCGCTGACCGCCATCCTCGACCGTCTCGCCGAGCAGGTGAATCTGCGCTATCGCATCGCAGCCGGGACCGTTTTCGTCTCTCCCGATGCGCCCTATCTGCGCACCTATCGCGTCGACTACGTCAACCTCGCGCGCGACACCAGTTCGACCATCTCCGTGAGCGGCCAGATCAGCGCAGGCGCCGTGAATGCCTCCAGCGGCAGCAGCGGTGCGGGAGGAAGGTCCCAGACCTCGGTCACGAGCAGCTCACGCAACAACTTCTGGGAGGCGATCGTGAACAACCTGCAACGCATCCTGTCGGCGAGTCGCGCGCAGCGGGAGTCCGTCGACGAGCGCCAGGCAAGGGCGGAATCCCTGGTCGCCGCACGCCGCGAACGCATCGCGCAGGCAGGTGCGGTCGCCGCGGCAGGCGAGGCGGCCAGGGACTTGTACCGAAGCGCGTTCGGGTCCGACGTGGGCGACTCCAGCTCCGGCCAGGATGAACACATCCTGGTCAATCAGGTCGCGGGAACGGTCACGGTCATGGCCACGCACCGGGAGCACGCGCTGGTCCAGGGCTACCTGGACGGCGTCAAGCAGGCCGCCGAACGGCAAGTGCTCATCGAATGCACGATCGTCGAAGTGAAGCTCTCCCAGTCGTATCAAGGCGGGATCGACTGGCAACGCATCTGGCGTGGTGGGCAGGGGTGGAGGCTGAGTCAGGAATTGCTCGGAAGCGCGCTCGGCAGTGCCCCGCGATTCATACTCGGCTACGGAACGGATGACGGAGACATTCAGGCTACCGTTCGGCTGTTGGAGCGATTCGGACGCACCCGCGTGCTGTCCAGTCCGAAGATCATGGCTCTCAACAATCAGACCGCGCTCCTCAAGGTGGTGGACAACGTCGTCTACTTCACTGTCGCCTCCTCGGTATCCCAGAACCAGACGCAAACGCTGCAGAGTGTGACCACCACGCCCAATACGGTCGCAGTCGGTGTGGTGCTCAGCCTCACCCCGCAGATCGACGCCGTGGGCACCGTCAATCTCATTGCCCGGCCGACGATCAGCCGCATCGCGCGGTTCGTGGACGACCCGAATCCGCTCCTCAAAGTCGATGCCCAGGGCGAACCTCTGCCCAATCCCATTCCCAATCGGGTTCCTGAGATCCAGGTGCGCGAGATGGAATCGGTGATCCGGCTGCAAAGCAGGCAGACAGCCGTGCTGGGCGGCCTGATACAGGACAGTGCGCGACGCGATCGCGCGCAGGTCCCCGTTCTTGGCTCGCTTCCACGGGTGGGAGATGCCTTCGCCCTGCGAGACGAGGAAATCGACAAGACGGAGCTGGTGATCTTTCTGCGCCCGACCGTCGTCGTCTCCCCGTCGCTCCATTCGGCGGAACTCGCGCACCTGCACAAGCTCCTGCCGCAAGCCGGCTTCGAGGATGCGAGATGAGCGTACACCTCGCATCGTCTGACCTACCCGGGACCGGCTCGAACCGGTCCCTTGCGCTCGAACCGCACCTCGACCTGCAGGAGGCGCTGCGCCCCACGGCCGACTCGCGCGGCCCCCGCTCCCCCTCGCCGAGCACACAAGCCGATGACTCCCAGCGTGAACGGGAAATGCGCGATGTGTCGCAGGACAACGAGCCGGAGCATCGGCGTTGGCGCCTCCTGACACTACCGGCCGTCGCGATCCTGGCCGCTGCCGGCGT
>CAZNBS010000067.1:15641-20994 GCA_964570955.1 uncultured Burkholderiales bacterium | reverse complement strand
CCCGTGATTGCGATTGACGCAGGAATTTCGGTATACGATAATCATTCTCATTATGGGGAGGCGGGGAGAGGACCGGTGACAGCGTTGACGGCGATGCCGGAGGAACGGCTGCGCTCACCGACGGCACTGGTCGGCGTCCTGGCGGCCCACGTCGTTCTGGCCTGGGGTTTGACGCACCTCGCCCTGCAGCCGGAACGCCTGCCCGAGCCCCTCGTCGTCGCACTGCTCCGGGAGGTTTTGCCGGAGCCCGAGCCGGAGCCCGACATGCAGGCGCAGCCGCTGCCCCAGGCCGATGCGGCCCCTGCGCCGCGCCGCGTGGTACGCCCCACGCGCCCTGCGACCGTGCCGCAGATCGCCCCGCCGCCGCTGCCCGATGTCCGAGAGCCGGTCCATGCGCCACCCGTGCCGGTGCCGCTGACGCAACCTGCGCCCTCTCCCGTGCCGCCGCTCCTGGCGCGCGACACGCCGCCCGCCCCGGAGCCGGCCGCCGAACTGCAGCCGGCCGCCGATCCGGAGCCGCCGCCGTCCACCCCGGCGCTGGCCGTCCAGCCCCCGGCCGGGCCTGCAGCGGCGCCGGTCGAGGAAGCGCCGGCTGCACAACCGCTGTTCGCTGCCGATTACTTGCGCAACCCCAAGCCGCGCTATCCGATGATGTCGCGCCGCATGGGCGAGGAGGGTCTGGTCAAGCTGCGCGTGTTCGTGACCTCCGCGGGGGAACCGCGACAGGTCGAGCTCCAAGAGAGTTGCGGCTTTCCGCGCCTGGACCAGGCCGCGCTGGACGTCGTGAGAAACTGGCGATTCGTGCCCGCCAAGCGGGGGGATTCCCCCGTGGATTCGTGGGTCGTGGTTCCGATCCGGTTTACCCTCAAAGGATGATGTGATGACGCAGCAGACGACATTTGGCTTCGGCCACTTCCTGTCCCAGGCCGACGCCGTCGGTCTCACGGTGCTCGCGATCCTGTTCGTGATGTCCGTGTCGAGTTGGTACCTGATTCTGGTGAAGTCCATACGCAACGTGCAGACGCGGCAGAAGTCGCGCGATTTCCTCGCCCGGTTCTGGAGTGCCGCGTCGCTTGACCAGGTTGCCGCAGATCTCGGCAAGAACCCGGCACAGGAACCCTTCGGACGCCTCGCCGCGCAGGGCCTCGCCGCGCAGTCGCACTGGGACAAATCCTCCGCGGTGAACATCGCGAAAGGCGCGGGGCATGACGAGTTCATCACGCGCGCCATCCGCCGGGCCATGACCCAGGAGACCTCCCACTCGGAGTGGGGATTGACCGTGCTCGCCTCGGTCGGCAGTGCCGCGCCGTTCGTCGGTCTGTTCGGCACCGTGTGGGGCATCTACCATGCGCTGCTCGCCATCGGCTTCAGCGGCAAGGCCTCGCTCGATGCGGTGGCCGGACCGGTCGGCGAGGCGCTGATCATGACCGCGCTCGGTCTGGCCGTCGCGATTCCAGCCGTGCTGGCCTACAACGCGTTCGTGCGCGCCAACCGCCTGCTGCTCACCGAACTCGACGGTTTCGCCCACGACGTACAAGCCTTCCTCGTGACCGGGTCGCGCGTGGCCGGGAGTGCGCGCGGCCGCACCGGCACGGGGGCCGGCGCCGGTGCGCGCTCGGCTGCCGCGGGAGCCGTCTGATGGCATTCGGCGGATTCACCGAGGGCGAGAACGCCCGTCCGATGGCTGAGATCAACATGATCCCGCTGATCGACGTCATGCTCGTGCTGCTGGTGATCTTCATCGTCACTGCGCCGCTGCTGACGCACGCCATTCGCGTCGATCTGCCGGAGGCCACGGCGCAGGTCAGCGTGGCGCCGCCGCAGAGCATCGATCTGACGATCGACGGCCAGGGGCAGGTGTTCTGGGACTCCGAACGGATTCAGAAATCCGAGCTCGAGAGCCGCTTCCTGCGCATCGCGGGGCAGGATCCGCAGCCCCAGCTGCGGCTGCGCGCAGAGCGCACCACGCAATATCAGGTGCTGGCCGAAGTGCTGGCGCTCGCGCAGAGCACCGGCGTGACGCGGCTGGCGTTCATCACAGAGCCGGTACGCGAATGAACGAGACTCGTTCCACGTCTCATGCCGCCCCGCCTGAGGCGGGTGCACGTACGACCGCGACGATCGTGCCGCGCCCGGCGGTGCCGAGCAGCGAACTGTTCAAGGGATGCCGGGAACTGGTAATCGAACACAACGGCGAGACCTACTCGCTGCGCCAGACCAGCAAGGGAGGGTTGATTCTGACCAAGTAGCGGAGCGTCGCAGTGCTCCGCAAGACGTTTTTCGCTAGCCAGCCATTCCGCTCTTCCGGCGGTAGCCAGCCAATGCGCTTACATACCGCACAGGGAGACCGGAATGAGAAGGAAGCTTGCCGCGCGCGTCCGCCGCGCCGGCGTCGAACATGCCGTGCGCAAATGCACGGTTCATCCCCGCCGACCGCAGACCGACACGCCGAGCGCGGCACCGCCCCGGCTGCTGCCGATCGGCGCGCTGCTCACCGGCATGGCGCTGTCGCTGCCCGCCGGGGCGCAGGAGGAAGTCACCACGCCGCAGGTCGATGTCGAAGCCACGCGCGAGCGTGACAGCTACCAACCCGAGATCACGAGCGTCGGCAAGCTCCCGCAGGCGCCGCGCGACATCCCGCAGTCGCTGACCGTCATTCCGCGCAGCGTGTTCGAGGATCGCGGCAACGCGTCCCTGCAGCAGGCGCTGGGCAATGCGCCCGGCATCACCTTCGCCGCCGGCGAGGGTGGTCGCATCGGCGACAATTTCTCGATGCGGGGCTTCCCGATCTACGGGGATCTGTATCTCGACGGGATTCGCGACGTCGCGCAGTACAACCGCGATCTGTTCAACATGGAACAGATCGACGTCCTGCGCGGGGCGTCCTCCATGCTGTTCGGTCGCGGCTCCACCGGTGGCGTGGTGAACCAGGTGAGCAAGCAACCGATGCTGACGGACGCCTACGAGGCGAGCGCGACGCTGGGCAGCTACGGTTACAGCCGCGCGACGATCGACCTGAACAAGGCGCTCGGCAGTTCCACCGGCCTGCGCCTGAACGCGATGGTGCACGACGCCGATAGTTTCCGCGGCGAGGGCCCGCACTACGAGCGCTGGGGGGTCGCCCCGTCCGTCGCCTGGGGTCTGGGCACACAGCTCGAGCTGGGCCTGTCCGTGTTCCACCTGAAGGAGGACAACGTTCCCGATTTCGGCGTGCCCTACTTCAACGAACGGCCGCTCGACGTGCCGGTGGATCGCTTCTACGGCTTCGCCAACGGGGCCTACGAGCGCTACGAAACCACCATCGCCACCGCCTCCGCCTTGTATCGTTTCACGCCGGATGTATCGCTGCGTACCGCGCTGCGCGTGGCCGACTACGAGCGCGACCTGTGGACGTCGGTGCCCAGGCTGCCGGGTGGAACGACGGTGGTCACCGATGCCACGACGGTGAACCGGCAGCGCCAGGCGCGCGGCGGGGAGGAAACGCCGATCATCAGCCAGACCGATCTCAATGCCAGGTTCAAGACCGGGTCCTTCGAGCACCTGCTGCTCGCCGGGATGGAACTGGCCTGGGAAGACGCGAAGCGCTGGTCGTACGCCCCCACCGGCACCATTCCGGCCACCACCGTGGGGGATCCCAATCCGTATCCGGCGTTGCCGGCGGGGTTCTTCAACAAGACGCGCACCAACGAGGTGAACTTCGAATCGAACAGCATCGGCCTGTACGTGCAGGACATCGTCGAGTTCCTGCCAGGCTGGAAGGTGCTGCTCGGCCTGCGCTGGGATCGCCTCGACGCCGACTACGAGCGCGCGGAACCCCTCGGCCCGCTCAGTCGCACGGACACCGTGTGGAGCTACCGTACCGGCCTGATCCACCAGCCGGACCAGGCGCAGATGTACTACGTCGCCTTCGGCACCTCGTTCAACCCCTCGGCCGAGCTGTACTCGCTCGACGTGCGCGGCAGCAACACGCCTCCCGAGGAGAGCCGCAACTTCGAGATCGGCGCGAAGTGGGATCTCGCCCGCGGACTGTCGATCCGCACCGCACTGTTCCGCACCGAGAAGACCAACGAGCGCAACACCGATCCGCTGGTTGCCGATGAATTCCTTCTTTCGGGTCGTCGTCACACCGACGGCATCGAGCTGGAAGTAGCGGGCCGCATCGCGCCCAACTGGGAGGTGTTCGGCGGCGTCGCGCGCATGTGGGCCGAGATCGACGAATCGATCACCGAGGATCAGATCGGCAACTGGCCCCTGTATACCCCGCCCTACACCGCGAACCTCTGGACCGTCTATCAGCTGCCCAAGGGCTGGCAGGTGGGCGGCGGCTTCAATGCCGTGGGCAAGCGCTACGGAAGCAACGCCAATACCAACCATGCCCCGGGCTACATCCGCTGGGACGCAATGGTGAGCTACGTGCAGCCGCGCTACGCTCTGCGCCTGAACGTGCTCAACGTGTTCGACACGGTGCACTACGAGACGGTGTATGCAGGGCACGTGATTCCCGGCACTTCGCGCGTATTCCTCGGCACCCTCGAAGTCAAACTCTGATTCGACAGGTAGACCGCATGCTGCTGCACGTTCCCGAGGTCCTGTCCGCATCCGAACTGCAGCGCGTGCGCGCCATCCTGTCCGGCGGAGAGTGGGCGGACGGACGCATCACCGCGGGCCCGCAGTCCGCAAGCACGAAGAACAATCTGCAGCTGCCGGACGATTGTCCGGCGTCGCTGCAGGCGCGCGCGCTCGTCTTGGGAGCCCTCGGCCGCAGTGCGCTGTTCTTCACGGGCGCGCTGCCGCGCACCATCTACCCGCCGCTGTTCAACCGCTACGGCGGCACCGCGAATGCCTTCGGCAATCACGTCGACAATGCCGTGCGCACCGTGTCCTCCTCTGGAGCACGCGTGCGCACGGACGTCTCGGCCACTCTGTTCCTCAGTGCACCCGAGGACTATGACGGCGGCGAACTGACGATCGAGGACACCTTCGGCGTGCAAAAGGTGAAGCTGCCCGCGGGTCACCTGATCCTGTACCCGGCCTCCAGCGTGCACCGGGTCGAGCCCGTCACCCGCGGCGAGCGGTTGGCGTCGTTCTTCTGGATCCAGAGCATGGTGCGCGACCCCGAGCGTCGGCGCATGCTGTTCGACATGGACATGGCCATCCTGGCGCTGCGCACCGAGTACGGCGAGATCGGTCCGGCCGTCACCCTGACCTCCTGCTATCACAACCTGCTGCGGATGTGGGCGGAGGTCTGAGCGTCCGGCGCAGCGCCGGCCACGAAGGCCGTGGCCGGTATCAGGGCTTGGGCTTCGACGTGTCCGTCGGCTGGCGTTCGAGCAGGATGTCTTCCATCCGTGTC
>CAZNBS010000067.1:0-15631 GCA_964570955.1 uncultured Burkholderiales bacterium | reverse complement strand
GATGGCGCCCTTGATCCTCGGATGCGTGATCACGTAGAAGCGGTTTGCGTGCACCGCCTCGAACACCATCTGCGCGACCTGATCGGGGCTGACGCGGCCGGACGTGACCGCATGGCGCATCGCCTCGTCGCGCGCGAGTTCCTCGGGGGTCTTGTTGCGTGGCGCATTGCGCAACATGGCGGGGCGGTTGCGCTCCGAATCCGCGATTCCGGTCGGCACGTAGGCGGGACACAGGACTGACACGCCCACGTTCGCCTCGCGTTGCGCCAGGTCGTGGAACAGGCACTCGCTGAGCGTGACCACCGAGTGCTTGGATACGCAGTAGCTCCCCATGTTGGGAACGGAGAGCAGGCCGGCGACCGACGCGGTGTTGACCACGTGGCACTCGCCGTCCTGACGCAGCATGATGGGCAGAAAGGTGCGCACGCCGTGGATCACGCCCCACACGTTCACCCCCAGCACCCACTCCCAGTCGGCGAGCGTGTGCTCCCACACGGTTCCCCCTGGAGCCACACCGGCGTTGTTGCACAGCAGGTGGATGCCGCCGAAGGTGGCGAGCGCCTTCTCGGCCAGACGTTCGATGTCCTGCGCGCGCGACACATCGGTGCGGATGCCGACGACGGGAATCTTCGCCTTGCGGAAGTCCTGCTCCACGCGCCGCAGCGCGTCCTCCTCGATGTCCGCGAGCACCAGCTTCATGCCCTCGGCGGCGAAGCGCTTCGCCATCGCGAGGCCGAGCCCGCTGGCACCGCCGGTGATCACGGCGACCTTGTCGCGGAAGTCCTTCATGGAATGATTCGGGAAGACGACACGCCGGGGATTCTAGCATGGGGGTCTGCGTCTCCCTCTGGCTGCGCCTCATTTGCACCGGCGAGGGGCGTTCGGTATTCTCGACGGATTCCCCCTCACCACCATCCCCGCCGCGCAAATGCAAGAGCAGTTCGAAGGCACCATGCCGGTGCAGGAGAGGCACCGATTCGACGTCACGCGTCTCGAGCGCTACATGCTGGAGCATGTGGAGGGTTTCCGCGGGCCGCTGGAAGTGGAGCAGTTCAGGGGCGGCCAGTCCAACCCGACCTTCCTGCTGCGCACGCCGGCGCAGCGCTACGTCCTGCGCCGCAAGCCGCCGGGCAAGCTGCTGCCCTCGGCCCATGCCGTGGACCGCGAGTACCGGGTGATCAGCGCGCTGCGCCCGGCCGGCATTCCGGTCGCGCGCACCTTCGCGCTGTGCGAGGACGATGGCGTCATCGGCACCGCGTTCTACATCATGGACTACGTCCAGGGACGCGTGTTCTGGGACCAGTCGCTGCCGGGCCTGGCGCCGCAGGAGCGGCGCGCGATCTACGACGAGATGAACCGGGTGATCGCCGCGCTGCATCGCGTCGACTACGTCGCGGTGGGCCTGGGGGACTACGGCAAGCCGGGAAGCTACCTGGAGCGCCAGATCGCACGCTGGACCAAGCAGTATCGCGCGTCCGAGACGGAGAGGATCGAGGCGATGGAACGCCTGATCGAGTGGCTGCCGAAGCACCTGCCGCACAACGACGAGACCGCCATCGTGCACGGCGACTTCCGCCTGGACAACGTCATCTTCCATCCCACGCAACCGCGCATCCTCGCCGTGCTGGACTGGGAGCTGTCGACGCTTGGCCATCCGCTGGCCGACTTCGCCTACCACTGCATGTACTGGCGCCTGCTCCCGGGCGAGTTCCGCGGCATCGGCGGCCTCGACCTCGCCGCGCTCGGCATTCCGACCGAGGAAGAGTACGTCGCGACGTACTGTCGACGCACCGGCCGCGATCGCATCGAGCACTGGGACTACTACATGGCTTACAACATGTTCCGGCTCGCCGGCATCCTGCAGGGGATCATGGGGCGGGTGATGGACGGCACCGCGGCCAGCCAGCACGCGATCGAGTCCGGCAAGCGCGCACGTCCGATGGCCGAGGCCGGCTGGCGGCAGGTCGAGAAGATGATGGGCGGTTGAGAAGTCTTACCACAGAGGGCACAGAGGGCACAGAGAGCAGGTGCTTTGTTGGCCGTGCTCCGGCAGAGCGTGAGAGCGATGGCTTCGTTTGCGAACCGTCTCACAGTGTTGCGTCTCTCCTCGGTGTTCTCTGTGCCCTCTGTGCCCTCTGTGGTAGATGCTCTTGCTTGAAAGCTAACGTTTCCTACGACTGAACCATGAAAGCTGTCTTGTGCAAGAAGTACGGTCCGCCGGACGAACTGGTGGTGGAGGAAGTGCCGCCGCTCGCGGCCGGGAAGGGCCAGGTGGTCGTGCGCGTGAAGGCGGCGGGAGTGAACTTTCCCGATACGCTGATCATCCAGGGCAAGTATCAGTTCAAGCCGGAACCGCCGTTCTCGCCCGGAGGCGAGGTCGCAGGCGTCGTCAAGGAAACGGGCGAGGGGGTGACCGGTGTGAAGGCGGGGGACCGCGTGATCGCCTTCAGCACCTGGGGCGGCTTCGCCGAGGAATTCGCAGTGGAGGCCGAGCGTATCGTGCCCATGCCCGAGGGCATGGATTTCGTGCCGGCCTCGGCCTTCATCCTGACCTATGGCACCTCGTACCACGCACTGAAGGATCGCGCGCAGATGCGCCCGGGCGAGACGCTGCTCGTGCTCGGCGCCTCCGGCGGCGTGGGTCTGGCTGCCATCCAGTTGGGCAAGTCCATGGGCGCGCGCGTCATCGCGGCAGCCTCGAGCGATGCGAAGCTGCAGGTGTGCAAGGAGAACGGGGCCGACGAGGTCATCAACTACGCGAGCGAAGACCTGCGTGCACGCATCAAGGCGATCACGCAGGGCCGCGGGGTGGACGTGATCTACGACCCGGTCGGCGGTCCGTACTCTGAGCCGGCGTTGCGCGACATGGCGTGGAACGGCCGCTACCTCGTGGTCGGCTTCGCCGCAGGCGACATCCCGAAGATTCCGCTCAACCTCGCGCTGCTCAAGGGCTGCTCCATCGTCGGCGTGTTCTGGGGCGCATTCACGCGCAACGAACCCGAGCGCAACCGGCGCAACAACGAGGAACTGATGCAGTTGTACCTGCAGGGCAAGGTCAGGCCGCACATCCATGCGACCTATCCCATGGAGCGCGCGGCCGACGCGCTGAACGAGGTGCTGACCAAGCGCGTGAGCGGGAAAGTGGTGCTCACCGCCTGAGTGGCGCACATGATCAGCCGCGCGCCAGACGCGGCGACGGAGGAGAACGATGGAGTCGACGATGATGCAGGTTCCGCTGAACCTGTGCCATTTCCTGGAGCGGGCGGGCACGCTCTTCGGCGGCGTGGAGATCGTCTCGCGCATGCCGGACAAGTCCATCCACCGCAGCAACTACGCGGACCTGCATCGGCGCGCCCGCCTGCTCGCGCAGGCGCTGCAGCGCGCTGGATTGCGCAAGGGCGAGCGAGTGGCCACCCTGATGTGGAACCACACCGCGCACTTCGAGAGCTACATGGGCGCCATTGCCTCGGGCGGCGTGTTACACACGCTCAACCTGCGTCTGGCGCCCGAGGAGATCGGCTTCATCGCCGACCACGCACAGGACAGGTTCCTCATCGTCGACGACGTCCTGCTTCCGCTGTTCGAGCGGTTCCGCGCGCGCACGCGCATCGAGCAGGTGGTGGTCGTGCCGCTGACGGGCAACCCGGTGGCAGCCCCGTACATCGACTACGAAAGCTTCCTCGCCACGGCGGACGGCGACTGGGACTATCCGGAGATGGACGAGAACGATCCCATCGCCATGTGTTACACGTCCGGCACCACCGGTCGTCCCAAAGGGGTCGTCTACTCGCATCGCTCGCAGATGCTGCACACGCTCGTGCAGTGCATGCCGGACGCAGTGGGCATCTCCGGCCGCGACACCATCCTGCCCGTCGTGCCGATGTTCCATGCCAACGCCTGGGGGGTTCCTTATGCGGCCTGCATGCTCGGAGCGAAAATGGTGTTTCCGGGTCCGCACCTCAATCCTGAGGACCTGCTGTCACTGCTCGAGCAGGAGCAGGTGAGCATTGCCTGCGGCGTACCGACCATCTGGCTGGGGATGATCGATCTGCTCGGGCGCGAGCCGGACCGCTTCAAGTTGAACCCGAAGCTGCGCCTGACCGTAGGCGGATCCGCGGTGCCCGAGTCGCTCATCCGCGCCTATGCGCACCACGGCATCGAACTCGTCCAGGGCTGGGGCATGACCGAGACCTCGCCGCTGGCGACGGTCTCCAAGGTCACGCAGATGCAGGACGGAATCGGCGAGGACGAGCGCTTCGCCACCCTCGCTTCGCAGGGCTACCCGATCCCGCTCGTCGACCTGCGCATCACCGCGGACGGCAAGGCGCAACCATGGGACGGCACCGCAGTGGGCGAAATCCAGGTGCGCGGTCCATGGATCACCGGCCGCTACCACGAACTGCCGCAGTCGGAGGACAGTTTCACCGAGGATGGCTGGCTGCGCACCGGAGACGTGGCGGCGGTGACGCCATTGGGCTTCGTGCGGATCACCGACCGCACCAAAGATCTGATCAAGTCCGGCGGCGAGTGGATCAGTTCGGTGGATCTCGAAAATGCCATCATGGGCCATCCGGCCGTGGCGGAGGCGGCGGTGATCGCGGTGCCGCATCCGCGTTGGGCCGAGCGCCCGCTGGCCGTGATCGTGCCAAAGCAGGGCGCCGCGGTGACGGGCGAGGACGTGCGCGCCTTCCTCTCGCGCATCTTCGTGAAGTGGATGGTGCCGGATGCGTACGTGTTCACCGATGCGATTCCCCGCACCTCGACGGGCAAGTTCCTGAAGTCGGCATTGCGCGACCGCTATCGGGACTGGAAGTGGGAGTGAGCGGGCGCAGGGCTGCGCGCTGAGCAGGAGGTGGAGGGACTGGCGCAGGTCTTGCCTGGGAACCGACGTCTCGCTCCCGGGGTTCGGCTAGCCCATGTTCCGCGCGCTGCGCATCCTCATCCTCTCGTTCATCCTGCTCAACGTCGCCCTCGGGAGCTGGCTCACGCGCGCCCGCACGACCAGCTGGGAGCAGCCGCTGCGCATGGTCGTGTTCCCGATCAACGGCGACGGACGGGACGCCACCGCTGCATACCTGCGTACCCTCGACCGCGAGCGCTTCCTGCCGATCGAGGCCTTCATGCGCGACGAGGCGCAGCGCTACGGCGTCGCGCAGAACGACCCGCTCGACGTCTTCGTCGCGGAGGAAGTCGCTACGTTGCCGCCGTCGGCACCGCGCCGTGGCAACGTGCTGCAGGTCGCGCTGTGGAGCCTGCAACTGCGCTGGTGGGCGTGGCGGCATGCCGATTACGACGGTCCCGATCCCGACGTGCGCATGTTCGTGCTGTTCCATGATCCCGAGCATGCCGAACGCGTGCCGCACTCGGTGGGATTGCAGAAGGGCCTTGTCGGCGTGGTCCATGCGTTCGCTGCCCCTGCCCAGGACGCCGAAAACAACGTCGTGATCGCGCACGAACTGCTGCACACGCTCGGTGCCACCGACAAGTACGACCCGGCGACGAACCGGCCGCTGCATCCGGACGGATTCGCGCAACCGGAGCGCACGCCGCCCTATCCGCAGGACTACGCGGAGATCATGGCCGGGCGTATCCCGCTCGATCCGCAGCGTGCCGTGATGCCACTCGGTCTCGAGGAGACGCTGGTCGGTGCCGCCACCGCACGCGAGATACGCTGGCTGAAGTGAGGGTGCGACGGGCGGAGCGGAATTTCCGCCGTCCGGTCCGGTCCAACGCGCCAGCGTGTCCGAATCGATGAGGCTTCCATGCATCGCTTGATCGCACCCCTGGTGCTCGTCGCGACCCTGGCCGGTGTGCCGCTTGTTCACGCCCAGGACAAACCTGCCGGAGCAGACCCCGAGCTCGCCCTGGCGCGCGATCTGATCGAACAGCGCGAACAGCTCGACCGCATGAAGCTCGACCCGACCGTGACGAAAGAGGCGCTGCTTGCGCAGGAGCGCAGGCTGATGCAGGTGCGTTCGCGGCTGGCAACTGCTCTGGCGGGAGAACTGGCGAGGCAGTCCACCGACTCGGAGCACTGGCGGCAGGCCTGGGAATCGATGAAGGAGTTCCTGCGTGACCGGCTGCGCCAGTTCCTCGACGAGCCGGAGCCGGGCACGACGCGCACCTGACCGCGCTCGCGCATCAGCGCGGCGCACGAGCCGGCGCATGCGCGCTTTGCGGTAGAGTGTGCGCCCTATGGCAGACGACAATCCCCGGGGGTTGCGCCGCAACCTCACCAACTACGGCGACGCCGGCTTCGCCATCTATCTGCGCCGCTCGTTCGCACGCTCGATGGGCTACTCGCTCGACATGCTCGACCGGCCGATCGTGGGCATCGCGCAGACGGCGAGCGGGTTCAACAACTGTCACCGCCACGTGCCGGAACTGGTGGAGGCGGTCAAGCGCGGGGTGATCCAGGCGGGCGGGTTGCCGCTGGAGTTCCCCACCATCTCGCTCGGCGAAATCTTCCTGAATCCGACCAGCCTGGTATTCCGCAACCTCATGTCCATCGACACCGAGGAGATGATGCGGGCCCAGCCGATGGATGCCTGCGTCCTGGTCGGTGGCTGCGACAAGACGGTTCCCGCACAGCTGATGGGTGCCGCGTCCGCGGACGTCCCGGCCATCCAGCTGGTGACCGGACCGATGCTGGCGATGTCCTATCGGGGCGAGCGCCTCGGGGCCTGCACCGACTGCCGGCGCTTCTGGGCCAGGTACCGAGCGGGGGAGGTGGACGACGAAGGCATTGCCGAAGTGGAGGGCAACCTCGCCACCACCGCCGGAACGTGTGCGGTGATGGGCACGGCCAGCACCATGGCCTGCATTGCCGAGGCGCTGGGTATGACACTGCCCGACACCGCCGCCATTCCCGCCGTGCATGCCGACCGCCTGCGCGCGGCCGAGGCGAGCGGCCGACGTGCTCTGGCGCTGGCCAAGGAGGGTCTGACGCCAAGCCGCATCGTCACGCCTGCCTCGGTGCGCAACGCGCTGCGCGTGCTGCTCGCCATCGGCGGATCGACCAATGCCGTCGTCCACCTCACTGCCATCGCCGGCAGGTTCGGCATCGACGTCTCGCTCGAAGAGCTGAACCGGGTGTCCGACGAGACGCCGGTGCTGGTCGACCTCAAGCCGACCGGTCAGCACTACATGCAGGATTTCCATGCCGCGGGAGGCATGCAGGCGCTCCTGCACGAACTGCGCGATTCGCTCGAACTCGACTGCACCACGGTGAGCGGCGAGACGCTGCGCCAGCGGCTGGAGCGCGCGCCGCGCTACGTGGACCGCAGCGTGATCCGGCCGCGCAGCGAGCCGTTCCAGCGCGTCGGCGGACTGGCTGCCCTGTTCGGCAGCCTCGCGCCGCGCGGCGCGATCATCAAGCGCTCGGCGGCCGATGCGCGTCTGTTCGAGCGCGAGGGTCGCGCGGTGGTGTTCGAGTCGCTCGAGGACCTCGCAAGGCGCATCGACGACCCTGCCTTGGACGTCACGCAGGACGACTTCCTGGTGCTCAAGAACGCCGGGCCGTGCAGCCCGACCGGCATGCCCGAGGCCGGTTATCTTCCCATCCCGCGCAAGCTGGCGCAGCAGGGCGTGAAGGACATGGTGCGCATTTCCGATGCGCGCATGAGCGGCACTGCGTACGGGACGGTGGTCCTGCACGTTGCCCCCGACGCCGCCAGCGGCGGCCCGCTCGCCTTCGTGCACGATGGCGACCGCATCCGCCTGAGCGTGCGCGAGCGCCGTCTCGACCTGCTGGTAAGCGAGGACGACATGGGGCGCCGTCGCACCGGGTTCGTGCCGCCGCCGCTTCCCGCGCGCGGCTACGCGCGCCTGTACGCGGAGCAGATCCTCCAGGCCGATCAGGGCTGCGACTTCGGTTTCCTGCGCGGGTGATGCGGCACAGTTCCGGATCCGGCTCTCTCCGGAGACGGGGTGGCGCCGGATGACGGGGTGTGCGCCGAGAGGAGGTGTCGTGCCGGCGGCGAACGCCGCTGCCCAGTCGTCGCGACGACTCAGCCTCTTCGCTTCTCCGCGCCGGCCAGCAGCCGCTCGGTCGAGATGATGGCGCGCGTGTGGGCGCCCTCGCCGATCGATCCGGCCTCGTCGAACGCTTCCACCCGGAACCGATACAGCTTGCCTTCCTGTCCCAGGAACGTTGCCACCGCGCGCACGCCGCAGCCGACCGGTGTCGCGGCCGTGTGCCGGATGTCGACGTTCACCCCCACTGACAACTGTCCGGGCTGCAGCAAGCGGTTGAGCATGCGCGCGGCGGCAAGCTCCATGAGCGCCACCATGCGCGAGGTCGCGAAGACCGGCGGATAGTCGTCCTCGCGGCTCAGCGACAGCGCCTGCGCGGTGTCGCTGAACCGCACGTCCATGCGCGCCTCCGAGGAGGTGCCGGGTGTCAGCGTTTGTTCCATCTTCTGCTCCTGTCCGTGCCCGGCCGGTCGTGCTATTCGCGCATCGGATTCTCGCCCCAGACCATCGGCGTCTCCACCTTGCGCGCCCGGGTCAGGTCCTCGAGATAGAGCGCCGGTGCCATTTCCCAGGCGTAGTCGACCAGTCGTCGGGACATCGTGCGCGCGCGCTCGGGGTCGCCCTCGGCCTGGTTGTCCTCCTCGGACGGATCGGCGCGCAGGTTGTACAGCTCGACCTTGCCGGGCAGCGTCGCGTGCAGGATCAGTTTCCAGTCGCCCATGCGCAGTGCTCCGCGAAACTCCTCCACGTTGAGCAGGATCTCCTTGCGCTCGGTCGGCTGGCCCTGGATCGTCGCCCACTGGTCGATCCCGTCGACTGGTTTGTCCTGTTGCAGGAGCGCGCCGGCCCGACCCAGCAGCGTCGGATAGAGATCGACGGCGTGCATCGGCGCAGCGATGGTGGCAGACGGTACGCTGCCCGGCTGCCAGACCAGCGCCACGACGCGCAGTGCTCCTTCGTACAGGCTGCCGCGTCCGTCCCGGTAGGGTCCGTTGTTCGCCACGTTCGCCGTGCTGTCCCCTTCGCCCATCGGGAACTTGCGATGCACCGCGCCGCCGCTGTTCGCGTGGAACACCACCAGCGTGCGCTCGAGCATGCCGCGCTTCTCCAGCGCTGCCAGCGCCTTGCCCAGCGTATCGTCCATGGACGTGACCATCGCCCGATACGCCTTGAGGCGCGCGTTGTCGGCGTGGTAATAGTCGATGAACGGCTTGACGCCTTGATGCGGCGCCTGCGGCGCGGCCAGAGACAGATGCAGGTACAGGGGCGTCGCGGTGTCGTGGCGGCCGATCACGTTCTCCGCCTCGCGCGCGAGCAAGGCGTTGACGTGACCGTCCTCCTTGACGCGCTTGTCGTTGCGCCACCAGTCGGGCCGGCCTCCGCGGTCGGTCCTCTTGGTGTAGTCGATCTCTCCGCCCAAATGCCCATAGAAGTGGTCATAGCCCCTTGCATTGGGCAGCATCTCCTTGCGCGCGTGACCGAGGTGCCACTTGCCGATGAGGGCCGTGCGGTAGCCGGCGGATTTCAGGGCCTGCGGCAGCATGCGCTCGTCGTCGGGCAGGCCGAAATCGCTGAACCACTGGATCTGCATCGTCTGCAGGCCGTAGCGCATGGGGTAGCGGCCGGTCATCGCCGCCGCCCTCGTCTGGCTTGAGAAGGGCTGGACGTAGAACGACTCCAGCCGCGCGCCCTCCTTTGCCAGCCGGTCGATGTTCGGCGTGCGGATCGTGCTGCCGTGGTAGCCGACATCCTTCCAGCCGAGGTCGTCGGCCGTCACGTAGAGAATGTGCGGTACGTCCGCCGCCGACGCCGTGCGCGCCGCGTGGGTCGAGGCGAGGCACAGCAAAAACGGCAGGAAGATCGCGAGTCGGGACATCGTGGTCTGTTCCTCCAGGGCCAGTGACGCGCATGGTAACCCAGGCCTCGCCCGCTCCCGGAGCGGGTTTGTGAGTCGCGGCGGGTCGAAAAAAGCCGGCGAGCATCGGCTACAATCGATCGGTCATGTCCGCCGTTCCCGCCTCGCTTTCCGGCATCGAGCCTATCCGATCCGTCCTGTCGCGCATTCAGGCTCGCCTGCGCCTGAACCGCCTCATGCGTGTGGCCGTCATCGGCGCCGGCGCGGCGCTGACGCTCGCCATCACGTGGCGGCTGCTGACGTGGCTGGACGGCCGGCTGCCCGCCGCTTCGGCCCTGGCGATCCTGCTCGCGATCCTGGTGCTGGTGGCACTCGCATTCCTGATGGTGCGCCTTCTGCTGGTCGCGCGGCCGGGCCTTGAAACCGCCGCGAATGTCGCGGACCGGCGCGCCGCCCTCCACAACGAACTGCTCAGCGCGGTCTGGTTCGCGCGCCAGGCACCCCGCTCCGACTGGCTCGCTGCGCAACTGGAGCGCGCCGGGCGGCGCGCTGTCGCGCTCCAGCCGGCACGACTGGTGCCGCTGCGGGTGCCCTCCGCAGCGCTCGCCGGTCTCGCTCTCGGCGTGCTCGCGCTGGCGGCCTTGTGGCTTGCGCCGCCACTGCCGGCCGGGAATACGGTGCCCGAGGCCGCGCGCCTGCAGGCGCTGCGGCAGATGGCCGCGGCGATGCCCGAGAGCGAGGCCGCGCAGCAGCTCGAGCAGGCGTTGCGCACGCTCGAGCGGCCCGACGCCACGCCCGAGGAGCGGCGCCGGGCGATCGTGCAGGCGCAGGACGCGGTCGACCGCATGGGGCTGGAGGCGGCATCCCGGCGCGACGAACTGCAGAAGCTCAGCGAAGCGGTGGGCAATGCGCCTGGCATGGAAGAGGTGGCGGAGGCACTCGCCAAGGGCGACGCGGCGCGCGCCGCGCAGCTGCTCGAGCAGATCGAAAAGCAGAATCAGGCGGCAGGCAGCCAGAGCGATTCGGCTGCCGAGCCGGTCGACGCCGGGCGCGAACCGTCCCTGGAGCAGGCGCTGATGGAGGCCACGCAGGCCACCGGCGCGCAGGCTGACGGTGCAGCGTCCCGCGAGTCGGTGCAGGCAGCCATCGACCGGCTGAACGAAATCGCGCGCGAGCTCGCCGCGTCCAACTACGTGAACGAGGCGTGGCAGTCCGTACGCGGACCGCAACTCGAGCAGTACCAGCAGCCCGGCGCCATGACCGCGGGGCGCTATGCAGAGCAGACGCTGGCCAGCAGTACGCCGTCCCCGGGCGGCGGGGAGACGCCGATGGGCGGGGGCAGTCTGGCCCCGTCGGCGGCGGTGGCACAGGGCGATGCCCGCACCGAGCAGGAGGGTGGCACGCGCATGGGGGAGGCGCTCGGCGATACGCTTGCCGACCCGGTGCTGGGCAAGAGCGAGGAGCGCCTCGAGGCTCAGCTCCGGCGCAGCACCATCGAGACGGAGGACCAGGACGACTCGATGGGCGAGGAAAGGACCTGGTACTACTCGGAAAGCCAGCAGCAGCGTTCCGCCGTGAGCCGGCGCGAGGTCCAGTCCCGTGCGCGCTTCGCGCAGGCGGACGCCGGTTCCGACGGCGGCATCTCCATCCAGCATCGCCAGATCGTAAAGGACTACTTCATGGACCTTCGGGAGAGCGCCGAATGAGCGCCGCGACTTCGACTGCACAGGTGGAACGTCAGATCGAGCAGTTCCGCAACAACTTCGCCATCGTGCGGGAAGAGGTGTCCCGCATCATCGTCGGTAACGACGACAACATCGTCGGCATCATGACCTGTCTGCTGGCGCGCGGGCACGTTCTGCTCGAAGGCATCCCGGGCATCGGCAAGACCAAGCTGGTGCAGACGCTTGCCGACGTGCTGCACCTGAAGTTCTCGCGCATCCAGTTCACGCCGGATCTGATGCCCGGCGACATCATCGGCAGCACCGTCGTGCGTGAGAACGAGGCGGGGCGCAAGACCATGGAGTTCCAGCGTGGGCCCATCTTCGCCAACCTGGTGCTCGCCGACGAGATCAACCGCGCGACGCCCAAGACGCAATCGGCGCTGCTCGAAGCGATGCAGGAGAACAGCGTGTCGGCGGGCGGCCAGACGCATCCGCTGGAGCAGCCCTTCTTCGTCCTGGCCACGATGAACCCCCTCGAGATGGAAGGCACCTACCCCCTGCCCGAAGCCCAGCTCGACCGCTTCTTCTTCAAGCTGCGCCTCGGCTTTCCCACTGCGGAGGGACTGCACGAAATTCTCGACCGCACGACCAAGCAGCAGAATCCGCAGGTCGACCGCGTGCTGGGCCAGGGCGACGTGCTCGAGATGCGCGAGACTGCGCGCGCGGTGCCGGTGGCCCGTCCCGTGCAGCAGTATGCGATCGACCTCACGCTCGCCACGCATCCGGAGAGCGAGCGCGCCACCGACATGACGCGGCGGTTCGTGCGCTTCGGTTCCAGCCCGCGCGGCACCCAGGCGCTGATCCTCGGCGCGAAGGTCAACGCCCTGCTCAACGATCGCGTGCACGTTGCGTGCGAGGACATCCGCACCGTGGCGTTGAACGCGCTGCGCCACCGGATCCTGCTCAACTTCGATGCCGAGGCCGAGCGGGTCGATGCCGATGCCATCCTCGAGGACGTCCTGCATCGGGTGCCGGAGCCGCGTTGAGATCCACGGGGCACGCCCCCAGCCGCAGCGGCCATTGCGCCATGTTCTCCGACGCCTTCCTGCGCAAGCTCGACATGCTCGCACTGGCTGCCCGCAACCGCGCGCACGGCCAGTTGCGCGGCATGCACCGGTCGCGACGCGTCGGCACCGGCATGGTGTTCGCCGACTATCGGCCCTACACGGAGGGCGACGACATCCGCCACATCGACTGGGGCATCTACCTGCGCATGGATCGGCTGATCCTGCGGCTGTTCGAGGAGGAGGCCGATCAGCCGGTCTACCTGTTCGTCGACAGCAGCCTGTCGATGGATTTCGGCAGTCCGAACAAGCTCGATTACGCGCGCAGGCTGGCTGGTGCGCTGGCCTATGTGGCGCTGCTGAATCACGACCGCGTGAACGTGTCCTCGTTCGCTGAGTCTCTCGGCGACACGCTGCCGACGCGGCGCGGCAAGAACCAGGCGCCCCAGGTGTTCCGCTTTCTCGAGCGCATCGAGCCGCACGGGCGCACCAGCCTCGCCGGCGCGCTGCGGCGCTACTTCTCCGCCCCGCGCACGCGCGGACTGGTCGTGCTCATCTCGGACTTCCTCGATCCCGCCGGCGTCGAGGAATCGGTCGCCGTGCTGCGCCGCTTCCGCCATGACGTCGCGCTCATGCACGTGATCAGTCCCGAGGAGCTCGATCCGCAGCTGCCCGAGGAGGCGGTGCTGGTCGACGTGGAGGAGGGCAACGCGACGGAAGTGGAGATCACGCCCGGACTGCTCGACGCGTATCGCGCCACCTTCGAGCGCCACGCACGCGACATCGAGGGATTCTGCCGCAAGTATGGCTGGGGCTATGCGCGCGCGATGACCGACGTGGCGATCGAGGACGTGGTGCTCAAGATGCTGCGCGAAGAAGGGCTGTTGCGGTGAGGCGGGCTTCATGACGTTTTTCGGTCTGACGCCCGCCGCAGCCTGGATGCTGCTCGCGGGCGTGGCGGGACTGGTGGTCGCGCTGTATCTGCTCAAACCCTCGCCGCGCCGCGTAGCCATCGCCTCCCACCTCGTCTGGCGCCGCGTGCTCGAACAGCGCCGGCGCCGGCCGGAGCGCTGGCGCTGGTGGCTGTCGCTGTTGCTCGCACTCGCGGTCGCACTGTCCATCGCCTCCGCGCTGACGCGTCCCGAGCTCGGCACCCTTGCCGGGGCTGCCTCGGACGTGCTCATCGTCGTCGACACCTCGCCCAGCATGGGCGTGCGAGGGGCGGACGGGCGCACGCGCCTCGAGCTGGCTGCCGACGAGGTCGAACGCATCGTGGAGGGGGCCGGCGGAGGCAGCCGCTTCATGCTCGCGGACACCACGCACCGGATTCCCACGCCGGCGTTCGCGGCGCGACAGGACATCGTCGCGCAGGCGCGCGCACTCGAGCCCGGATTCGGGGAGCGCGCCTGGTTCCCGGATCTGGCCACACTGCCTGGCGTGCGGGACAGTCGTCAGCTGTGGTTCGTCACCGACGGCGTGGCGCCCGTGCAGGTTCCCGACCCGGTGCGCGTCGCCTCGGTGTTCCGAAACGCGGACAACGTCGGCATCACCGCCTTCGAACTGCGGGCAGCGCCGGGCGATCCGCGCCGCCACGATGCCTTCGTCGAGGTGAGCAACGGGTCCGCCGGCAACAAGCTGGTGCGGCTGCGCATTGCCGGTGTGGACAGTGCCCCGATCGATCGTCAGTTGCAGCTCGAGGGTGGCGCGCGCACCAGCCTGGTGATCGACGTGTCGAGCCTGGGAGAGGGGCCGGTGCGCGCGAGTGCAACCAGCGACGGCGACGGGCTTGCCGTCGACGACATCGCCTATGCATTCCTGCCCGGCAAGAGCCGCGTACGCGTGGCACTGGTCACGTCCGGCAACGCCGCCCTGGCGCAGGTGCTGCGCGCACTGCCGCGCATCGACCTGCAGATCGTGCCGCCTGCGCGCAGCGCCGGGCTGTCCGGGTTCGATGCCGCGCTGTTCGACCGCGTCACGCCGCAGGAGCGGCCCGCCGTGCCGGCGCTGCTGATTGCACCGCGCCCCGCTCCCTGGCTCGGCCGGGGCGCGGACGCGGTGACCGGGACGCGGGTCGCGACCTGGGATGCACGGCATCCGCTGCTCGTGCACGCGCGCCTGACAGACGTGCTGGTCGAGCGCGCGCAGCCGCTGCGCCCCGGCCCTGACGCCGATGTGCGGCTGACGGCGGTGGCGCGTGGGCCGGGCGACGAAGCGCTCCTGCTCGCCGCTCGCGACGGGCGGCGCCTGGCCGTGCTCGCCTTCTCGTTGCAGGCGTCGAACTTCGCACAACAACCGGGCTTTCCGGTCTTCGTCGCCAATGCGGTGAACTGGCTGACACGCGAATCCGACGCGGTATCGCGTCCCCTCGGCCAGGTTGCCGTAGCGGCGCAGGCGCGCGTCCTCGACCTGGAGGGAGGCGAGGTCGCGACGCGGGAGGTGCCGGGCGGTGCGTTGTTCGAGGCGCACGCGCCAGGGCTGTATACCGCCATGACGGGTAGCGAGCGGGTGCGCATTGCGGTCAATCTTCTGGATGCGCGCGTGACCGCAGTCAACGCGAGCACGCTGGCGAGCGCGGCGCAGGCCCCGCCGCCTGCCCTCGTCCGGGTCGCACGCGCCGAGCCGTGGATCCTGCTGCTGGCGGCGGCCGCGCTGCTGCTCGCGCTGGAGTGGTGGACCTACAACCGGCGGGTGACGCTTTGAACGGCGTGCTGGCGCACGGCGCACTCTGGCCGCTGTGGCTGCTGCTGCTGGTGCCGGCAGTGTGGTGGATCGGGTACCGCTCGCGCGCGAACCTCAGTCGCAGGCACCTCGTCACGGTGAGCGCACTGCGCACGCTTGCATTGCTGCTCGTCGTGGCGGCGCTGCTGCAACCTGTCTGGACCCGCTCGGGAACGCGCGTGTCGGTCGTCTATGCGCTCGACGTCTCGCGCAGCGTGGCGGCCGACATCATGCAGTCGGCGCTGGACTTCGCCGAGCGGGCCGGGCGCGAGGGACGGCCTGCCGTTGCGCGCTTCGTCGTATTCGGGGGCGACGCACGGCTCGTCGGTTCTGCGGCCGAGGTCGGCCACCTGGCG
>CAZNBS010000066.1:10268-21118 GCA_964570955.1 uncultured Burkholderiales bacterium | reverse complement strand
CGCGATCAAACAGCAGATCGGCGATGCGGTTGAAGTACTGCATTTCGACGAGGCGTGGTACGCCTACGCGAATTTCCACGAATTCTACGACGGTTACCACGCGATCTCTTCGAATGACCCGAGGCGTTCAAAGAACGCCATCACCTTCGCCACGCAATCGACACACAAGCTGCTGGCCGCGCTTTCTCAGGCGTCGATGATCCACATCCAGAATGCGGAGGACAGTCGTCTGGATATGACGCGTTTCAACGACGCGTTCATGATGCATACCTCGACCTCTCCGCAGTACGGAATCATCGCTTCGTGCGACGTCGCTGCGGCGATGATGGAGCAGCCGGCGGGACGGGCGCTGGTGCAGGAGACAATCGACGAGGCGCTCAGCTTCCGCCGCGCCATGAAGGCCATGAAGGAGCAGCAGAACGGCACGTGGTGGTTCGACGTGTGGCAACCCGAGGAGATGGGCCGGCAACCCACCGACGATAAGCTGGCGTGGGTGCTCAAGCCGCAGGACCGGTGGCACGGTTTCGACGACTTGGCCGAGAACCACGTACTCGTCGATCCCATCAAAGTCACGCTTCTCACGCCAGGCATGGTTGCGGACGGCAGCATGCAGTTGCAGGGTATTCCGGCGGCCGTCGTGACGAGGTTCCTGTCCAGCCGGCGCATCGAGATCGAGAAGACCGGTCTGTACTCCTTCCTGGTTCTGTTCTCGATGGGCATCACCAAAGGGAAATGGAGCACACTCGTCACCGAGTTGCTCAACTTCAAGGATCTCTACGACGCTAACGCGCCGCTCAAGCGGGTGTTGCCGGCCTTGGTGGACGCGCATCCGCAGCCATACGAAAGGATGGGGCTCAAGGACTTGTGCGAGCGCATGCACCGCCTGTACCGGGATGAGGACTTCCCCAAGGCGCAGAAGGACATGTATACGACCTTGCCCGAGATGGCAATGCGGCCGGCCGATGCCTATGAGCAGCTCGTGCGCGGACGCCTTCAGAGCGTGGAGATCGACCACCTGATGGGCCGCACGCTGGGGGTGATGGTAGTGCCCTATCCGCCAGGGATCCCGGTGATCATGCCGGGCGAGCGCATCACCCCAGCCACCAGAGCAATTCAGGATTATCTGCTGCGCGCCCGCGACTTCGACCATGAGTTTCCTGGCTTCGAAACCGACATTCACGGACTGCGCTTCGAGGCGGATTCACGCGGCCGGCGCTACCTGGTGGACTGTCTGGTTGAGGAGGCCGAACGGTGATTCCGCGATCCGTGAAGGCTCCAACCGTCGCGATCCCGTTCCACAAGCTTCTGAAGGTCGTGGCGATCGTCGATCGCTCCAACCCGGAGGTCGGGGCGCTTCTCGACCGGCTCACGGGGGACAATTTCCAGGTCGAGGTGAGCGACACTTTCGAACGCGACGTGTCCGAGGATGCCGAAGTTGGCGCCTACATCGCGATGGTGGATGGCGAGCGTCTAGAACACGCACGCAAGTTCGCGATGTCGGTCCGCGCGATCGGTTTCCGCACCCCCATGTGGGCGCTCGCCGATTCTCATCGCATCTCCGACATCGCGGTGATGGGTGGATTGGGCGAAGTCGAGGGCTTCATCTACCTTGGACAGCAAACGCCGGCCTTCTATGCAAAGCAAGTCATTGCCAGCGTGGTCAAGTACGGAATGACGCTGCTGCCCCCCTTCTTCGGCGGGCTCATGGCGTACGACGGTGAAGCCAACATCGCCTTCGACTGCCCAGGCCATCAGGGTGGTCAGTTCTATCGCAAGTCGCCCGCGGGGCAATTGTTCTTCAAGCACTTCGGCGAAAGCATTTTTCGCAATGACCTGTGCAATGCCGACGTTGATCTCGGAGACCTCCTCATCCATGAAGGTCCTGCGGTGGAGGCACAGCGGCATGCCGCCCAGGTCTTCGGGGCCGACAAGACCTACTTCGTTCTGAACGGCACAAGCACCTCGAACAAGGTCGTCACCAATGCGGTGTTGCGCAGCGGCGATCTGGTTCTGTTCGACCGTAACAACCACAAGTCCCTGCATCAGGGAGCACTAGTCGTCGCCGGAGCGATCCCGATCTTCCTGCCAACCGCGCGCAATCCCTTCGGCATGATTGGCGCGGTCGACTGGGACGCCTGGGACGAGGCCTACCTGCGCGAGCAGATCCGCACCAACCCGCTGGTGAAGGATCCGCAGCGCCACAAGGCGGCACGCCCTTTTCGGCTCGCCTGCATCCAGTTGGCCACCTACGACGGCACGATTTACAACGTGCGCAAGGTTCTCGAGAAGATCGGACACTTGTGCGAATACGTGCTGTGGGACGAGGCATGGATCGGCTACAACGCCTTTCATCCCCTGTTCGAAGATCACAGTCCGATGCGCATCCCCCAACTGGGCCCGGAAATGCCCGGGCTGTTTTCGACGCAGTCCGTGCATAAGCAAGGGGCGGGTTTCTCGCAAGCCTCTCAGATTCACAAGCGCGACGAGCACATCCGCGGACAGCGTCGCTACGTCGAGCACAAGCGATTCAATGAATCGTTTTTGATGCACGCGTCCACCTCTCCGTTCTATCCCCTGTTCGCCTCACTCGACGTGAACGCCAAGATCCACGCGGGAAAAGGTGGCGAGATGCTATGGGACCGCTGCATCGAACTGGGTATCGAAGCGCGCAAGAAGCTCCGGGATTTCGGTCGCTACTATGCGCGCACCGGGCGTGATGCGGAAGAACAGTGGTTCTTTGACCCCTTCGTGCCCGACACCGTGACGCTGCGCGATTCCAAGTTTCACCCCGATGCGAAGGAGGTGCCCTGGGAGGATCTTCCCACCGAGGTGATCAAGCGCGAGCAGCAGTGCTGGAACTTCCAGCCGAGCAGCCGCTGGCACGGATATTCCGGGTATGCCGACGACTACGCCATGGTCGATCCGAACAAGCTGATGCTGCTCACCCCAGGCATCGAGCGCAGCACTGGCGAGTACCTGGACTTCGGCGTGCCGGCCACGGTGGTGGCCAACTACCTGCGCGAGCAGCGGGTGGTGCCGGAAAAGTGCGACCTGAACAGCATCCTCTTCCTGATGACCCCGGCCGAAGACGAGAGCAAGCTCAACACACTCATCGCCAAGCTGGTCAAGTTCAAGAACCTCTGGGATCGGGATGCGCCGCTTCCTGAAGTGCTTCCCACTCTGTATGCCGCGCATGCAGAGCGCTACGCTGGCTACACGCTGCGCCAGGTATGCAAGGAGATGCACGACTTCTATCGGCAGGCGAACGTGAAGGAGCTGCAGCGCTGCTGCTTCCGAGCGTCGAGCTTTCCGAACATGGCTATGTCACCCAAGGACGCGTACGAGGCACTTGTCGCCAACGACGTGGACTACGTGCCGCTCGATCGTATCCGCGGCCGGATCTCCGCGACGCTGGCGCTGATCTACCCCCCCGGCATTGGCGTAGTGGTGCCCGGCGAGCGCTGGGACGAGCGCGCTCAGCCGATGCTCGACTACTTTATCGCCTTCCAGGAATCGTTCAACCGATTCCCTGGATTCAACTACGAAGTGCAGGGCGTGTATCAGGAACGCGAAGAAGGCCGCATCAGGTTCTATACATACGCAGTGCGCGAGTAGAACCGCCACGCGAGACATGGAGGAGGGTGAGAATGCAGAAGAAGATGAGTCTGATGCAGCTGACGTTCATCGTCGCGGTGAACATGATGGGCTCCGGCATCATCATGCTCCCTGCCAACATGGCGCAGGTGGGGGCGATCTCGCTCCTATCCTGGCTGGTGACGGCCCTGGGATCCATGGCCATCGCCTATGGATTTGCACAGGCCGGCGTGTTCAACCAGCGCCCGGGCGGGCTATCCGCGTATGCGGAGGATGCCTACGGCAAGGCGGGATACTTCCAGGTGTCCTTCCTATATTTCATCTCACTGGCGATCGCGAACGTCGCCGTGGCGATATCGGCGGTGGGATACCTCGCCGCCTTCATCCCCTGGCTCTCCTCCACGCCGGTCGCGAGTACCGTCGGTGTGATCGCTCTGCTGTGGTTGACGACGATAGCCAACTTCGGGGGTGCCGGGATCACCGGTCGCATCGGCGCGGTCACCGTGTGGGGCGTCATCCTGCCCGTCGGGGCGATCTCGATCATCGGCTGGTACTGGTTCAGCAGCGAAACCTTCGCGGCAGCGTGGAATCCGCAGGGCCTGAGCCTGATGGAGGGGATGGGCTCCAGCATTGCGCTCACGTTGTGGGCGTTCCTGGGCATGGAGTCGGCGGCACAGAACTCGGCGGCGGTGGAGAACCCGAAGCGCAACGTGCCGCTCGCCTGCATGCTGGGGACCCTGGGCGCCGCAGCGATCTACATCCTGTCCACCACCGTGATACAGGGCATCGTGCCCAATGCCGAACTCGCGCAATCGACCGGGCCGTTCGGTCTCGCCTACGCGCAGATGTTCAATCCCACGGTAGGCAACATCGTCATGGCGCTGGCGGTCATGGCCTGCATCGGCTCGCTGCTCGGCTGGCAGTTCACCCTGGCACAGACCGCAAAGGCGGCGGCGGACGAGAACATGTTCCCCCGATTCTTCTCCAAGGTGAACGCGATGGGTGCTCCCATCACCGGGATGATCATCATGGGCTTCGTCCAGTCCGCCATGGCGCTGTCCACCATCTCCCCGAACTTGAGCAAGCAGTTCAGTGCACTGGTGAATCTGGCCGTGGTGACCAATGTCCTGCCCTACATCATCGCGCTATCCGCACTGATGGTGATCATGCAGGCCGCGAAAGTGCCGCAGGGACCTTACCGATTCAATGTGCTGGTCGCGGTAGTGGCGCTCGTCTACAGCATCTATGCGCTCTGGGCCTCGGGCTTCGAGGCGGTGATGGGCGGGATGTTGGTGATGGGTGTCGGGTACGTGGTGTGGGGATTCATGGCGCCGCGGTTTGCCCTGCCGTTGCCAGCGGAACGCGTGCAGGTCAAGGCGGTCTGACCGCACTCCGACCGACTACTAGGAGAACAACATGAAATCAGCTGGATCGGCTGGGCCATCAGCATATCGAGTCCGGTTCGGATGCTTGCTCATTGCCGTGCTCGCGACTGCGCTTCAGTCGGTTGCGCCGGCGCACGCTGAAAGCACACTGGAGCGGGTCCGTCAGGCGGGCAAACTCACGCTGGGCTACCGCATGGAGGCGCAGCCCTTCTCGTATCGCGACGAGGCGGGCAAACCGGCCGGCTACTCCGTGGCGATATGCACCCAGGTCGCCGAGCGCCTGAAGGCGGACCTGAGACTCCCAGCCCTGCCAGTCGAGTGGGTCGCGGTGACGCTGGAGGATCGCTTCCAGGCCATTCAGCAAGGCCGCGTTGATCTGCTGTGCGATGCCGCAAGTGCGACTCTGAGCAGACGGAAGGAGGTGTCCTTCTCCATTCCCATCTTCCCGGGCGGCGTCGGCGCGCTGCTGCGTACCGACGCGCCGAGCGGCCTGCAAGACGTTCTCGCCGGGCGGCCGCCGGCCGGGCCGATCTGGCGCGGCAATCCCGCTCAGATTCTCCGGGCCAAGACCTTCTCCGCTGTGACAGGGACGACGGGCGCAAGCTGGTTGGCGGAGCGGATGTACACGTTAAGGATCGATGCGAAGGCAGTGCCGGTCAGTGATTACGAAAGCGGCATTCGTCGGGTGATCGACCGCAGTTCCGACGCGTTCTTCGGCGAGCGCGCGATCCTGCTCGATGCCGCCCGACGCGGTCCGTCGGCGAGGAACCTCATCGTGCTCGACCGCCAGTTCACCCACGAGCCGATTGCGCTGGCGCTTCCCCGCGGTGACGAGGATTTCCGCCTGGCGGTAGACGCCGCATTGAGCCGACTGCTGCGTTCACCCAGCTTCTCTGACATATACACTCGATCGTTCGGCAAGCTGGACGAGAGCACACGCGCAATTGTGCTTTCCAGCGCTCTGCCGGAATGACATTCAGGAGATCGCCATGCATGAAGTAGGTGTCCACAGTGAGGTCGGCAAGCTCAACACCGTGCTCGTGTGTCGACCTGGGTTGGCTCACCAGCGTCTGACACCCGGCAACGCCGCCGACTTGCTGTTCGATGACGTGCTCTGGGTGCAGGAAGCGCAGAAGGATCACTATGACTTCGTTCTCAAGATGCGGGAGCGTGGAGTCGAAGTGCTGGAACTGCACGAACTCCTTGCCACTACGCTGTCGGACAAGGAGGCGCGTTCCTGGGTTCTGGACCGTCGCATCACCGTCAACGATGTGGGACAGGGCACGGCGCGCATCATTCGACCTTGGCTGGACGAGATGGCCGCAGAGAAGCTTGCTGAGCATTTGATCGGCGGTATCGCCATCCTCGATCTGCCAACGAGCGAGGTATCGACCATGCTGACCGAGGCCTTCGGCGGCACCGATTTCATCGTCCCACCGGTACCGAACACCTTGTTCCAGCGCGATCCGTCCTGCTGGATCTACAACGGCGTGACCTGCAATCCGATGTTCTGGCCAGCGCGCAAGCCCGAGACGTTGCTGCAGCGCGCAGTCTATAAGTTCCACCCGCGCTTCAAGGATGCTGACTTCAAGATTTGGTGGGGCGATTCCGATGAGCACTTCGGCGGGTCGTGCATGGAGGGCGGCGATGTCATGCCGATCGGCAAGGGCGTGGTGCTGATCGGGATGGGCGAGCGCACCACGCGCCAGGCCGTGTTCCAGGTGGCGGACCGGTTGTTCAAAGAGAAGGCGGCCACGCGGGTGATCGGGTGTCTGATGCCCAAGAGCCGTGCAGCCATGCACCTGGACACAGTGTTCAGTTTCTGTGATCGCGATCTGTGCACTGCATTCCGCGAAGTGGTGGACCAGATCCGCTGCTACAGCGCGCGTCCGGGCGATGACGGGATGCTCGACGTACGCGCCGAAGAGGGCCATCTGTTCGATGTGGTCAAGGGTGCGCTGGGCTTGAAAGAATTGCGCGTGGTCGAGACAGGTGGCAATGCCTATCAGGCCCAGCGTGAGCAGTGGGACGACGGCAACAACGTCGTCGCGCTCGAGCCTGGCGTGGTGGTCGCGTATGACCGCAATCCGTACACCAATACCCTGCTGCGCAAGGCTGGCGTCGAAGTGATCACCGTGCGCGGGTCGGAATTGGGGCGCGGGCGCGGAGGCGGCCACTGCATGACTTGCCCGATTTCGCGCGAGCCGGCGTACTGAACCGACGGCCGCTGCGACCGTAAACCTTCAGGAGTTCACGATCATGGGTTTGAATCTGCGTAACCGCTCGCTGTTGACGGTGCAAGACTATACTCAGCGCGAGTTTCGTTATCTGCTCGATCTCGCACGCGACCTCAAGCGCGCGAAGTATGCTCGTACCGAGCAGAAGCACTTGGACGGCAAGGAGATCTGCCTGATCTTCGAGAAGACCTCGACGCGCACCCGCTGTGCCTTCGAGGTGGCCTGCTACGACCAGGGGGCTCACGTCACCTATCTGGATCCGTCCGGATCCCAGATCGGGCACAAGGAGTCGTTCAAGGATACGGCACGTGTGCTCGGCCGCATGTACGACGCGATCGAATATCGCGGTGCGAGCCAGACCGGCGTCGAGACGCTTGCCAAGTACGCCGGCGTCCCCGTCTTCAACGGTCTAACCGACGAGTACCATCCGACCCAGATGATTGCCGACGTCATGACCATGCGCGAGCACAGCGACAAGCCGATACACGACATCAAGTACGCCTTCATGGGCGACACCCGCAACAACATGGGGCATTCACTGATGATCGTAGGCTGTCTCATGGGCATGGACGTGCGTCTGTGCGGCCCGAAGAAGCTCTGGCCCTCGGACGAGTTCGTCGGCATTGCGCGGGACCTGGAGAAGCGCTACGGCGGCAAGTTGACCATCACCGAGGATCCGAAGCAGGCCGTGAAGGGCGTCGACTACATCCATACCGACGTGTGGGTTTCCATGGGGGAACCCAAGGAAGTGTGGAAAGAGCGCATCGACCTGCTGCTGCCGTACCAGGTCAACGTCGAGCTGATGAAGGCAAGCGGCAACCCGCAGGTGAAGTTCATGCACTGCCTCCCCGCTTTCCATGACACCGAGACCACGCTGGGCAAGCAGCTCGCAGAGACGTATGGCATCAGCAATGGTCTGGAGGTCACGGACGACGTATTCGAATCCGAGTACAACCTTGCCTTCGAACAGGCCGAAAACCGCATGCACACGATCAAGGCGATCCTGGTCGCCACTCTGGGAGATTAGCTTCAGTCGGGCTCCAGCTCACATGCCAGCTGCGCCTCACACGGCAAAAAGCCTGGGCCTCGCAGCCTGTACCGCCGTGGTGGTGGGCAACATGGTGGGCTCGGGCTTCTATCTGTCGCCCTATGCCGTGGCGCCTTACGGAGGGCTCGCGATCCTGTCGTGGATCGTGATGGGCATTGGCGCGGGCTGCCTCGGGCTCACCTTCGCGCGTCTGGCCCGGATCGTGCCGGCGACCGGCGGACCCTACGCCTACACACGCATGGCTTACGGCGACTTCGCCGGCTTCCTCGTCGCCTGGGGTTACTGGATCTCCATTTGGGCATCGCTGCCGGCGATTGCGTTCGGATTCGCGGGCGCGGTCATGAACCTCGCGCCCGACCTGCTTCTGAACAGGCCCGCGGCGTTGACGCTCACTCTCGGCGCGATCTGGCTGGTCGTGCTGATCAATCTCCGCGGTGTGAAGGCGGCCGGCATCTTCGCCGAGATCACGACTTACACCAAGCTGGTGCCATTCGCTGCGGTCGCGCTAGTCGGACTGCTCTATGTGCGCAGCGAGAACATGCCCGCGTTCAATCCCAGCGGAGGGTCGCTGCTCGCCGCGAGCGCGGCGCTGGCGCCGCTCACGATGTTCGCCTACCTCGGGCTCGAGTCGGCGACGGTGCCGGCGGGCGACGTGCGTGACCCCAGGCGAACGATTCCCCTCTCGACCATCATCGGCATCAGCATTGCCGCAGCGCTGTACGTGCTCGGCACCGTGGTGGTGTTCGGTGTGGTGCCGCGCGACGAGCTGATGAGGTCGGTGGCGCCGTTCACCGACGCGGCACGGCTCATGTGGGGCGCTTGGGGCGCTGGCGCGATCGCGATCGCCGTGATCGTCTCTTCGATCGGCGCACTCAACGGCTGGACCTTGATGATGGGGCAGGTTCCAATGGCCGCTGCGCAGGACCGCGTGTTCCCACCCGTATTTGGTCGGTTGTCCGCGCGCGGTGTCCCGGCCGCCGGTATCGTCATTTCAGCCGCGCTCGCCACCGGCATGGTCGCGTTCGAGGCTTGGGGTACGCCCGGCGTGCGCGCTTTCTACAACCTGGTGGTGAGCCTGAGCACCATGGCGGCAGTCATCCCCTACGCGTTCTGCGCGCTGGCCGTGGGTCTGGTTGGCGCGCGTGTCGCGGGCGGCACCGGCAGTAGCGGGAACATGCCGCGCATCGGCGCAATCGAAATCATAGCCTTCGTCTTCTCAATATTCACGGTTTACGGCTGCGGCGCGGAGGCAGTCCTGTACGGCCTCCTGCTACTGTTGCTCGGAGTTCCGGTGTATGTCTGGCAGCGCCATCGCAGTCCCTTTCTCGGAGAGTGAAAACCATGCTGGTCGTTACTGCCCTGGGGGGCAACGCGCTGTTGCGGCGCGGAGAGGAAATGAGCGCCGAGAACCAGCGGCGCAACGTTCGCATCGCGGCGGAGGCGCTTGCGCCCATCGCAATGGCGCACCGCCTGGTCGTCGCGCACGGCAACGGGCCGCAAGTCGGCCTCCTGGCGCTGCAGGGCGCGGCCTACGCCAAGGTGGAGACGTATCCGCTGGACGTCCTCGGCGCAGAAACCGAGGGGATGATCGGCTACATGATCGAGCAGGAACTCGGCAATCTTCTCCCGTTCGAGCGGCCATTCGCGACCCTGCTGACCATGATCGAGGTCGATCCCGCCGATCCGGCGTTTCAGAACCCGACCAAGTTCATCGGCCCCGTGTACGCGAAGGAGGAGGCCGACCGGTTGGGCAGAGAGAAGGGGTGGACGTTCCGGCAGGATGGCGACAAGTGGCGGCGCGTGGTCCCCTCGCCCGAGCCCAAGCGCATCTTCGAGTTGCGCCCGATCAAGTGGCTGCTGGAGCGCAACACCATCGTGATCGCAGCCGGTGGCGGTGGCATTCCCACGATGTACGAAGCGGGTGCTCAGCGCAAGCTGGTGGGCATCGAGTGCGTGATCGACAAGGATCTCGCCTCCGAACTGCTGGCGCGTGAACTGGATGCGGACCTGTTCGTGATGCTCACCGATGCCGACGCGGTGTATGCGGACTGGGGAAAGCCCACACAGCGCGCGATTCGCCGCGGTTCGCCAGCCGCGTTCGCCGCCATGCCGTTCGCGGCCGGGTCCATGGGCCCCAAGGTCGATGCAGCCTGCCGGTTCGTCTCGGCCACGGGCAAGCGGGCGGCGATCGGTGCGCTCGGCGACCTGAGCAGAATCATCGCCGGCGAGGCGGGCACCACCGTGACGACGGAGGTGGACGGCATCGTGTACGCCGCTTGAGCGAGCGCTACAAGCGCCCCCTCGCTCCGCCTGCCGGATGGAGTGCACGAGGAAAAGAATGAGGTCAACGCCTATTCAGGTCCTCGTCCTTCCAGTATTTCGTCCCTTTCACGGTTGCCTCCACGGCCAGGCCTTTGTCGGTCATCTGGTACATCCATACACCGGGCTGCACCGACATTGCACCCGCCAATGACGCGCCCTTTTCTCCAGTGGTCGCTGCGGCAGTGGTCTGTGCGCCGAACTCCCATCCCTGGTTGACGAATGCGTCGAGCTTGTCCGCGGTCTCGAATATGAACACTACCTGGA
>CAZNBS010000066.1:749-10258 GCA_964570955.1 uncultured Burkholderiales bacterium | reverse complement strand
TCACACCGAGTCCAACGCCGGCCTGCAACTCCCCCATCCGCATGTAGGTCCGCTGCCCGGCCTTGCGGTCGACTGCCACACCCTTGCCGCTACCGGTGCCGGCAACCAGAATCTTAATTCCGAAGTTGCTGAACACGGCATATCCGGCAGCCTTCTCCACGGCGGCCTTCGCCGCAGGTTGTGCGGCGTACAGCTTGGCAAGGACGTTCTTCTCCATCTTCTGGATCTCCTGGCGTTCCTTTTCTACTTTCTCGTTCTTATCCGCAGCGAAAGAATGCACCGATGCCAAGACTAAAACCAAAAGTGCCGCGATCGCACGCATTGATCCGGATCCTCCGTCTGAATAATTGCATTCCGTTTTTGGAAACCGTGCGCTGGGACTCGTGCCACAGCTTCGCCGAAACAATCTGGCCGACGCACAGAGCACGCAGGCTTATTGCTCACTTCCTCAGCCCATCGTTTTCAGCTGGGGACGTACCGTTCCATCCGCACTTCGCAGTAAGGGCGTCAGGGAGTTAATTTCTTCGTGCGTCCTGTTTGGTGTCACGCTTGTCCTGTCGGCACTCGGGCCGGCTCTTCTCGTCTCCGGCCTTGCACTCACGCTTCTCGTCTCGCGCCTGGTCGCGTGTATCCCTACGGTCGTCTCGCCGCTCCATGCCCTGTGTCTGGGCGGTCGCAGTTCCTGGCGCAGCGAGGAAGCTTCCTGCAACCAGAAGACCCGTGGCAAGCGCGGCTAACCGACTCTTGTTCATGTTCGTCATGCTCCTTTCCAAGTTATGAATCCACGAATCTCGGCCCCGATCCGCGGAACGCGGTCCGCGGCGATTGCAGGTGCATTACATACCGGTGATCTTGTCAGGCCTTGATACAGATCAAGCGCCGCTGCCACCGCGCGGCGAGATTCGGGGATAGCATGCGGCGACTGCCTCGCATCGAAACGGCGATGAATACGAACAAGTCCGGCACCAGCGCTTTGCGCTTCGACCTCGTCGCGGGACTCACGGCCGCGGCAGTCGTCCTGCCCAAGGCGATGGCCTACGCAACGGTAGCGGGATTGCCCGTCGCGGTTGGGCTATACACCGCTTTCGTACCGATGGTGATCTATGCGCTGCTCGGCACGTCGCGGGTGCTCAGCGTCAGTTCCACGGCCACTCTGGCAATTCTCGCCGGCACGCAACTCGGTCTTGCGGTGCCGGACGGCGATTCCACGAGGCTCGTCACCGCGACCGCGACCCTGACGGTGCTGGTCGGCGCCATCCTCGTGCTCGCACGACTGTTGAAGCTGGGGTTCGTAGCGAACTTCATATCCGCGCCAGTCCTGACCGGCTTCAAGGCCGGAATCGGACTCGTGATCGTGCTTGACCAGGTGCCGAAACTCCTGGGCATCCACATTAGGAAGCAAGGGTTTTTCGTCGACGTGCTGACCATCGTGCACCATCTTCCCGCCGTTTCGCTGCCGACTCTAGCGGTAGCCATCGTGACGTTCGCGGCATTGATTGCGATGGAGCGGCTATGGCCACATTCCCCTGCCCCGCTGATTGGGGTCGGGGGCGGCATCGCCGCAGCTTGGTATCTTGGCCTGCACGACATGGGGGTGTCTACGGTCGGGCTGATTCCCCAGGGCATTCCGTCGTTCACGCTGCCGGACTTCGCGCTGATCGGGGAGCTTGCGCCCGGGGCACTGGGAATCGCGCTGATGAGTTTCACCGAGACAATTGCCGCGGGCCGCGCCTTCGCACGCCCGAACGATCCGCCGCTGGACGCGAATCGTGAACTCGTTGCCACGGGTGCCGCCAATCTCGGCGGTGCGCTGTTGGGCGCGATGCCGGCCGGTGGCGGCACGTCCCAAACAGCTGTTGTCCGTGCGACCGGTGGGCGGACCCAGAGAGCATCCCTGGTGACGGCAAGCGCCGCCGTCGCGACAATGCTGCTGTTCGCCCCGGTGCTTGGCTTTCTTCCGAATCCGACGTTGGCAGCAGTCGTCATCGTCTACTCGGTCGGGCTGATCCAGCCCGATGAGTTCCGTGCAATCCGCCAGGTACGCACGATGGAATTTCGCTGGGCGCTGGTCGCCTGCGCGGGTGTGCTGGTGTTCGGAACACTGAAGGGAATCGTGGTGGCGATCATCGTGTCGATGATTGGGTTGGCCAGTCAGACCGCGCAGCCACGGATTTCGGTCATCGGGCGCAAACGCGGGGCCGACGTGCTGCGACCGCTGACACCCGAACACCCCAACGACGAGACATTCGAGGGGCTGTTGATCGTGCGGCCGGAAGGACGCCTGTTCTTTGTCAATGTGCAGTACGTGGCGGAGCGTATCAATACTCTAGCCGCCCAGTACAAGCCACGGGTCATCGCATTGGACCTCAGCCGGGTGCCCGACATCGAATACTCGGCACTGCAGGTGTTGATGGAGGCCGAGCAACGCGCGACAGAGGCTGGCGTTGTCGTCTGGCTGGCGGGATTGAATCCCGGCGTGCTGGAGGTGGTGCGACATGCCAGGCTGGACCGGCGCCTCGGTAGTGACCGCCTGCTGTTCAACGCGCGCCAGGCAATAGAACGCTACCAGGCATTGCAGGCGGCGGACCAAACGCTGCCGAACCGGTCATCCTGATCGAGTGCTCAACAGCCTCTCGCGTCGCCGATAGATGAACACCCGCGCCCGGGCGCGCGATAATCAGCGCGCGTCCGGAGCAGGCGCCGGCGGATCGATCACGAACATCATGGGCGGCTTCGTTACCCATGGATCGCCCTTCTCGGCGAGGGCCTGCGCATAGCGGAACAGCTTGGTCATCTTCGGCGGATCGAAACGGGCCACTGGCGGCGGATCGGGATAATCGGCCGGCACGCCTGCGATGTGAAAGCCGACGCCTCGCGCCCGCGCGCCCTGGTAGAGCTGTCCGAGCATTCCCATCTGCGCCGACCAAGAAGTCGTCCACATGGCACCGCTGGCGATGGAGAAGAGACTGGGCTGGATCGCATCGCCGATCGGCGACGGCTCTAAAGGCCCATTGATGATGGCGTAGAAGTCGACCTGAGGCTTGGCATCGGCGAGCCGCACACGTTCGATCTCGGCCTGGACACGCAGCATGAATCCGGCGAAGAAGATGTTCGCGGAGGCACCGCCATCCACGTGCATCTGTGAATAGCGCACACCGCCGATATCGACCGGAAAGTACACCGGGGGAAACGCGATAGGTATCGATGCCGACGCCAGCAGCACCTGACGGTAGCGCTCGTAACGATCCGGGCGATCACTGGCTGCGATCGACCCCATGTCCCACACCACGAAGCGATTGCCGTCGAGATCGGTGGTACCGATGTAGAGCCGTCGCCCCTTGAGATGCTCGATCGCCACTTCGTCGATGACCGAGTTGGACAATCTCGCCGCGAGCGTACGCTTCAGCGGGTCCGTCTTCATGACGGACACGCCGAACAGGGCAGCCAGTATGTTGGGACCGGAGAACACCTCCTTGTCGGTGGTGCGGGTGTAGAACCGCTCCAGTTCGTGGTCGTATTTGGGGCCAAGGAACACATGGGTCGCCATCAGGGCGCCGGTGGACACCCCGGTGACGACCCTGAATTCCGGACGAGTGCCGCGCTTGGACCAGCCGGTCAGCAGGCCAGCTCCGAAGGCACCGCGCGAGCCACCGCCGGAAAGTGCCAGCAGCGCGTAGTTGGGCCGTCCATCGCCATCCGTGTCGTAATCCTCGATGGACTTCCCTGCCAGGTACTCGCGTGCGGCGTGCGCGTCGGCATCGAAGTCATGGTTGCGCTCGTCGATGGCACCCCATGGCAACGCCAGGGCGCTGCTCGTGGGCAATGGAACAGGGCGCGTCGCACAACCGCCAACCAGCGCGAGCGCCGCCATGCCGACCCCAATCCATTGGAGTCGGCCTATGACTCTGGGAATGTCGCGTGTGAAACGCACCGCGATCTCCGACTAGATCACTCCCTGCTTGCGCAACGCCTCGATTATTGCGTCGGCGTACCGTGCCGTCTCCTTCCTCACGTCGGTGGGCGCCAGCGTTTCAGTGGTACCCGACCACACTAGCTTCGATTGCTGGGCGCTATAGAGGCTGGTTTCGATAACGACGACGTCGTACTGATGGACAGTCGGCAGTTCGTAGGCACTCATCCATGCGGTATGGTACCCACCGTACACCCCGACCGGGCTATACGAACCATGAATGGCCTGGGCTCTTTGTTCACGTTTCACCAGCCTGGCGATCAGCACGCCATCAGCGCCTGCCTTCTGTACCGCCGATTCGAGGACCGCTTGATCCACCTCTCCTTCCTCGCGGATCAAGTAGTAGCTCGGGATCGCGTCGACCCCTGCCGCGTTCAGTTTGGCGGCAAACTCGTCTTCAAAGGAACGTCGCACACTGGGGTGTTGGCTCACCCCGACCACCATCATTCTGCGCATCGGCCCGTCGGCATAGTCGGGGTTTTTCCACTGATTGGTCAGGCTAGTGGAAGCGCAGCCGCCCGCCAAAGCAGCAAGCAGGATGACGAGAACGGTAATCCACGCCGGACGCACTCGAACTCGCACTGTTGCCCTCCGCTTTGCGCCGAAATCGGTTGCCTGGAGCCATCGGGTGACACGAGGCCAGACGTCCGCGGATCCAGAGTTTCTGGTCGATTGATCTGCGTCAGGCTGCGCAGACGTTCGATGAACGAGTATGCTCCATATCGAGAGTGAACTGAATCCAGTGTCGGTGACCGGCTTCACTTCGAGCACGCGGAGGATGTGGAATTGAAGAAAATTCAAGAGCTCGTGGGACTCGTGTTGGCGGCAGTTCTAGTCCTCGCTGCCGGCTTGGCCACTGCCCAGGACAAACCTGCCCTCAAGCCGGAGGAGATCGAAGCGCTTGTGGCGCCGATCGCGCTGTATCCCGATCCCCTGCTTTCGCAGGTGCTGATGGCGTCCACCTATCCACTGGAGATCGTGCAGGCTGCGCGTTGGGTGGAAAAGAATCCGAAGATCACCGGCGATGCCGCAATCAAGGCGGTCGAGAAGGAAACCTGGGACGTCAGCGTGAAGTCGCTGGTTGCTTTTCCGCAGGCCCTGATTCCCATGAACGAGAAGCTCGATTGGACACAGAAGTTGGGCGACGCGTTCTTGGCGCAACGGGAAGACGTCATGCAGGCGGTCCAGCGGCTGCGTCAGCAGGCGGAGAAGTCCGGCAACCTCAAGTCCAACGAGCAGCAGAAGGTGACCGTCGAGCCTGCCAGTGGGACGCAGACGACAATCATCAAGGTGGAGCCGGCCAATCCGGAGGTCATCTACGTCCCCGCTTACAACCCAACCGTGGTCTATGGGACTTGGCCCTACCCCGCGTATCCCCCGTATTACTGGCCGCCGCCGCCCTATTACTATCCCGGTGGGTACGTGGCTGCGGGTCTCGCGTTCGGTCTGGGCGTGGTGACGATCGGCGCAATATTCGGCGACTGCAACTGGGGCCACAACGACATCGACATCGACATCGACAAGGCCGTCAACATCGACCGCAACTTCGACTCGAACCGGAATGTCAACCGCGAAGGCGGGCGCAACAGCTGGGAGCACAACCCGTCCCACCGCAAAGGCGTGGCTTACCGCGATACCGCCACGCGCGAGAAGTTCGGGGCTTCCGTCCCGGGCGGGGATGCACGGCGCGACTACCGCGGCCATGATGGTGCCGCCGGCATGGGACAACGCGGCGACGGTGTCGGCGATAGTGACCGGCGACCGGGTGCTGCGACCCAGCAGGCGGGGCCGGGCGAGCGTGCGGGTGACCTCGGTGGTAACCGTGGACCGGGGGCAAGCGCCCAGCCGGGTGCGCGCGATTTGTCCAAGGGTGATTACGGGGGGAGTTTTGGAGGCGATTCGGCCTTCGCCGGCGTGGATCGTGGTGTACAGACGAAACAGGCCATCGATCGTGGAAGCGCAAGCACCGGCGCAATGGCAGCCAACCGACCCAGTCCCGACGCACGTCCTTCGACCGGCGGCGCCCGGCCTTCCGGAGGTGGGCCGCGTCGCTCGGGCGGCGGCCGTCGCCGCTAGATGTGAGGCAAACATGAACGGACATAAGTTGCCATCCACCCGACCGCTCAATTCCGCCCGCACTGCCGGGGCATGTCTACTGCAACTTCTGGTTGCCGCATTCGTGATGGTGTTCGCCCTTCCAGCTGCGGCGAATACCTTGCAGACCCACTTCCAGAACCCTGAAGAAGCTGCGGAAGCGTTTGCCACGGCGGTCGCTACCGATGATGAAGAGGCCCTGCTCGCGATGCTTGGTCCCAATCTACGTCGTTACGTACCAGAAGTGGACCAGTCGATCACCGTACGTTTTCTCTCGGCATGGGCGAAGTCACATAAGGTGATTCCGGACGGAGAGCATCGCGCGCGCGTGGAAGTGGGGACCCAGGGCTGGACGCTGCCGGTTCCTCTGGTGAAGGCGGACCGAGGCTGGCGCTTCGATACAAAGTCGGGCCTGGAGGAGTTGCGCGTGCGACGCATCGGACGCAACGAACTCGCGGCGCAAAAGGTCTTGCTGGCCATCTTCGATGCACAGCGCGAATTCGCTGTCCTGGATAGCGACGGCGATGGGCTCCTGGCTTATGCGCCCCGCCTCCTGAGCACCGCCGGGAAGAAGGATGGGTTGTACTGGAAGACCGCGTTGGACGAAGCGCCAAGCCCGCTCGGACCGCTGCTGGCAGAGGCGCAAAGCAAGGGTGCCACGGTGGGGAAGGGCTACCACGGCTATCGCTATCGCATCCTCACGGGACAGGGCCCGCATGCGCCCGGCGGCGCGTACGACTACCGCGTAGGGGGGCAGATGATCGGCGGGTTCGCGGTGATCGCCTGGCCCGTGAAGTACGGCGACAGCGGCGTGATGACCTTCATGGTCAATCACGACGGCATGGTGTACGAGAAGAATCTCGGACCCCAGACAGCGAGAAAGGCCTCTGCGATCCAACGCTTCGACCCTGACCCCAGCTGGCAAGTGCAGCCGGATGCGGCGAAGGATTGAGCAGGCGGCGTGCGCGGGCGACGCCAATTGGGCCACACGTCAACTCTGGCTCCGATTCAAAACGTCCGCGCGGCGCCAAGTTCCAGGCGTGTGTCGTAGGTACTCGCGATCCCGGACGGCCCCCATACGCGCCTGCCGAACATGATCCACGTGCGCCAATCGCGCGCGAAGAACATGCCGCCTTCGACTTCAGCAACTGCGCCGGTGCGCCCGTCAGCCTCCCAATCCACCGCAGGTTTGAGCTTCAGCTTCACGGTGTAGGTATCGCGCCAGACGTCGTATGCGGTCAGTTCGAACTTGGTATGAGAGATGTCCCGGCGGCTGGAGTCGCCGCCGACCGAGCTGACCTGCTGCACCTCGGCTTCCAGGCGAGAACTGTGATGGACGGGATCGAGCAGTGGCACCTGCACCGGTGCCAGGATGCGGAAACCGGCGCTCAGCTGATACTTCCCACTTCCAAGGGAATCGGGATGGGCGGTTGGAAAGGTGGCCTCCACGAAGGACGGAACGCTAAACGTGGCTGCCTTCAACGGTCGAAAGCGCAGGCGAACCTTGACGTCTCCGAAGCGCGGATGGAACGGGCTGCCGTCGAAGTCCTGTTGCTCGTCCGGGAACGCCAAGTCGAGTCGCAATGCTTCCACTGCGCTATCGAAGAATGTCTCCACGCGCAGGATTGTCTTGGTCGATTCGTCAGGCGTGCCGCGGGACGTGTTCTGACGCTTCAACTCGATGCGGCCCCGCCAGCGTTCGTTGTGCACGGGCAGGGGTACGGTGCCGTCAGTCGCGGGCGCTTGCGCGTCCTTCTCCAGGTTCGCCGACCCCTGTGCACTCGCTTGTGAACCCAGACAAGCCGCGAACAGGACGACCATCGTCCGTCCGCCTATCCGGCACGCATTCACGGATGGAAAACGCGTTGTCATGTCGAGATTTATCAACTCGCGCCGTAATTAGTCGGTGAAAATAATCAGCGCAATCGTAGCCTTTTGATCTCGCGTAACACGTCGGCGCGCATACTCAACTCGCCCTTGCGTACCGGTCGAGTTTGACGAGCGCCCTGTATCGCTCGCATCAGAGACCCGCCTCCGGCTTCCGTCTGACAATCCAGGAGAACCATGCAATGAAAAGAATGATCACGCTGCTGTGTACGATTAGTGCCCTGCTCGGCATCCCCTCGTCCTTCGCCGCGGAGCAGGGAGAAAAAGACGCGCCACCGGGGGGGGCGATTGGAAAGGCCGTGGAGATGCACGCCACGGTGACGGCCATCGATGTCTCCACGCGTATGGTGACGCTGAAGGGCGACGACGGCATCGAAACGACGATGCAGGTGGACAACCGCGCGCGAAATCTGGCCCAGGTCAAGGTCGGCGACGTCGTGAAGGTTGCGTATGTTCAGGCGCTTGCCTGGCAGCTGAGCAAGTCCACCAAGATGGAGCCGTCGGTAGAGGTCGAGGAAGCGGCGGGCCGCACCGAGCCGGGTGAGAAGCCAGGCGGCGCCGCGGGACGGCGCGTCACGATGACCGCGCAGATTGAGGCAATCGATATTGCTGCAGGTACCGTGACGTTGAAGGGGCCGGGCGGAAACAGCCGCACGATCAAGGCCAGGAATCCCGACAATCTCAAGAAAGTGAAGGTCGGTGACCTCATCGACATCGTTTACACGGAAGCGGTGGCCCTCAAGGTCGAACCCGCTGCCAAGTAAGGGGCCGGTGCGTCGCGCAGAAGTGCCGGCGTCCGGACGGACCGATGGACCACCGGCGATCTCACGAGCAAATGGACGTCGAAGCCGTTGTTGTTGTAGGCAAGGGGCTTCTGGCGACGCATCGCTGCACCTGGATTGCGGTATCCGCTACTGTGCTGGCATTGAGGAGTCCACTTCCTTCGCTCAGGAACTTTAGCCGCGTGCCTGTTCTCCATTGCCGGCTGGCACCGGTTTCTTCATTGCCGGAGCGCAGTACTCCAGTGGGCAGTTCCTGCGAGATCCAGCGGTGCCGATCTCGAATCTGCGGGCCTCGGGGGTCTCTTCCGTGCGCAGCTACCTGCGCACATTCCGCAGGCGTTGCTGGGGGCGAGCATGGGTGGCCGCCAATGCTGACTATTTCCGGGGAGGGTGCACCTCGGTGGACGGCGTACCCAAGCAGGACATGCCGTCGAACTCCGCCTATGGACTTACCTTAGCCTATCCGATCAATCGTCTGGCGGAAGCTGTATATTTCAGGCGCGCATCACTTGGAGCAAGATAAGGTGTCCTTGATAGCAGGGTTGCCTTCCCCTGCAGGCGGCCTTACCCAGCGGGTGGGTGTGATCTCCGAATTGCTGCCCATATTGCGCGAATTCGGCCTCCACCCCGGCGAAGTCTTGCTTGCCGCCGGCCTCGATCCGCACTGCCTCGACCACGTGGACAACCGCATCGCGGTGGACAAGCTGGACCGGCTGTTCCAGGTCTGCATCCAGCGCACCGGCCGGCAGCACATCGGCTTGATGATCGGACAGCGC
>CAZNBS010000066.1:0-718 GCA_964570955.1 uncultured Burkholderiales bacterium | reverse complement strand
GTCTGGCAGAGCTCATGTACTGCGCGAGTACCGTCGGTGAGGCGCTGAGCAATTTCGTCGTATATCAGCACGTTAACAGCGATATCGGAGCAACCTTCCTGCGCGAGGACGGGGAGACGGCGGCACTGGGCTTCGTCGTCTATCGCCAGACGCTGCAGCAAGCCGACCAGCTTTACGACGGTGCCATGGCGGTGGCCTGCAAACTATTGCGCGACCTTTGCCCGAAGGGGTGGGCCGCCAGAGAAGTCTTCCTCCCGCATCGCCAGCCGGTTGACGTAGGGGTTTACCGGGAGTTTTTCCGCGCACGCCTGCGCTTCGACCATGCATACGCGGCGGTCACCTTTTCCCGCCGCTGGATCGACCAACCGATCCCGACTGCGGACCCCCGGCGCTTTTGCCCGTTGCGCAAAGAGATCGAAGCGAGTATGGCCAATGGCCTGGTGTCGCGGTTGCACCGGGCAATTCGTCTGATGTTGATCGACGGACAATGCGCCGGGGACGTGCTCGCACAAGCGTTGTCCATGCATCGTCGCACGCTCAATCGCCGGTTGCGGGAGCATGGCACCACTTTCCGGAAGGTACTGGACGAAGTGCGCTACGAAATTGCGCGGGAACTGCTTGCTCAGACCGAACTTCCCATCAGCGAGATCGCCTCGGCACTGAGCTACTCCGAATCCAGCGCATTCCTGCATGCGTTCCGGAGATGGGCTGGAACTTC
>CAZNBS010000065.1:0-21439 GCA_964570955.1 uncultured Burkholderiales bacterium | reverse complement strand
CCTGGGCATATCGCAAGCCGCTGCTGGCGACCGCGTTTCGCGGCGCGCGGGAGATCACCGTGCACGGGGAGGATTCCTGGGTGGTGCCATGCGAGGATCCCGAGGCCCTCGCCCAGGGCATGCGGCGGATTGTGTGCGATGAGGCGCTGCGTACGCAGCTCGTCGAGAACGGCGCACGCCGTGCGACGATCGACTACGGAGAGGCGACGATCATCGGGCGCTACCGCGCGTTGTACCGCGAGCTGCTCGGCGAGTGAATCGCAACAGGCAATTCGAGGCGAACATCGGCATGACACGATTCGACAAGGCTGTTCTGGTGCTCGTGGCCGCCTATGCGGCGATCCTGGCGTTGCTGCCGTTCACGCTCGCGCCCGACACCTTCGATGCCATGTTCGCCGAGACCGGTCCATTCGAGCGACTCTCCCTGCTCGCCTGGATCGCAGCGGCCGCGGTCATCGTCGTGCGTGTACGCCCGTTCGGCACGACAGCCGTCGCATTCACCGTGCTCTACCTGCTGTTTGCGGCGCGTGAAGCCGACCTGCACAAGGCATTCACTACACGCAGCATCTCGAAGCTGAACTACTACCGGGACGGTTCCATTGCCCTTTCCGAGCGCGTCATCGCGGCCATCGCGGCGATCGCGATCCTGTGCCTGATCGTTTACGCCGCATACGTCGTGGTCCGCTTCCTCTACGCGCGCCGCGGTCTGAACACGCGCGCCGGGATGTGGCTGCTGGTCGGCGCAGGGCTGCTGGTGTTCGGCAAGGCACTCGACCGTTCTGCGGCGGTCCTGACCGAGATCTTCCACCTCGCGCGTCCGCAATGGCTGATCGGACTGACCGATTCGTTCGAGGAAGGGCTGGAACTGGCCACGCCCGTCCTACTCGCCATCTCGGCGTGGATCAGTCAGACCAGCGGTGCGTATCTGCAGAAGCGGCGGCCGCCGCAGTGAGCGCCCGATGCCGTCGATGTCGCCAGCATCGACGCCAGATGACAACGGAATGTGTGGTAGGCCGTGTAGGATTCGAACCTACGACCAATGGATTAAGAGTCCACTGCTCTACCAGCTGAGCTAACGGCCCCGAGGAACGCTCATCGCAGCGCTGGTGCGCGGTCGGGCGGATGGTAGGCGGTGCGAGATTCGAACTCGCGACCAACGGATTAAAAGTCCGCTGCTCTACCGGCTGAGCTAACCGCCCGCAAAAAAGAACGGCATTTTAAGGATGAGGCAGGGGGGTGTCAAACCACGCACTGCGTCAGTTCGTCTTCAGGCGCTGGCGCGCCTTCTCCGCGGCATCGCTCTGCGGGAATCTGGCCACCACCTCCTCCAGCGTCTTTCGCGACGCCGCGGTGTCACCCAACGCGAACTGGGAACTCGCCAGATTGAGCAGCGCGTCGGGAACCTTCGCGCTGTCCGGATAGGTAGCGACCAATGCCTGCTGCGCGTTGGCGGCCGCACGGAAATCGCGCAGGTTGAACCACGAATCGCCGATCCAGTACTGCGCATTGGGTGCCAGCGCATCGCGCGGATTGCGCTTGACGAAGGCATCGAACGCGGCAATCGCGCCCTGGTAGTCCCCGGCCCGGTACGCGGCAAGGGCGGCATCGTAGGCGCGGCGGGGCGTGGCTGCCTCGTTGGCCGAACCGCCGGAGGATGGGCTCTGGACCGAAGGCGGTGTGGGAGGCGACGGCGGCGTAGGGGTCGGGACGGCGGCGGTCGTGGCCGCAGCCGGTGCGGACGCCGCCCCCTCGCGTGCGGCAAGCGCTGCCTCGAGACGCTTGAGGCGCGTTTCGAGGTCCGCCCGCGCCTTTTCCTGCTGGGCGGCGTCGGCGCCGCCCTCCAGCCGTCGCAGGCGGGTATCCAGGTCCAGGTACATGTCCTTCTGGCGGCGCTGCGCGTTGTCGAGGGCATTGGTCAGCACTTCGAGTTCGCCGCGCAAACGCTTGAGCTCGACGTTGACCGACTCGACCTGGTTCATCAACTCGATGACACCGCGGTTCTGCCCTGCGGCGGGCTGCTGCGCGAGGCCCGGCAAGGGAATCGCCAGCACCGCGGCCAGCATGGCAATACCTTGAATCGAACGCATCGCTACCTTGATCGTGGGTGCGTGACCGAACGCCTTGCGATCAGCCGTCGATCCCGACATAGACCAGATCGCTGCGGCGGTTCTCCGCCCATGCTTCCTCGCTGCTGCCCTGGGCCTTGGGCTTTTCCGATCCGAAGCTGACGGTTTCGATCTGCCGCTCCGGCACACCCAGCAGTGTCAAGGCACGCTTGACCGCATCGGCACGGCGCTGGCCGAGAGCCAGGTTGTATTCGCGACTTCCGCGCTCGTCGCAGTTGCCTTCGACGCGCACACGCAGGTCGTTGTTCTCGCGCAGCAGCCTGGCGTGTGCCTCGATCATCGACTGGTATTCATCGGCGACGTTGTACATGTCGAAGCCGTAGTACACGCTGCGCTTCGAAAGCGGACTGTCGGGGTCGCGCAGCTGGGAGGCCGGATCGGTCAGCGCACCCTGCGTGACGCTGCTCTCCGGCAGGGGCTGAACCACGGGCTGTTCGGCCGCCTCGCGCGCCCGTCGCTCGGCCTCCGCGCGCCGGCGCGCCTCCTCTTCCGCCGCCTGCTTCTTGGCGGCTTCGTCCTGCGCGGCCTGCTGCTGGGCGAATACGTCCTTCTGCTCGACCGTCGCCGGCTTCTTGGCTCCGCCGCCGCCGCAGCCTGCCACGAAGGCGGCCAAAAGGATGCCGATCAGTATTCTCTTCATGCTAGCTCCCGTGTCCTTCTGCTTGTCATCGCTTGCCGGATGTGCGTCCATCACCGTGAGAGCTCGGCATCAGTGCCCGGCTCCGAGCGGTCCCCACGCCGGTTCCCGGACGTCCTGCGCGGAGGCCGTGATCTTCTGCTTGATGCGTCCGTCGCTCGACACGGCGGCCAGGATCCCTCGCCCGCGGACGATGGAGCCGTACAGCAGCAAGCGTCCGTTGGGAGCGAATGTCGGCGAACCGTCCAGCTGGCCGTCGGTGAGAACCTGGGTCTGGCGCGAGGAGAAATCCATTGTCGCCAGGCTATATCGGCCCTGCGCACGCTGGATGAAGGCAAAAGATCTCCCATCCGGGGCGTAGCGGGGCGTGACGTTGTAGCTGCCTTCGAAGGTGATTCGCTCCACCCCGCCGCCGTTGGTTCGCATGCGGTAGATCTGCGGACTGCCGCCCCGGTCGGACGTGAACAGGATGTGCTTGCCGTCGGGGGAGAAGCTCGGCTCGGTGTCGATCGAGTCGCTGTTGGTGATGCGCGACAGGCTGCCGCCATCGAGGCGCAGCGTGTAGATCTGCGAGACACCGTCCTTCGACAGCACCACCCCCAGTGTCTGCCCGTCCGGCGTCCAGGCGGGCGCACTGTTGCTTCCCGGGTAGTTGGCAGCGATCCGGCGCGAACCTGCCACCAGGTCGTGCACGAAGACGATCGCCTTGCGCTGCTCGAAGGACACGTAGGCGATGCGGCCGCCGTCCGGAGACCAGGCCGGCGAGATGATCGGTTCCCGGTGCGCCAGGATGAACTGGGAATTGAATCCGTCCGCATCGGCCACGTGCAGCTCGAAGCGGTTGGGATTGCGCGCAACGTACGCGATGCGGGTGCTGAACACGCCGGGTTCGCCGGTGAGCTTCTCGTAGATCAGATCGGCGATCTTGTGGGCGGTGGCCCGGGTCTGGTTCTTCGGAACCGCATACGAGAAGCCGAGCAGCTGCGAAGCCTTGGCCGTGTCGAGCAGCCTGAAGCGCACATCGACCTTGCCGTCATTGCGCTCGAGCACGCGCCCGATCACCATGGTCTGCGCGCCCTGGGCGTTCCACGCCTTGTAGTCGACCTCGGCGGGTTCGGTCGGCAGCGGACGCACGGATCCGAGTGGCTGCATGCGGAAGCGTCCGCTGCGCGCAAGATCTGCCGAGACCACGGTCGTCAGCGGCTGGGACAGGCGATCCTCTGCCCCGAAGGGGACGATGGTGATGGGAATCTGGTCGGCACCGCCGCCGATGATCTCGATGGTCAGCTGGGCGGCCGCCCATTTCGGCGCTGCCAGCGCGACCATTCCAGCGGGATACGACAGGGCCAGCGAACGGAGCAGTCGGCGGCGGGACGGCGATGGCTCGCCCTGGAGCTCGAGCGGATGAACGGGTGACGTCTTGCGAGCGTGAGTCATCGGCGCAAAATTATAACATTCGATTCCGACCGGCCCTGCATTGCAGCCGCATACCGCTCAGCTCGGACGGAATACGAGGTTGAGTTCCCGCAGCTGCTGGAACAGCTGCGGATCGCTGGGTACCGGCAGCGGCGACGCAGCGAGGATCGCCCGCTCGACTGCCTGGTCGTAGGCGGGGAATCCGCTGCCGCGCTTGAGCCGCACCGACAGAACGTCTCCTCCCGGGATCACCGTGATCACGTACTCGGCCTGCGCGCTCTCGGGTGTGCCGGAAGGTACCACCACCTTGCTCCGGATGCGTTGCTGGATGCGCTGCTGCCAGGCCGCCAACTCCTTGGCCAGTGCCGCCGCACGGTCGGCCTCCGCCTTGCGTACCGCGGCACGCTCGGCTTCCGCCTTGCGTGCGGCTGCCAGCTTGCGCTGCTCTTCCAGGATCGCGTGGCGACGCTCCTCGGCCTCGGCCTCCAGCTTCGCCTCCTGCTGACGGCGCTCCTCATCCGCCCTGCGTTCCTCTTCCTGGCGTTTGGGTTCCTCCTGCTTGCGCAGTTCCTCCTGTCGCGCGTGCTCCTCGCGCTTGCGCTGCTCCTCCGCCTGCTTCGCTGCCTCTTTCTCCTTCTTCTCCTCCTCGACACGCTTGCGCTCGGCCTCCTTGCGTGCCTGTTCCTCGCGCACCCGGCGCTGCGTCTCCTCGGCCTCCTTGCGCTTCTTCTCCTCCAGTTCCTTCTGCTGGCGCGCCTTGAGCTGGATATCGGCCTTGCTCGGCACGGGCGCCTTGGCCGGCTGCCTGGGTTCCGGCTTCGGCTTGGGCTTCGCTTCCGGTTTGGGCTCGCGCTTCGGCTCGGGCCTGGGTTCGGGCTTACGCGGCGGAGGTGGCGGCGAAGGTGGCTCGGGCCGCACAGTCACGGGTTTGGGCTTGGGCACCTCGGACCACAACTCGGCCACCAGCGGCTCCTGCTCCTTCGGCTGCCAGCTGACGCCGAAGTAGAGAAACGCAAAGAACGCCGCATGCACCGCGACCGCCAGCGCGGCGGAGGCCATCCGGCCCGGCTCACCTCCTCGTCTCAACATGCCGGACCGCTCTTGCTGCTCATCGCCCCGCCGGCCGCGTGAGCAGGCCCACGCGGGGGATGCCGTTGCTCTGAAGCAGGTCCATCACCTCGACGACGTGGCGATAGGCGACGTCCCGGTCCGCGGCGATCACCACCGCCTGATCCTGGCTGGTCGCGAGACGCTGCTTCACCTCGTAGACGAGGGTGTCGCGATCCACCGGCCGCTCCTTGCCGGTCGTGTCGCGCAGCGCGATGCGGCCATCCTTGCGCACCAGCAGTTCCAGCGGCGCCACCGGCGGCGCCGTGCTCCGGCTGACGGACGGCAGTTCCACCACGCTGGTGTTGATCAGGGGGGCGGTCACCATGAAGATGACGAGCAACACCAGCATCACGTCGATGTAGGGCACGACGTTGATCTGGTTCATCATCCGCGCCTTGCGGCGCCGCTCGCTCATCGCGCGCTCCTCACGCGGTCGGCACCGTACTGCCGCCCTGTCGCTGCAGGATGTTGGAGAACTCCTCCATGAAGGTCTCGAAGCGGGTGGACAGCCGATCGATCTCGCGCACGTAGTAGTTGAACGCGACCACCGCGGGGATGGCGGCGAACAGGCCGATGGCGGTGGCGATCAGCGCCTCGGCGATCCCCGGGGCGACCTGCCCGAGCGTGGCCTGCTGGACGTTGGCGAGGCCGCGGAAGGCATTCATGATGCCCCAGACGGTGCCGAGCAGGCCGACGTAGGGGCTGACCGAGCCCACGGTGGCGAGAAAGGACAGGTGGGCCTCCAGGTAGTCGAGTTCGCGCTGGTAGGTCGCGCGCATCGCCCGTCGTGTGCCATCCATCACCACCGCGATCTGCTGGGCGCTCTGGCGCCTGAGCTTGACGAACTCGCGGAAGCCGGCTTCGAAGATCCGCTCCATGCTCGCCGGCGTGCGCCGGCCGTTGACGATCGATTGAAACAGCTGGTTGAGGTCGGGGCCACTCCAGAACGTGCGTTCGAAATCCTCGGACTTGCGGCGCGTGTCGCGCAGCACGAAGGCCTTGCGGAAGATGAACCACCAGGAGGCAAGCGACATGACCATCAGCAGGAGCATGACCAGCTTCACCAGCAGGCTTGCCTGCCCGATCAGGGCGATCATCGACAGGTCGTGTGTGACGTTCACGCTTGCTCCTTTCCGTTCTGCCAGGTTTTCGATGCGTCAGCCGCCAGTTCGCCGTAGAGCGACGCCGGCAGCGCGACAGGGCGGAAGCCGCGCGGGTCGACGCATGCCAGATTGACGCTCGCCTCCACCAGATCCTCCGAGGCCCGCATCGCGCGCTGACGCAGGGTCAACTGCGCGCGGCCCAGCCGTTCGAGCGAGACGGTCACCCGCAGCCTGTCGTCGAGCAGGGCGGGACGCAGGAAGCGCAGTTGCATGCGCCGTACGATGAACAGGTGTCCGCTGCGCGCCATCTCCGCCACGTCGTATCCGAGGTGCCGAAGCCACTCAGTGCGCGCACGCTCGAAGAAGTTCAGGTAGTGCGCGTGATAGACCACGCCACCCGCATCCGTGTCCTGGTAGTACACGCGCAGATCGATGCCGAAGGCGGGCGTGCGGGCATCGGTCACGGCCTCAGGAGGCGGCATTCCACAGATCGCCGCTGGACGAGCGCTGTGGCATCGCCACGCCGAAGTGCCGGTAGGCCGACAGCGTCGCCACGCGCCCGCGCGGGGTACGCTGCAGGTAGCCCTGCTGGATGAGAAACGGCTCGAGCACGTCCTCGATGGTGTCGCGTTCCTCGCCGATGGCGGCGGCGAGGTTGTCGAGACCCACCGGTCCGCCGCCGAACTTCTCGAGCACCGCCAGCAGCAGCTTGCGGTCCATGACGTCGAAGCCCGCATTGTCCACGTCGAGCATGCGCAGGGCGGCGTCCGCCATGTCGCGCGACACGACGCCTTCGCCCTTTACCTCCGCATAGTCGCGCACCCGGCGCAGCAGCCGGTTGGCGATACGCGGCGTACCGCGCGAGCGCGAGGCGATTTCGAGCGCACCCTCGGTCTGAATGCTCACGGCGAGAAGACGCGCCGAGCGCTCCACGATCAGCGTCAGTTCCTGCGGTGTGTAGAACTCCAGACGAGAGACGATGCCGAAGCGGTCCCGCAGGGGATTGGTGAGCATGCCCGCACGCGTGGTCGCGCCGACCAGCGTGAACGGGGGCAGGTCGAGCTTGACCGAGCGCGCGGCGGGCCCCTCGCCGATCATGATGTCGATCTGGAAGTCCTCGAGTGCCGGGTAGAGAATCTCCTCGACCACCGGAGAGAGGCGGTGGATCTCGTCGATGAACAGCACGTCGTTCGGTTCGAGGTTCGTGAGTAACGCGGCCAGATCCCCCGGCCGCTCCAGGACCGGACCGGACGTCTGGCGCAGGTTGACGCCCATCTCGCGCGCCACGATGTGCGCAAGCGTGGTCTTGCCCAGCCCCGGTGGGCCGAACAGCAGCACGTGATCCAGCGCTTCCCGGCGCCGGCGCGCGGCCTCGACGAAGATCGACAGCTGCGCGCGCAGCTTCTCCTGTCCCACGTAGTCGGACAACTGCTTCGGTCGCAGCGCCCGCTCCAGCGCCTCCTCCTGAGGGGAGGCGTGCTCGGGTGCGAGCAGGCGGTCGGTCTCGATCATCGGAAGGCTCCGGCGCGCTTTCGCCTCAACTGGCCCCGCCTCTGCGGAACCCCTGCAGCGCAGCCTGGATCTCGGCGGCGGCAGGATCGATCCGTGCCGGCAGCTCCGCCGCGGTGCGCGACAGGCGTTGGTTCACCATGCCGGTCACCTTCATCACGGCGTTGATGAAGTACTTCTTTCCGGTCGGAGACAGCGCAAACTTGCTGCCCTCGGGGTTCTCGTCCGTGTCGAAGCGCATGTCGCGATCCTCGTCGTGATAGAGGTCCTGCATGCGCTTGCGGTCGGCCTCGGCGCCCGGCAGGTTCTCCTGAATCCTGCCCATCATCGTGAGCGTGCTGATCACGTGGAACGCGATGCTGTGGTCGACGATCATCACCTGCTTGCGCCCGACCTGCGTGCCGAAGTGCGCCAGCAGCGTGTCCAGGTCCTGCTCGCTGAACTCGGTCGCGTTCATCCGGGACCACTCCTCGGACAGCCACTCCATGCTCGAGAAGTCGCGGCGCACCTGACTCATGAGGTGCGCGACGATGGCCGCTTCCGCCTCCCTCCAGTGGGGGTTGGATGGATTCCACCCTGCGCCCAGGTCCTGACCGATGCCCAAACGGCGCAGGAAGTCGCGTGCGGCGACGATGCTCTCCTGCTTCAGGTAGTAATCGCCGATGGCGACGGTGGTCTTGAGATCGTGGTGGTTGAACAGCCGCTCACCCTTCTCCATCTCCGATGCGCCCGCGCTGCCTAGCCAGAGCGCCACCACCGCGGCCCCCATCCATCGATACAGGTTCATGTCTCGTGCGTTCCCGGCTGTCGTCCTTCGTTCGGCCTCGATGGCTGCACGCGCAGCCGCTCAGCGCGCACCCTGCGCGGAACGATGGCGCGCCACCGCCGCGTCCACTCGTGCCGACTCGCTTCGCACCTGCGCGCGGACCTCGTCCGCCACCGCGTCGAAGTGGCGGTTGAGCGCATCGATGCCCTGTATCGCCAACATCTTGCTGTACTTGACGCCCGGGTCCTGGGACGCGAAGCGGATTGCGTTCGGGTAGCGGGTGAAGTCGTACACGCGCCGATGATCGTTCACCCACCAGGTGTCCTGCAACTGGCGCATCTCGCGCTCGGCGCCCGCGACATCGTACCGGATGCGCTCGGTGAAGGTGTAGCGTGCGAGCAGCGTCTCGCCCACCAGGAGCAGCTCCAGCACCCCGCGCTGCTGCGCGCCGCCCTCGCTGGCGAAGTGCGTGGCGATTGCGTCCGCCTCCTCGGCGCTGAGCACGGCGGCGGCGGCCGCGCCCCATGCGGTGCGGAACCATGCAGGGTCCTCGATGCGCCGCGCGATCGTGTCGTCGATCAGCTCCGTGAGCTTCGCTTGCGCATCCATCCACGCCACGGCACGGGGCGACCAGTCTGCGCCCAGTCCCGCCGCGCGGCCGCGTTCGGCGAGCAGCCTGTGCGCCTCCAGCAATCCAGCCTGCTTCACGTAGACGCGACCCACGGCGATGAAAATGGCGGGATCGTGGCTCGCCGCCAGCCTGGCGACCGCCTGCTCCTTCAGGCCGGCTGGCTCCGCCGCACGGGCGCCCAGGTGCGCAAGTGCGACGCACGCCACGAGCGCAAGGGTCAGGGCCCGCGTCGGACGCTTCGACATCTCATCCCACCTGCGTCGATTCATTGCCTCAACTCACCTTCGAGAGCAGACGAAGCGCCTGACGGATCGCTTCGGACGCGCTGAGTTCCGCGCCGAGCTTGCCCAGTGCAGCGCTCGCCTCCTTTTCGCTGTATCCGAGCGCCAGCAGCCCGTTGAGGGCGTCTTCGCGGGGGCCGCCGCCCGGCACGGTGCCTCCGGCAGCCATGCCCTGCAGCTTGTCGCGCAATTCCAGCAGCAGGCGTTCGGCGGTCTTGCGGCCGATGCCCGGCACCTTGATCAGCCGGGCGGTGTCCTGCGCGGCCACCGCGACGTTGAGCTCGTCCACCGTCATGCCGGAAAGAACGGCCAGGGCGGTACGGGCACCGATGCCGGAGATCCGCACGAGCTGGCGGAACGCCTGCCGCTCCGCGTCCGTCGAGAAGCCGAACAGCAGGTGCGCGTCCTCGCGCACGACGAGCTGGGTGTGCAGGACCACGCGTTGACCGGTGGCTGGCAGCTGATAGAACGTGCTCATCGGCACGTCCACCTCGTAGGCGACGCCCTGCACGTCGACCAGAATCTGCGGCGGGTGCTTCTCGAGCAGGATGCCGCTCAGGCGTCCGATCATCGTGATGGCCTGCTCAAATCAGCCGTCCGTGGCGCACCCGGTAGCCGGCGGTGGCCAACCGCCCCAGGCCCTGTCCGCCGTGCGCATGGCAGATCGCGCAGGCGAGTGCATCGGCAGCGTCCGCGCTGGGATCGGCCGGCAAACCGAGCAGCCGGCGTACCATTTCCTGCACCTGGTCCTTCGCGGCATGACCGTTTCCCACGACCGCCTGCTTGACCTGCAGCGCGGTGTACTCCGCGACGGGAAGTCCCTGCGAGACCGCTGCACAGATGGCCGCCCCGCGGGCCTGTCCGAGACGCAGCGTGGATTGCGGATTGACGTTCACGAACACCTGCTCCACCGCGACCTGATCGGGGCCATGCGTCGCGATGACCTGCGCCAGGCTGTCGAGGATGGTCTTCAGGCGCTCCGGCAGGGACGTATCGGGCGTGCGCACCACGCCGCTGCTCACGTAGCGCAACACCTGCCCGTGGCGGTCGAGGATGCCGAAGCCGGTGACACGCAGACCGGGGTCGATGCCCAGGATCCGTACCGCGCCCGCGGCTGACGCGTCCCCGGCCATGCAGCGGACGCCGGTCAGTCCGCGACCACGGCGGTGGTGTACACGGCCTGCACGTCGTCCAGGCCTTCGAGCGCGTCCAGGAGCTTCTGCATACGGACCCCGTCCTCGCCCGTGAGCACGTTCTCGGCGCTCGGCTTCATCGTCACCTCGGCCAGTTCGGACGTCAGCCCCGCCCGCTCCAGCGCCGCCTTCACCGCAGAGAAGTCGCCCGGTGCGGTCACCACCTCGGCGCTGCCGTCGTCGTTCATGACGACATCCTCGGCGCCGGCCTCGATCGCGGTTTCCATGAGTTTGTCCTCGCTCACGCCGGGCGCGAACACCAGCAGTCCGCAATGCTTGAACAGGAACGCGACCGATCCGTCGGTACCGAGATTGCCGCCGTATTTCGTGAAGGCATGGCGCACATCGGCCACCGTCCTCGTGCGGTTGTCGGTCAGGCAGTCGACCATTACGGCTGCTCCGCCGATGCCGTAGCCTTCGTAGCGCAGCTCCTCGTAATCGACCCCTTCTAGTTCACCGCTGCCGCGCTTGATGGCGCGCTCGATGTTGTCCTTCGGCATGTTGGCCTCATAGGCCTTCTCGATGCCGAGCCGCAGCCGCGGATTCATGTTCGGGTCCGCACCGCCGAGCTTGGCGGAGACGGTGATTTCCTTGATCAGGCGCGTGAAGACCTTTCCGCGCTTGGCGTCCTGCGCGGCCTTCTTGTGCTTGATGTTGGCCCACTTGCTGTGACCTGCCATACGAACCTCTAGCCCCGCGGCCTTCGATGTTGCCGGGTCGCGGTCGCACGACCGACGAGAACCCTCGACGGAAGTTTGGGAAGCACATCAATGCATCCGCGCATCCCCCGGATATAATTCAAAAGTTTATCACAGCAACCCTGCGGAGCCGCCGTCATGTCAGAGCCGCTGACGATCGCCAAGGCGAAGGACGAGATCCATCTGCTTCCGGCCCTGGCCAATCGCCACGGACTGGTCACCGGCGCCACCGGAACCGGCAAGACGGTCACCCTGCAGACCCTCGCGCAGGCCTTCAGCCGCATCGGCGTCCCGGTGTTTCTCGCGGATGTGAAGGGAGACCTGTCCGGGCTCAGCCAGCCGGGACAGATGGGCAGCAAGCTGCAGGAGCGCCTCGACGCTCACGGATTGCCGGCGCCCCGGTTCGGCGCGGCTCCGGTGGTGTTCTGGGACGTGTTCGGCGAGCAGGGCCATCCGGTGCGCACCACGGTCTCCGAGCTGGGACCGCTGCTGCTCGCCCGCATGCTCAACCTGAACGACACGCAGACGGGCGTGCTCACCCTGGTGTTCAGGATCGCCGACGACAACGGCTTGCTGTTGCTCGATCTCAAGGATCTGCGCGCGATGTGCCAGTTCGTCGGCGACAACGCGCGCCAGTTCAAGACCGACTACGGAAACGTGTCGGCGGCGAGCATCGGGGCGATCCAGCGCGGCCTGCTGCAACTCGAGGAACAAGGCGGCGACCGCTTCTTCGGCGAGCCGGCGCTGAACATCGACGACCTGATGCAGACCGACGCTAACGGGGACGGGGTGATCAACGTCCTCGCCGCTGACAAGCTGATGCAGCAGCCAAAGATCTACGCCACGCTGCTGCTGTGGCTGCTCTCGGAGCTGTTCGAGGTCCTGCCCGAGGTGGGTGACCCGGACAAGCCGAAGCTGGTGTTCTTTTTCGACGAAGCCCACCTGCTGTTCGACGATGCGCCCAAGGTTCTGCTCGATAAGATCGAGCAGGTGGTTCGGCTGATCCGCTCGAAAGGCGTGGGCGTGTATTTCGTCACGCAGAACCCCCTCGACGTGCCGGAGGCGGTGCTCGGCCAGCTGGGCAACCGCGTTCAGCACGCGCTGCGCGCGTTCACGCCGCGCGACCAGAAGGCGGTGAGGACTGCCGCCACCACGCTGCGGCAGAACCCGGAGCTCGATACGGAGCGGGCGATCACCGAACTTGCCGTGGGCGAGGCGCTGGTGTCGATGCTGGACGAGAAGGGCCGACCCGGGATCGTGCAGCGCGCATGGATCCTCCCGCCGGGCAGCCGCATCGGTCCCGCGACGCCGGACGAGCGCCGGCAGGTCATCCGCAACTCCGTGCTGTTCGGCCAGTACGAGAACGAAGTGGATCGCGAATCTGCCTACGAGAAGCTCAGACAGGCCGCGACAGCACGCGCGCCGGCCGTCGACGACACCACCCCGGCCGACGCTGGGTCTGGTGCCCAGCCGGCAGGCGGGGGCAGCGTGATGGACGTACTGGGCGGCATCCTCATGGGCAGCACCGGACCGCGGGGCGGTCGCCGCGAGGGCATGCTGGAAGCGGCGGCCAAGAGCGCGGCGCGTTCCGTCGGCTCCCAGCTCGGACGCCAGATCATGCGTGGCGTGCTCGGCGGCCTTCTGAGCGGCAGCGCGCGCTCACGTCGATGACGCACCGTCGTCGCGGATGAAGCATCGCATGCACAACGACGATGCCACGGAGCGTTCGATGTCTCCACTGAACGACAGCGAGCGCGGAGTTCATCCGGCACTCAAATCTCACAATTTGTTAGGAAAGGGATGGACGGAGGTATGCCCTGATGGCAACATCGTTGCCGCGCGGAGACTGCCAAATACCGGCGCGCAACGATTCCTAGAACAACACCTGCTAGAACCATGGCATGACTGGCCTCGCTACGCCCGCGCTCGGTGCCGTAGATGTGATGCGGCTTCCGGTCATGCCCGTGGTACTGCGCCACGCGCTGGAACATGCGGGCGAGGGCCGTCCGAACGATGCCCTGACCCGGGCGCTCGGGTACGACGCCGGCCTGGCAGTGCGATTTCTCGCCACGACCGCGGCCGCCTCCGCATCGCCGCCCGCGATCGGCTCTCTCGAGCAGCATGTGGACAGCATGGGAGGCGGGATCGCCCAAGCGGTGCTCATGCGTGCCGCGGGAGATCGATTGCGCCAACCCGCATCGCAGCCGGTCGTTCCCGATGCCCTGTCACACTGGGCGCACTCGCTGCATTGCGCACTCCTGGCGCATGCGATCGCGGAAGCCTGCGCCTACTCGCATCCCCGCGAAGCCTATCTGGCCGGACTCCTGCACGACATCGGCATGCTCGCCCTGGCGGTCGACATGCCGCACCTCTATTCGGGAATCGTCGCAACGGCCACACACGAAGGCCAGCTCCTGGAACTGGAACTGGATCGTCTCAAGACCAGCCACGCCGAGGTGTCGTGCATGCTCGCGATGCGCCTGGGCCTGCCGGGACACCTCGCCGATGCGCTGCTGTTGCAGCACGCGCCGTACGCCGAACTGCTCGGTACCCACAAGCTCGTTCGTGTGGTATGGGTAGCGGAAGCATGCACCGAGCGCTCGGGCAGCGCGCCCGACGTGCAGACCTACGCACGTCTGATCGGGGTACCGGCGGATGCGCTCGATGGGGCACTGCGCCAGGCGGCGCTGCGCTACGAGGCAACGCTGCGCGAACTGTCCGTGCCGGCACCTGCGCCCGGCGGCTGGTGGCGGCTTCCGGCGACCGCCGCAGCGGAGCCGGAGGCCGGTACCGCTGCGGATTGGCAGACGCGGGCCGACACGCAGTTGCTCGACGTCGTGATGCAGAGTGCATCGCTACAGCAGGCGCCCGCGCTGTTGATGGGCGCCGAGGATACCGGCGGCGTCCTGGCGCGGCTGCGCAGCATCACCGCCGCGCTGTTCGGCTTGCACATTTTCGTCGCGTTCCTGCACGACTCGGCGGCGCGCTCGCTCACCGGCTGGTTCGTCAGTCCGCAGCGACTCGCGCCGACGGAACTGGAAATCCCGCTCAACGCCGCCACCAGTCTGGTGGTGCGCGCGGCGGTCGAACGCACTGCGCAGCATGCGCCCAGTCCTGGCATCGATCGATTGCGCGGCGTGGACATCGAGATCGCGCGGCTATTGCAGGCGCCTGCGCTGGCGACCGTTCCGCTCACCGTCGGCAGCGCGCTGCTCGGCGTGCTGGCGTTCGGCGTTTCCCAGGAACAGGCGCAGCGCATGCGGACCGACACGGGAATGCTGCAGCGCCTGGCGGAGACGGCGAGCGTGGCGCTCACCAGCCGCAAGGCGCACGCGGATCAGCAGCGTCTCAAAGAGACGGACCTGCGCGAGCGGCTGCGCAACTCTGCCCGGCGTCTGGTGCACGAGGCGCGCAACCCGCTCACCGTCATGAAGACGCACCTCGAACTGCTTGGCGAGCGCGTGCGAAACGGCGAGCCGATCGACAAGGACATCCGTGTCCTGCGCGGCGAGATCGACCGGGTGTCGGAGATCATCGGCCGCATCGGCACTGCGGACCTGAGCGTGGACAAGAGCCAGGAGCCGACCGACATCAATGCGCTGGTACGCGAACTGATGGTCGTCTACCGGGAGGCGCTGTTCGTCACCCGCGCGATCGAGGTCGCACTGGAACTCGATCCGCGTCTGCCCTCCGTCGTGACCGACGCGAATGCACTCAAGCAGGTGCTGCTCAACTTCTGGAAGAACGCCTCCGAGGCGATGCCGGCCGGCGGCCAGGTGCGCGTGCGCACGATCGATCGCGTCAACTACGAGGGGCGGCTGATGGTCGAGATCAGCGTGTCGGACACGGGCAGCGGCATGCCGCCCGAGATGCTCGAGACGCTGTTCTCCGAGCGCATGAGCATGAGCCGCGGCGGCGAGCGCGGGTACGGGGTCAACAATGCCTACACCCTGGTGAAGCAGCTCGGCGGACACGTGCTGTGCCGCAGCGAACCGGAGCGGGGAACGACGTTCACCGTCCTGCTGCCGCGTCAGCCGAACGCCTCCTCGGCGCGCACGTGAACCCCTCCGGACGGGGCAGGCGGCAATGACGGGAATCGGGCCGGGCCTGTATCCATCGCAGCCGCTGATCGCTCCCGATCACGCGCGCATCCTTCTCGTGGACGACGAGGAACGCATCCGCGACGCGGTGATGGAGCTGATCGCGAAGCCGGGGCGGGAGATCCTCACCTGCGGGAACGGATCGGATGCGCTGCAGGTGCTCGCCACGCAGCACATCGACCTCGCTCTGCTCGACATCCGGCTGCCCGACATGACCGGCCTGGACATCATGGAGCGCATGCGCCGGAACGGGCTCTCCGTGCGCGTCATCGTGGTGAGCGCAGACGATCAGGTCGATTCGGCCATCTCCGCGTTGCGCTACGGCGCCTACGAGTACGTGCGCAAGCCGTTCGAGCCGGCCGCCCTGCGCCGCACGGTGGACAATGCCCTGGAGCAGTTGCGTCTGCAGCGCGAGAACGTGGGCATCCGCAGCCGGCTCGAGCAGTCCGAACGCCTGCACCGGTATCTGATCGACCAATCCCCCGACCTCATCTACACGCTGGATCAGGTCGGGCGTTTCACCTTCGTCAACGAGCGGTTCAACCGGCTTCTCGGCTTCACGCGCGAGGAACTGATCGGCAGCCACTATTCCACGATCGTGCACCGCGACGACGTCAAGCGCGCGGAGTACGCGTTCAACGAACGGCGGACCGGGCAGCGCGCCTCGAGCAACGTCGAGCTGCGCGTACGCCGCCGCGGCGGCGACGGCACGCCCTGCACCATCGTGCTGAGCGCCGTCGGACTGTACGCGCCGGATGTGCGCGACTCCATCGACCCGCCCGCCACCGAGCGCGCGGCGGAGCCGCGGGCGGGCTTCATCGGCACCTACGGCGTGGGCCGCGACATCTCCGATCGCAAGCGCGCGGAGGAACTGGTCAGCTACCACGCCTACTACGACGTGCTCACGGGCCTGCCCAATCGCACGCTGTTCCGCGACCGCCTGCGCCAGGCGATCGCACAGGCGCGACGGCACCGGACCCGACTGGCGGTGATGTTCATCGACCTCGATCGCTTCAAGCTGATCAACGACACCTACGGTCACGTGCGCGGGGACTTGTTCCTGCAGCAGGTGGCCGGCCGCCTGCGGCGCCAGCTGCGCAGCAGCGATACGCTGTGCCGCCTTGGCGGCGACGAGTTCACCGTCCTGGTGCCCGATCTGCGCAGTCCCGACGATGCCGCGCAGAAGGCGCAGCAGTTCCTCGACGCCCTGCGCCGGCCTTTCGTGATCGAGAACGACGAGCTGAGCGCCACGGCGAGCATCGGCCTGTCCGTCTTTCCGGACCACGGCGCCAACGAAGACGAACTGGTGCGCAACGCCGACCTCGCGATGTACCAGGTCAAGCGGCGGGGCAAGGACAGCGTGGGCGTGTTCGCCAAGGAGATGAGCAGCCTCTACAGCGAGAAGATCAATCTCGAGGGCGAGCTGCGGCGCGCCCTGCAGCGCCAGGAGCTGCAGGTCCACTACCAGCCGATCCACGAGGTGGCCAAGGGCACGGTCGAGTGCGTGGAGGCGCTGGTGCGCTGGAACCATCCCAAGCTCGGTCAGCTCGATCCGGCGCGTTTCGTCTATATCGCCGAGGAGACCGGGCTGATCTCGGCTCTGAGCGATCGCGTGCTCGACTGCGCCTGCGCACAGCTCGCGCAGTGGCGGTGCGACGGTTTCGGTGACGTGCGCGTGGCGGTGAACGTGTCGCCGCGCGATTTCGAGCGTGGCGACTTCACCGAGCGGGTGGCGCAGGCGCTGGAGCGTCATCGCATCCCGGCAGACGGACTCGAGCTCGAGATCACCGAGAACGTGCTGATCGAAGACGTCGACGCGGCGATCGACAAGATCCGCCAGCTGCGCAAGCAGGGCGTGCGCATCTCCATCGACGACTTCGGCACGCGCTATTCGTCGCTGGGCTACCTGCAGCGCCTGCCGGTGAACACGATCAAGATCGACCAGGTGTTCACCCGCGAGCTGGACGAGGGTGACAGCCACAGTCCGATCGTGCACGCGATCATCGGCATCGCACGCGGCCTGGACCTGCACCTGGTGGCCGAGGGCGTGGAACGAACGGTGCACCGCGACGCCCTGCGCCGTCTGGGCTGCCTCAGCATGCAGGGGTTCCTGTTCAGCCCGGCCCTGGCGCCGGAGGAGGCCACCGGCTATCTGCGCCGCATGCGCGACGCCGCGCGCGCGTGAGGGCGGTCAGACGTTGAACCGGAAGTGCATGACGTCGCCATCGCGCACGACGTACTCCTTGCCTTCCAGCCGCATCTTCCCCGCCTCCTTGGCACCCTGCTCTCCCTTCAGGGCGACGTAGTCGGCGAAGGCGATGACCTCCGCCCGGATGAAACCCTTCTCGAAGTCGGTGTGAATCACCCCCGCCGCCTTGGGCGCGGTGTCGCCCTTGCGGATGGTCCAGGCCCGCACCTCCTTTACACCCGCCGTGAAGTAGGTCTGCAGGCCGAGCAGATCGAACGCGGCACGGATCAGGCGGTTCAGGCCCGGCTCGGCCAGTCCCAGGTCCGAGAGGAACACCTGCTTGTCCTCGTCCGGGAGATCGGCGATCTGGGATTCGATCGAGGCACAGATCGCCACCACCGGCGCGCCCTCCTTTGCCGCGTATTCGCGCACGCGATCGAGCAGAGGGTTGTTCTCGAAACCGCCCTCGTCCACGTTGGCCACGTACATGGTGGGCTTCATCGTGAGCAGGAACAGCGGGCGCAGCACCGCCTTCTCCTCCTCGTACAGATCGACCGATCGGGCCGGACGCGCCTGATCGAGCGCCCCCTGCACCTTCTCCAGCGCCGCCACCAGCCGCTGCGCCTCCTTGTCGCCACCGGCCTTGGCCACCTTTGCGTAGCGCGCCAGCTGCTTGTCGACGGTGGCCAGATCGGCGAGCGCCAACTCGGTGTTGATGGTCTCGATGTCGGAGACGGGATCGACCTTGCCGGCAACGTGCACGACGTTCGGGTCGTCGAAGCAGCGAACCACGTGCGCGATCGCGTCGGTCTCGCGGATGTTGGCGAGAAACTGGTTACCCAGCCCCTCGCCCTTCGATGCACCGGCCACCAGGCCGGCGATGTCGACGAACTCCACGATCGCGGGCATCACCTTCTGCGGCTTGACGATGGCGGCGAGCTGCGCAAGACGCGAGTCGGGCACCTCCACCACGCCCACGTTCGGCTCGATCGTGCAGAACGGATAGTTCTCGGCGGAGATACCGGCCTTGGTCAGCGCATTGAACAGGGTGGACTTGCCGACGTTGGGCAGGCCGACGATGCCGCATTTGAGGCTCATGTGGGTTCCGTTGAACGACTGTGGGACGAGGCGCGGGTCACGCGGCGCTGTGCAGGCGGTGCATGGCTTTCTCCATGTGTCCGGCGGCGATGTCCGGCCACACGTCCAGCGACTTCTCGATCGCCTCCGAGATCAGCGCCGCCTCCTCCTTGCGCGGCGGGCGCAGGACGAAGCCGGCGACTTCTGCCCGGTCGCCAGGGTGGCCGATGCCGATGCGCAGACGCCAGAAATCCGGCCCGAGGTGGCGCGCAATGTCCTTCAGGCCGTTGTGTCCGGCGGTGCCGCCGCCCCGCTTCAGGCGCGCACTGCCCGGCGGCAGGTCCAGCTCGTCGTGCACCACGAGAATGTCCCCCACCGCGAGCTTGTAGAACGTGGCAAGTGCCGCGACGGCACGGCCGCTCAGGTTCATGAACGTCTGCGGCTCCAGCAGCCAGCATTCGCCGCCCGCGGCGCGCAGGCGGGCGACCTTGCCGTGAAAGCGCGCCTCGCTGCGCAGCGCCACGCCCTGCGCGTCGGCGAGATTCTCCACCCACCAGAATCCCGCGTTGTGCCGCGTGGCTTCGTACTCGGCGCCGGGATTGCCCAGGCCAACGACGAGGCGCATGGACCGTGCTCCGGGTTCAGGAAGAAACGGCGAGGCCCGCCGGCAGAGGAATCGAGCGGGCGGGCCTCGGTGGGCTGGAGAAGCGAGGCTTCCCCAGATCGATTACTTCTTCTCGGCAGCTGCCACGACGGGGGCCGCCGCCTCGGGCGCCTCCTCGGCGGCGGCTTCGCCGCGAGGCACCTGGATGGTCACCACCACCAGGTCGTCGCCCCCGCGCAGCGCAACCGATTCGACACCCTGAGGCAGCTTGAGATCGGACAGATGCAGCGACTGACCGGCCTGCATCTCGCCGATGTCCACTTCCACGTACTCCGGAAGGTCCGCCGGCAGGCAGCTCACGTCGATCTCGGACTGCACGTGGCTGACCGTGCCAGCGCCGATTTTCACACCCGGGGCACTCTCCTGATTCATGAAGTGCAGGGGCACCTTCATGTGGATCCGACGATCGGCCGCAACACGCTGGAAATCGACGTGCAGCACTTCCATGCGCCACGGGTGCATCTGATAGTCGCGCAGCAGGACCTGCTGCTTCTGCCCATCGAGGTTGAGCGAGAGGATGGACGCGTGGAAGGCTTCCAGCTTCAGCTGCTGCTTGAGCGCCTTGTGATCGAGCTCGATCGACTGCGCATCCTGACCAGCCCCGTACACCACCCCGGGGACTTTTGCCGCATGACGCAGGCGGCGGCTCGCACCCTTCCCTTGCGTCGAACGCGGCACTGCGTTCACTTCGATTGCCATCATGCTTCTCCGTAGATTCCGCTGTCCGCGACCAGGCAGCGGGTTGCACACTGGGACTGTGGCGAGGCCTCAGCCCCTCGTCTTACTCCATGAACAAGGAACTCACCGACTCCTCGTTGCTGATGCGCAGCATCGTCTCCGCAAGCAGTTCGCCGACCGAGAGCTGACGGATGCGCCTGCATTCCTTCGCAGCGGCGGACAACGGGATGGTGTCGGTCACCACCAGCTCGTCGAGCGCCGAGTTCGAGATGCGGCTGATCGCTTGCCCGGAGAGGACCGGGTGGGTGCAGTAGGCAAGCACGCGCTCGGCACCCTTCTCCTTGAGTGCGGCTGCGGCCTCGCACAAGGTGTTGGCCGTGTCGACCATGTCGTCCATGATGACGCAGGTACGGCCGGTCACCTCGCCGATGATGTTCATCACGGTCGCGACGTTCGGGCGTGGGCGCCGCTTGTCGATGATGGCGAGATCCGAATCCAGCCGCTTCGCCAACGCCCGCGCGCGGACCACGCCACCGACGTCCGGCGAGACCACCACCAGGTTGTGGTAGCCGTGCTTCCACACGTCGCCCAGCAGGATCGGCGTGGCGTAGATGTTGTCGACGGGGATGTCGAAGAACCCCTGGATCTGATCCGAGTGCAGATCCATGACGAGGAGCCGGTCGACCCCCACCGCCTGGAGCATGTTCGCCACCACCTTGGCGCTGATCGCCACGCGCGCCGAGCGCGGCCGCCGGTCCTGACGCGCATACCCGAAATAGGGAATGGCCGCCGTGATGCGCTCGGCCGACGAGCGCCGTAGCGCGTCGACCATGAGCATCACTTCCATCAGACTGTCATTGGTCGGCGTGCACGTGGACTGGAGGACGAAACAGTCCTTCCCGCGCACGTTCTCCAGGAGTTCGACCATCACTTCGCCGTCGCTGAAACGACTGACGGTGGCCCGACCCAGGTGGATATTGAGATGTTTGACGACGTCCTGGGCAAGCTTCGGATTCGCGCTGCCCGTGAAAACCATCAAGCTGTCGTAGGCCATGTTCCTGTCGGCGCGCATCGCGGTTCGTCCCGGTCGCACCCGACTCTCCATCAAAGCGAAACAGCCGCACGATTGCGGCTGTCCTGGACCGGCACCCGACTCGCTGCATCCTGACAGCGCCCGAGCGGCGCTGTCCCGATGCCCTGGCGATCGGGGCTGGGGAGGAAGGATTCGAACCTTCGCATGCCGGAATCAAAATCCGGTGCCT
>CAZNBS010000064.1:0-21507 GCA_964570955.1 uncultured Burkholderiales bacterium | reverse complement strand
AGCATGACCGGAACTTCGATCAGCACGCCGACCACGGTGGCCAGCGCGGCGCCCGAGGATAGACCGAACAGCATTACCGCTGTCGCGATGGCGACCTCGAAGTGATTCGATGCACCGATCAGCGCCGCCGGCGCGGCGTCCTCGTAGGAGAGCCGCAAGCGGTGGGCAGCCCAGTAGGTGGCGGCGAAGATCAATACCGTCTGGACGAACAGGGGGATCGCGATCCACAGGATGGTCAGGGGATTGGCAAGGATGACCTCGCCCTTGAACGAGAACAGCAGCACCAGCGTGAGCAGCAGCGCGGTGATCGTGATGGGTGTGAGCAGATGTAGGAACTTGTCGCGGAACCACGGCTCCCCTCTGGCGCGGATGATCCATTTCCGGGAGAAGTAGCCGGCGACGAGCGGCAGTGCGACGTACGCGCCGATCGACAGCAGCAATGCCTCCCAAGGCACGGGCAGCCGTCCCACGCCGAGCAGGAATCCACCCAGCAGCCCGTAGAGCAGCAGCATGGTGAGCGAATTGATGGCCACCATGACCAGCGTGAGGCCGTCGTTTCCGCGGGCCAGGTAGCCCCATACCAGCACCATGGCCGTGCAGGGCGCGATGCCCAGCAGGATGCAGCCGGCAAGGTAGCTGCGCCACAGCGGCACTTCGAGCATCTTCGTGCCCTCGTGCAACACGACTGTGCCCGCGCCATGCGTAGCGCCGACCGGAAGATCGAGGCCGAACGGCATCCTCACGAGATCCATGGCCTCCTCTCCGATGAAGGCGCGGAACAGCACGCCGAGAAACAGGAAGGCAATTGCATACATGGTGAACGGCTTCACCGCCCAGTTCACGAAGAGCGTCAGCAGCACCGGCTTCGTACTGCGGCCTGCCCGAACCACCGACGCGAAGTCGATCTTCACCATGATCGGGTACATCATGAAGAACAGGCACACCGCGATCGGGATCGACACGACGGGTGCACCATTCACCTCGATCGCCATCGCGTCGAGCGTGCGTGCGAACTCGGGTGCGATTCTTCCGAGGAGGATTCCGCCGACGATGGCGAGGCCGATCCACACGCTCAGGTAGCGTTCGAACAGGCTCTTCATCCGACGCGGTGTGGCATCGGTCTGCGGGGAAGCGATCGTCGTCATGGGTCGGCTGTACTTAGGCACGAGTGGGGCCTTGACATCCTACTACATTTGGACAATTATAGAAACATGGATACGCACGATGCTGTCACCGCTCTGGGTGCGCTGGCGCAGGAGACGCGCCTGGGAATCTTCCGCCTGCTGGTCGAGGTCGGTCCGGAAGGCATGCCCGCGGGCGCGATCGCCGAATCGCTTGGCGTCGCGCCAGCCACGCTGTCCTTCCACCTGAAGGAGCTCAGTACTGCCGGCCTGACCCACGCGCGGCAGGAAGGCCGGTTCGTGATCTACAGCGCGGATTTCGAGCGCATGGCTGCGCTGATGACGTTCCTGACCCGTAACTGCTGCAAGGGCATGCCGAGCGACTGCCTGGAGACGATGGAGACGGCTCTGTCGCGCTGCTGCCCGACTTCCACGAAACGCACGACGAGGAGTCGATGATGAAACGCTTTCATGTGCATGTATCGGTCGAGGATCTCGACGCCAACATCCGCTTCTACTCCACCGTGTTCGGACAGGCGCCGTCCGTGCGCAAGGACGACTATGCGAAATGGATGCTGGAAGATCCGCGCATCAACTTCGCCATAGCGCGACGCGGCGCCGCGCCGGGGCTGGATCATCTTGGCGTCCAGGTGGAGTCGGAGCAGGAGCTGAGCGCCTTGCGCACGCAGGTCGGCAGCGCCGAGATTTCAGCCCTCGATCAGGTCGGTGCAAACTGCTGCTATGCGAAGTCGGACAAGTACTGGATCACCGATCCGCAGGGCATCGCCTGGGAGACGTTCCATACGCTCGACACCATTCCTGTGTTCGGCGCCGATACCCTGCAGCAGACCGCGGAGAATGGCGCGAGCTGTTGTACGCCCAGTCCTGCACCGCTCGCAGCCGATTGCTGCGGACCTTCCAGCGGGGACGGGAACTCCGGGGACAAGGCTGCGGCGAAGTCGGCCTGCTGCGGGTGAACGCTGAGGTATCGCTGCCAGTCGCGTAGCGTCGGGCGCCGCATCGATTCGGTAAGATGCGGCTGCCCACACGACCATGCTCTCCCTGAATCGTGCTCCACGCTGCCGACACCTTCTCCGCCCGCATCGTTGCCTGGCAGCGCGTGCACGGACGACACGACCTGCCCTGGCAGAACACGCGCGACCCCTACCGCATCTGGCTGTCCGAGATCATGCTGCAGCAGACGCAGGTGTCTGCCGTGGTGCCGTACTACCAGCGCTTCCTGGCGCACTTTGCCGACGTCGCCGCGCTCGCCGCAGCGAGCGAAGACGAGGTGCTGGCGTGCTGGGCAGGACTGGGCTACTACGCACGCGCGCGCAACCTGCATGCGGCGGCAAAGGCGGTCGTTGCGAGGGGCGGCTTTCCGCGAACGCCCGATGCGATGCAGGAACTACCGGGCATCGGACGCTCGACGGCTGCGGCGATCTGCGCGTTCGCTTACGGGCAGCGCTGCGCCATCCTCGACGGCAACGTCAAGCGCGTGTTCGCGCGTCACTTCAGCATCGACGGCTATCCGGGCGAGCGGCGGGTGGAGCAGGCGATGTGGGCGCTTGCCGAATCGCTGCTGCCCGCGACGGGCATCGAAACCTATACGCAGGGATTGATGGATCTGGGCGCTCGCGTATGCACGCGCAGCGCGCCGAAGTGTATTGCCTGTCCGGTGCGCGACACCTGCGTGGCGCGACGCCAGAATCGAACCGCCGAGCTGCCCACGGCGCGCCCGACCAAGGTGCTTGCGCAGCGCGAGACGCATCTGCTGGTGCTGCGGGCGGGCGAAGAACTGTTGCTCGAGAAGCGTCCTGCTCCGGGCATCTGGGGCGGGATGTGGTGCTTTCCGGAGGTCGACGGCGAGCGCGCGCACGAGGAGGTGCGCGCCCGCTTCGGACTGGACCTGACGGCTGTGCGGACCCTTGGGCCGATCGAACACGGCTTCACGCACTTTCGCCTGCGCATCCATCCGCTGCTCGCGCAGGTGACGCGCGCGCCGCGCGCGGAGGCGCCCGGGCGCGTGTGGCTGACGCCGGCCGATGCGCTGGGTGCAGCCGTGCCGGTCCCGGTGCGCAAGATCCTGCTTGCCCTGGTGCGCGAGGCCGGCATCGCCCTGGCGTGAGTGGGGCGTGTGCGCGTCTACAGCGCGCCGTTGCGCCGGAGGAAGTCGCCGAGTGCGTCCAGTGCCGAGCCGATGTCGTCGCCTTCCAGCACGCGCAGCTTGAGCGCGCTCTCCAGCGGCAAGGTTTCGCACAGCCGGCGCGCCACCCAGTGGGCATCCCCGGTGCGCAGCGGCTGCGGAAAATTGCTCGCACCCACCTGTTGCACGATGCGCTCGAGCAACACGCCCAGTTCTGCGTGTCGCGCGGTCAGGTCCTGCGCGGGGGATGCCTCCAGCGGCCGCACCCGCGCGCGTTGTAGGCCGCTTGCTTCGACCCAGCGCTCGACGATGCGGAAACGCTGCTCACCCCGGCACAGCAGCGAGAACATCCCCAGGTGCGGCATGTCCCACTCGACGATGCGCGCGCTGCATCCGGTCTCGAACGGTTCAGCCGGTTCGCCTACCTCCTTGCCGTCGCGGATGAGGCAGACGCCGAACGGGGTGTTATCGCGGATGCAGGCCTTGGTCATGTCCAGATAGCGCTGCTCGAAGATGCGCAGCGGCAGCAGGCCGTCGGGGAAGAGCACCGTGCCGAGCGGAAAGATCGGCAGCTCTACCGTGCCGGTTTCAGGCATCGCCGTCCTGCGTACCCCAGCGCGGCATCAGCGTGTGCGCGATGTGCAACTGATCCAGCACGCGGGCGACGATGAAGTCCACCAGATCCTCGACACGCTGTGGGTGATGATAGAAACCCGGATTGGCGGGCAGGATGATTGCGCCGGCGCGCGCCAGGCGCAGCATGTTCTCCAGATGAATGGCGGAGAACGGCGTCTCGCGCGGTACCAGGATCAGGCGCCGCGATTCCTTGAGCATGACGTCGGCGGCACGCTCGATCAGGTTGTCCGCAAGACCCTGCGCGATCGCGGCGAGCGTCCCCATGCTGCAGGGACAGACCACCATTGCATCCGGTGGATTCGAGCCGGACGCGACGGGCGCGAACCACTCCTCGCGTCCGAATGCGCGCAGCTGTCCGGCCCGAGCCCCGAAGCGCTCGGCGAAGAAGGCCGCCGCATCCTTGGCGCGGCCGGGCAGGGGCAGGTCCATCTCCTGGCGCGCGACGATCTGCGAGACCTGCGAGTACAGCAGATCGACCCGTACACCAGCCTGGATCAAACACTCGAGCAGGCGTACGCCGTAGGGCATGCCCGATGCTCCGGTGAAGGCGAGCGCGATGGACGCTGTGTCCGTCGTCATGGCGTAGGCGTCCCGGCGGGGAGCACCGCCGCCCGCGGTTCGTCCGGCAGTACGACAGGATCGGGCAGACCGGGCGATGGCATCTCCCGGGATGCAGCAGGCGACGCTTCCCTCTGCAGCAGGCGCGCACGCAACTGCGCGAGGCGTACCTCCAGACGTGCGATCTCGGCGAGCAGCTGGGCCTGATCCAGCGTCTCGGGGTCGGGAAACGTATTCGACCCCACAGGGCCGGCCGCTGCTGCGGCGGGGCTGTCCGTGACCGGCGGGACTGGTTTCGCCGCCTTCTGCGCGTCGCGCCGGGCGACGTTGCGCGAACGTTCCCGCGCTACCAGCGTGCACATCGCGCTCTCGAAGCGGTCGCCCACCGTCTCCGGAACGATCGGCCCGGCGGGCGCCTCGGGAGTGTACACGTTCTCCAGCACGCTCCCGTCCGGGGCGTATAGCAAATACCCGAGCGTTCGGTGCGTATGCAGTCCGCAGTCGATGCGCTCGCGATACATGGCGCTGGCAGCGACGCCGTTGCGCGTGGGCTGCGCGGGGCGGAACACGACGCGCCGCCAGTAGGTGATCTGCTCACCCTCGATGGCCAGCTTGCCACGGTCGTAGTAGTGCTCGTGCTGGTCCTTGGCCGTCACGCGCGTCCAGTCCGCGGCCTGCAGCGGCGCCGAGATTGCCAGCGCCGCGAGCACCCACCCGGCCCGCGCACGCCTCATGCGCCCAGCTCGCGATGCCGCACCAGGACCGGCAGCGTGCTGCGGAAGCGCTCGGCCATGGTTTCCACGAAGTACACCGAGCGATGCCGCCCGCCGGTGCAGCCGATCGCCACCGTGAGGTAGCTGCGGTTGTCGCGCACGAAGCAGGGCAGCCAGCGCTCGACGTAGCGGATGATGTCCTCGAGCATCGCACAGGCGTCGGGTACGCCCTCCATGAAGGCGATGACCTGCTGGTCGCGACCAGTCAGGGGCTGCAGAACCGGATCGTAGTGCGGATTCGGCAGGCAGCGCACGTCGAATACCAGGTCTGCATCCAGCGGGATCCCGTGCTTGAAGCCGAAGGACTCGAACAGCAGCGTCAAGCCGACGCCGGGCAGTCCCGCGAAGTCCTTCACCCAGGCGCGCAGCGCGTTGGTCGACAGCTCGCTGGTGTCGATGCGATGCGCCTGTGCCAATACCGCCTGCAACATCTGGCGCTCGGCGTCGATGCATTCGGGCAGCGTGAGGGTTTCGTCGGACAGCGGATGGCGCCGCCGCGTCTCCGAGAAGCGCTTGACCAGGGTCTCGGTACGCGCGTCGAGGAAGAGCACGCGCAGGTCGATCTGGCGCTTGCGCAGCTCGTCGATCGTGTCCGGCAACGCGCGCAGCGTGGTGGGGCCGCTGCGCACGTCGACGCTGACGGCGATGCGCAGGTAGCCGGTTCGCTGCAGGAAGTCCACCACCTGGCCGATCAGGTTGGCCGGCAGGTTGTCCACGCAGTAGTAGCCGATGTCCTCGAGCACGTTGAGCGCCACGCTCTTGCCCGAGCCCGACATGCCGGTGACCAGGACGACACGCATCGGGCTGGAGCCGGTGCCCAGCTCCAGCTCATGTATCTCGGCCAAAGTGCTGCTCCTGACGCTTGATGAACTCCTGCGTGCTGTCGATTCCGCGCAATTGGAGAACGTAATTGCGCACCGCAGCTTCCACCAGTACTGCCAGGTTGCGCCCCGCCGCCACCGGCAGCACCACCTTGCGCACGTTCACGTCCATGATCTCCTCGAAGCTCGCGGTCAGCGGCAGCCGCTCCAACCCCGGGATCACCCCGCCGACCGGGCGCTCGAGCTGCACGATGAGCTTCAGGTTCTTGCGCACCCGCACGGCGGTTTCGCCGAAGATGGTGCGGATGTTCAGCATGCCCAGTCCGCGCACCTCGAGGAAGTCCTTCAGCAGTTCCGGCGAGCGCCCTTCCAGCGTCTCGGGTGCGATGTGGTACAGCTCGACCACGTCGTCGGCGACCAGGCCGCTGCCGCGCGTGATCAGCTCGAGCGCCAATTCACTCTTGCCCACGCCGCTGTCGCCGGTGAGCATTACGCCCATGCCGAGCACGTCCAGCAGGACACCGTGGCGGGTGACGAACTCGGCCAGGGCGCGGCCGAGGTAGGTGCGGATCACCCAGATGATCTGCAGACTGGGCAGCGGCGAGGCGATCAGCGGCACGCGCATGCGCGAGGCGAACTGGCGCAGCGCGGGCGTGGCCGGTTCGTTGTCCGCCACGATGATGCAGGCCAGACCGCTCTCGTGCAAACGCGTGAACGCCTGCATGCTCTGGGCCTCGGTCATCGAGTCGAGGTAGGCGGCCTCGGTGCGGCTGAAGATCTGGATCCAGTTGGGATGGTGGAAGTTGAGGTGCCCGATGATGCCTTCGTTGGACTGGTTGATGTGGCGCGTGTCCAGCGCCGCGTCGGTGAGATGCTCCCCTTCCAGCCAGGACAGCTGGAGCGCTTCCTGGTTCTCCTTGAAGAGCTGGGCGACGCTGACGCGCGGCATGGCGGTGCTAGGGGGAGGGTTGCCAGCCGGCGATGAGCCGCTGCGCTGCCGCCGCGTCGGGGGCGGCGCCCAGTTCCGTCCGCACCGTCCGGTCGCTCAGCATCTGCGCGAGCTCGCTCAGAATCTGCAGGTGCAGTTCGGTGGCCTTCTCGGGCACGAGCAGCACGAACATCAAGCGCACGGGGGCCCCATCCGGGGCATCGAAAGCCACCGCCGCGCGCGTGCGAAGGAAGGCGCCGACGGGCGTGCCCAATCCCCTGATGCGTCCGTGAGGAATGGCGATCCCCTGGCCCAGGCCGGTCGAGCCCAGGCGCTCGCGCGCGAGAAGACTGTCGAGGATTCGTCCGCGGTCGATGCCGGTCTGCCCCTCGAGCAGCACGGCCGCCTGGTCAAGCAGGTCGCGCTTGTCGTCGGCTTCCACGTCGAGCAGAACGTGGGAAGCCGGTAGCAGGGTAGCGAGCAGGCTCACGGCGTGACGCCCGCCTGGGAAACTGGAACCATCGCAACTCCGGCGCCGTCCGGCGACCGGACGGCAGGGCCGCCCGGTGCACCGGCGGGGCGCTCACTCTGCAGTGCGTTGCTGTTTGTTCGCTCCGTTGTACCGTTGACCGACCATCTTCTCCTTGTGCCGCAGGATCTGGCGGTCGAGCTTGTCCACCAGCCCGTCGATGGCGGCATACATGTCCGCATCGATGCTCTCGCAGAAGATGTCGTTGCCGGGTACATGAACATTCGCTTCGATGCGCTGCTGCAGCTTGTCGACCGACATGATGACATTAACGTCGATCACGTGATCGAAGTGGCGCGTGAGGCGCTCCAGCTTGGAGGTCACATAGCCACGGATCGCCGGGGTGATTTCCAGATGGTGTCCGGTAAGTTGCAGATTCATCGGCCGCTCCTGTTCTGGCGCTGATTGGTGACTCCGACCATTACAGCAAGACCCTAGCGGATATGTCGCTGCGCGGCAACTGCGCCGGGACGCAGGCGCCGCCGGGCCTGCCGCACGTCACAAGTCAGATGGACTTCCTGAGATTGACCGGAAGGATTTGTAGGGATTCCCGGTACTTGGCGATTGTGCGACGGGCCACCACGATCCCCTGCTTGCCGAGGATCTCCGAGATTTGGCTGTCGGACAGGGGCTTGCGCGTATCCTCCTCGGCCACCAGCTGCTTGATCAGCGCGCGAATCGCCGTTGCCGAGCAGGCGCCGCCGGTCTCCGTGGTGACGTGGCTGCCGAAGAAATATTTCAGCTCGAAGATGCCGCGCGGGGTCAGCATGAACTTCTGGGTCGTCACCCTCGACACGGTCGACTCGTGCAGGCCCAGGGTGTCGGCAATCTCGCGCAACACTAGCGGGCGCATGGCCACCTCGCCGTGCTCGAAGAAGTGCCGCTGGCGGTCGACGATCGCCTGCGAGACGCGCAGGATGGTGTCGAAGCGCTGCTGCACGTTCTTGATCAGCCACTTGGCTTCCTGCAGCTGGCCGGCCCGCTGCTGCAGGCTGGCGTCGCGGTTGCGATGCAGGATGTCGGCATACATGCGGTTGATGCGCAGCTTCGGCATCGCGTCCGGATTGAGCGATGCGCGCCACATGCCCTTCACCTTTTTCACCACCACGTCGGGAACGATGTAGCGCGCTTCCTCGTCGGAGAAGCACGCGCCCGGGCGCGGGTTCAGGCTGACGATCAGCTGCTGCGTCCCGCGCAGGATATCGTCGGTGCACTTGAGCAACTTCTTGAGCTTCGAGTAGTCGCGTGCGGCCAGAAGGTCGAGGTGTTCGAGCACCAGGGTCAGCGCCTCGGTGCGGAACGGCGTATCCGGCGGCAGCGCGTGCAACTGCAGGGCGAGGCATTCGGACAGGTTGCAGGCACCGACTCCGGCCGGTTCGAGTTGCTGCAGGTGCTTCAGCCCGATCTGCAGGTCGTCGAGATCGATCTCGATCTCGGCCGGCAGCATTTCGGTGATCTCGTCCAGCCCCTGCGTGAGATAGCCGTCGTCGTCGAGCGTGTCCACCAGCAGGGTGACGATGCGCTTGTCGCGCTCGGACAGCTTGAGCAGGTTGACCTGCCACAGCAGGTGCTCGCGCAGGCTCTGCGAAGTGGCCGCAACCTGCGGGAAATCGGAGTCGTCGTCGCCGTCGTGGCCGCCGTAGCTGCCGCCGGAGTCGTCGCGCAGCCAGTCGACCTCGGGCTCGCGGCTGTCCTGTCCTTCGTTGCTTTCCTCGCTGGCGGAGGAGGTGCTGGTGGTCGTGGTGGTCGTCTCGGCGCTGCCGTTGAGCACGCTCACGGGCTGCGGCGCGGCCTCTTCCTCGCTGCCTTCCTCGCGTTCGAGCAGGGGATTCTCCTGCAGGAAGCGCTCGATCTCCGAGTTGAGTTCGAGGGTGGACAACTGGAGCAGGCGAATCGACTGCTGGAGCTGCGGCGTCAGCGTGAGGTGCTGCGACAGCTTGATCTGGAGGGAGTGCTTCATGAGGGCTGGAGGCGTCGCAGGTGATCCGACTCAGGCAGAGGATGAGGGACTGTCGCTAGAGCCGGAAATGCTCGCCGAGATACACCCTTCTCACGTTTTCATTATAGACGATCTCGTCCGGAGCCCCGGATGCGAGCACGGTGCCGTCGTTGATGATGTACGCCCGGTCGCAGATGCCGAGGGTTTCCCGCACGTTGTGGTCCGTAATCAGCACGCCGATCTGCCTTTCCTTCAAGAACCGGATGATGCGCTGGATGTCGAGCACCGCGATCGGATCCACGCCCGCGAACGGCTCATCCAGAAGGATGAAGCGTGGATGCGTCGCCAGCGCCCGCGCGATCTCCACGCGCCGCCGCTCGCCGCCCGACAGGCTCACCGCCGGGCTGTTGCGAAGGTGCGCGATGTGCAGGTCGTTGAGCAGCAACTCCAGCTGCTCATCGATCGCGTCGCGGTCGTCCAGCCGCAACTGCAGCACGGCCTTGATGTTCTCCGCCACGGTGAGCTTCCGGAAAATGGAGGCTTCCTGCGGCAGGTACGCCAGGCCCATTCGCGCACGGTTATGTATCGGCATGCGGTTCAGATTCTTTCGATCCAGAATGATCCGCCCGCCGTCGGTGGCGATCAGCCCGACGATCATGTAGAAGCAGGTGGTCTTGCCCGCCCCGTTGGGGCCGAGCAGGCCGACGACTTCCCCGCTGAGCACGTGCAGGGACACGTCCTTGACCACCGTGCGCGCCTTGAAGCGCTTGTGCAGTTGCTCCACGCGCAATTCCGAACGGGGCTGGACCCCGCGGCCTTCCGCGGCGCTCAGCGCAGCCATTTCCTGTGAGCCGGCGTTCACCGGGGCCGTAGTTCCGTCGACGGCTGCAGGGGCACCGGCACGCTTGCGGCGTCGCCCGCCTCGGGCTTGCGTGCGCCGGGCAGCCCCTGCTGGTCGCCCGTGCGCTTGGGCTGGATTACCGCGCGCACCCGGCCCTGCGGATTGGTCGCGGTCGCCGCGGCAGGGCCGCCTCCGATGACCTGGTAGTACTCCGTGACAGCGTCATAGGAAATATAGTCGCCCTTGACTTCGTCGATGCCCTTCGTCACGTGGGCGTGGGTGAACAGCTGCACCTTGTCCTGCTTGCCGTCGTACTCCATGCGTTCGGCGAAGCCCTCGATGTACTCATCGGTCCCTTCGCGCTTCTGCTTGAAGGATGCGGGACGGCCGAAGGCGATCGCGTGATTGAAGCCTTCGGCATCCTGACGCACGAAGACGCGGTCGGCGCGCAGCGTCAGTGTGCCCTGGGTCATCGTCACGTTGCCCTCGAACACGCTCTCCTTCTTCTTGTCGTCGATGGAAAGGCGATCGGCCTCGATGTTCACGGGTTTGTCCCGATCTGCGAGCTCGGCTTGAACGCACGGGGAGAGCAGCATCGCCAGCAGCACAGCGGCGAGCGGGCGGAGGCGGGGAGGCAGGCGAATCATGTCCGGATGCGGAAGCGGCCGGGCCGCTCAGCGCGGCGGCCGGCGGTCCCAGGGCAGTGCCGCCTTGGGCGGGGTATCGAGCGTGCCGCGTACCTTCGAGAGCAGTCTGACGGAACGAGTTTCATTGTTGAATTCTAGGCCATGCGACTTCACGGTGCTATTCCCCTTGATCAAGGTCACCTCCTTGTCGGTCTTGGCCAGATTCGCATCCGGAATTACGTGCAGGAAGCTGGTGAGCATGGTCATCTCCTCCCGCTCGCCGCTGGCCGGCTGCGTGACCACCACGTTGCCGATGAAGTACGCGTGGTCGCCGTCGCTGGAGAGCCGGCCCTCGTTTGCCCGGATCGTCAGCGGCACCCGGCTCTCGTCGTAGTGCGTGAGCAGCGGCGCATCGAGGACCGCCTGCGTGTCGCCCGCGCGATAGTGCGTCATGCGCCTGGCCTGCAGAGCGTAGCGGGGATGCCCGGTCAGATCCATGCGCGTCGCGTTCACGTCCTCCACGATGAAGTCCGGCCGGCCTTCGTCCCCGCCGGAAGTTTCATCCTGCAACGGCTGCACGCTCTGGTCGAGCCAGTAGCTCAGGCCGGCGAGCCCTGCCAGCAGCAGGATGGGGGCATAGGTGAGCCAGCGGTCCTTCAACGCAGATACGGCTCCATAGCGCGGTCCAGCTTGTCCTGCGCGGCGAGGATCACCTCGCACGCCTCGCGCACGGCGCCGCGGCCGCCGTGGCGCTGCGTGATCAGGTGGGCGCTGGCCTTCACCGCCTCGGGCGCCGCCGGCACCGTGATCCCCAACGCGCAGCGCCGCAGGAGCGGCACGTCGGGCAGGTCATCGCCCATGCATGCGGTGCTCGCTGCATCGAGGCCGATTTCGGCCAGCAGGTGCAGATAGGCGGACAGCTTGTCCTCGGCGCCCTGGACCAGATGCGCAATCCCCAATTCCCGGGCACGCCGCTCGACCATCGGCGAGCGCCGACCGGTGACGATGGCCACGCCCACGTTGCCGCCCTGCAACAGCTTGATGCCCAGGCCGTCCTGGATGTCGAAAGCCTTCACTTCCTCGCCGGCGCTCGTGTAGTACAGCGACCCGTCGGTCAGCACGCCGTCCACGTCCAGCACGAGCAGGCGCACGGCGCGTGCGCGTTCACGTATCGACTCAACGCGCGAGGCGCCGTTCAGAGGACACCCGCCTTGAACAGGTCGTGCATGTTCAGGGCGCCGACCAGCGCGTGGTCGGCGTCGACCACCAGGATCTGGCTGATGCGGTGTTCCTCCATCAGGCGCACGGCCTCGACTGCCAACTGTTCCGGTCCGATGGTGCGCGGATCGGGACTCATGACCTCGTCCACGCGCAATTGCCGCAGATCGCTGCCGCGGTCCAGCGCCCGCCGCAGGTCGCCGTCGGTGAAGATCCCGGCCACCGAGCCGGCGGCATCGAGCACCGCGGTCATTCCCATGCCTTTGCGCGTGACCTCCAGGATGGCCTCCGGCAAGCCGGCGCCGACGCGCACCACCGGGAGCGCTTCGCCTCGACGCATCACGTCACTCACGTGCGTGAGCAGGCGCTTGCCCAGTGCACCCCCGGGATGCGAGCGGGCGAAATCCTCGGTGCCGAAGCCGCGTGCCTCCAGCAGCGCTACCGCGAGCGCATCGCCCAGCGCCAGGGCTGCGGTCGTGCTCGCGGTCGGCGCCAGGCCGAGCGGACAGGCCTCCTCCGCGACACCCGCATCCAGGTGGACGTCGGCCTCGCGCGCCAGCGACGAACGCGGGTTGCCGGTCATCGCGATGATGCGGGCGCCGCGCCGCTTGGCCAGCGGCACGATCGCGAGCACTTCGCCGCTCTCGCCCGAGTTCGACAGGGCGATCATCACGTCCTGCGCCGTGATCATGCCCAGGTCCCCATGGCTCGCTTCCGCCGGGTGCACGAAGAAGGCCGGGGTTCCGGTGCTGGCCAGCGTCGAGGCGATCTTGCTGGCGACGTGCCCGGACTTGCCCATGCCGCTCACGACGGTGCGGCCGGTGCACCCGAGGATGATCTGCACGGCGCGCTCGAAGCTCGCGTCCAGGCGCGAGGACAGGGCGGCGACCGCCTCGGACTCGATGCGCAGCACGCGGCGCGCGCTGTCGAGCGCGCCGGAGGCGGGCGAGGCGGGGACAGGCGTTGGACTGCGGGAGGTCATGTCGGTCGCGACCGGAGCCCTGTACGCACCGGCGTCGTACGATGGCGCCGCAGTATACCTTCCCTCGACGCTGCGCCCCAGTCGACAGCTCCCGGCATCGGTCAGGTCAGCCCGGGTTTTCCCAGGGCCCGACCCCTCAGAACCCGGCACCCGGGGTGGCGAGATAGTCCAGTTCAGCGGCCGTGCTCGACCGGCCGAGGATCGCGTTTCGATGGGGGAAGCGGCCGAAGCGCTCGATCACGTCGCGATGGCGGTGGGCGTAGTCGATCGCTTCGTTCAGCCAGTCGGGGCCGCGCAACGACTCGAACAGTTCCACCGAGCGCGCCTGCATCGCGCGATCCTCGCTGTGCTCGAACGGAAGATAGAGAAACATGCGCCGCAACGGCGGCAGCTGCCAGTCGAACCCGCGCTCGACAGCGGACCGGGCGATTTCGAGCGCGCGCCCGTCCTGTGCGAAGGCCTCCGGTGTGCCGCGGAAGATGTTGCGCGAGAGCTGGTCGAGGACCACCGTGAGCGCCAAGGTCCCCGCGGGCGTCTCCTGCCACCGATCGAGCCGGCCGGCTGCCGCGGCCGCGTGCGTGTCCGCGAAGCGTTCCCGGCACAGCCGGTCGAACTCGGCGTCATTCGCGAACCAGACCTTGCGCGGCACATCGTCGGGACCTTCACCGAACCAGAAGTGCAGGACCGTACCGGCGGCCGCCGGCAGGGAAGGTGGGCTCGCATTCATGGCGTCATGGCGCGTCGCAAAAAAAGCATTCTCGCACTTCTGTGAGCGCAGGCGACGTTCCTGGGACGTTGCAGTGCGATGCCGCTGACGCGTGCCCGTCGAAACTGTGGCGCGATTCGAGGCGAAGTGCTAGGGTTGCGACCTCCGGGCGGCTACGCCGGCCAGAATGCGCGTCCGAAAAGGATCGAAGGGGGAGGAGAACTCTTTCGAAGACGCCCGGGCACCCAACCCGGTGCCTCGGCCGTCACGGTGTGGTACGAAGAAGCCGTTGCGACGCTTGTCAGGCAAGGGACTCGACCATCACGCTTCGAGGTAGGGAATTGCGGCGGCTTCGGTCGCCGCTTTTTTTTGCGGCGAGTCCATGAGGCAAGGGTCCGCCATGCGCATGGGATAGGCGCACGCGCGACTCAACGCTCGCGCGCCGAAGGCCACAGCAGCATGGGCAGAGCGCCGATCAGCACGGTCGGCGCGCCGCGTTCGCGCTCCATCAGCCGTGCGATCTTGAAGCGTGCTTCGAACGACGGTACCTCGAGCCACTGCAGGCCGAGCACGCTGCCGCTTCGCCGCACCACGCGCGCGACAAAACGCTCCGCCTCGGCCGGATCGCGCGTGAAGGGGATGATCAGCGCGATCACCTCAGCGTCCAGTGTCACGCCCGGGTCGAGTTGGATGCGCGCGCCCCGGGCGGACACCTCCAGCAGACGTACCGGCGTCTCGTCCTGTCCGTGCACCTGTACCGTCGCCGGTTCGCTCACGCGCGTGCGCACCGCGCCGCGCCGCTCCGCGGTATCGGTGTGGGGCGGCGCATCCCGCGCTTCGGGAGGGTCGGGGTGTCTGTGCATGCCTGTGGAATGATCCGTTCGTGCCGCCGTGATAAGCAGGAACCGATCCACCGCGGATGAGGCCAGAGCAGTCGAGCGGCACGAATTCCGGTCCTGTCGTGGTGCAGGGGCTGCGGCTCATGCGCCGAATCGAGGCGCCAGGCGGTCTGTTGCCTACCGGCGGATCAGCTGCAGGAACTCCTTGCGCGACTCCGGGTTGGTCAGAAAGGTGCCGCGCATGATGCTGTTGACCATGTGCGATTCGTCCTTGACGCCCCGCCAGTGCATGCAGAAGTGGTCTGCCTCGAGCACCAGCGCCAATCCCTCGGGACGCAGCCGCGCTTCGATCAGGTCGGCCAGCTGCATCATCGCCTCTTCCTGGATCTGGGGGCGGCTCATGATCCACTGCGCCATGCGCGAGTACTTAGACAGCCCCACCAGGTTGGACGATTCGCTGGGCAACACGCCTACCCACAGTTTGCCCAGGATCGGCACCAGGTGGTGAGAGCAGGCGCTGCGCACGCGGATCGGACCGACGATCATCAACTCGTTCAGGCGTTCCGCGTTGGGAAACTCGGTGACGGCCGGCAGCGGGTAGTAGCGTCCGCGAAACACCTCGTGCAGGAACATGCGCGCCACCCGCCGTGCCGTCCCCTGCGTGTTGTGGTCGCTCGTCGAGTCGATCACCAGCGCTTCCAGCACATCATGCAGTCGTTGCGCGACTTCCGCTTCCAGAGCCTGCAGCTCCGCCTCTCCCTCGATGAACTCCGCGATGTTGTCGTTCGCATGGAAGCGGCGTTTCGCCGCGATCAGCCGCGCGCGGATCCGCGCTGCCACGCTTGCTTCGTCCTGTTGAGCCATCAGCCGTTGTCCTCCGATGTCGATTCGCAACGGGCCAGCACGCTGACCCCGATCCACGCCGAGTGTACGGTGTTTCCGATCTGCAGCCGTACGGCAGCCGTAGTGAAAAAACTACGCCGCTGCGCCCGGGATGGGGCGTCTGCCCGTCACTGGCCGGACAGGCGTCGCCCGGTCGAGCCCCGCTCTGACGGGGCGCTGCGCTTGCGACACGACACGGGGCGACCTTGGACCGCGATCGGGAGCGAGGATTGCTAAACCCCCGAGCAGGATGTCTTTGGGCCCAGCAGCAGAGGAGACGACGATGAAAGTTCTGCGTGTCTTGGATTCCACGGGCGATCGCGTCATCGAGTTCGATGAGAGCGACGCCAAGCTGGCAACGGAGCGCGAGGCGAGGGCGCTGTTCGAGCGCATGCTCGCGTCCGGTTCGGTCGCGTTCAAGGTCAATCGCGGTGAAGGTCGTGCCGACGAGAAAGTCACCGACTTCAACGCGCTGGAGAACGAAACGGTGATCGTGCCGCGCGTGGTCGGCGGCTGAAGGGAGATTAGGTGCGCGCGGGTCGGCGCGCGCCTGACCCCGCACGGGCGTCGACCCCTCCCATGCTGGAACTGTTCAGGCGATGGCGCCGGACGCTGCTGCGCTGGCGCCGTGAGGACGCGCCCGACCTGCGGGGCGCGGACGTGCGCGATGCGGCGCTGAATGCACGCTGGATCGGCGATGCCGCCACGGCCCGTTCGCGCGTGTCGGAAGCGCGTGCGCGGCGCCTGCTCACCCGCCTGCTCACACCGCAACAACTGCAGGAACTCGACAAGCACGGCTGCTTCACCGTGCGTGTACCCGAGCGGGGCACGTTCTGCATCCTGCCCCGCTCGACGTTCAACGTCATCCATCTCCAGACCGGCAATCTCTACTGTTGCACTACCGAGGCCTTCGTGCCGCTGTCCGACCTCATGCTCGCGCAGAAGCTCTTGCTCGAGCGCGATCCGGAGCGTTTCTTTGCGGCCGCCAATTGCCGCCCCGAAACCTTCGCCGGCCCCCAGGAACAGCTGCTGAGACGTGTGCTCGGCGGCGCCGGGCAGGAGGCGCGCAGCGAGCGTTCGGTGTGGTAGACCATTCGACAGCGGAACGGCACGCGGCTTGCGCAAGTCTCCTCATCACCATTTAACTGGAGACGGAGACCATGACAGGAAACGCGAAGCTGAAAGCAATGTGGGTTGCGGTCGGATTGTCGTTCGCGGCAGGTGCGTGGGCGCAGGATGCCGCGACGACGCCCCCTCGGGAACCGGGTGCGAGCGAGGCGACGCAGGCGCAGGCGGGCCGCGAGCGCATCATGCGCGACATGCGCGCCAGCGAGCTGATCGGCATGAAGGTGCGCAATGCGCAGGGCGAGGATCTGGGCGACATCAAGGATGTCGTGCTGGACGTGAACAACGATCGCGTGCACTACGCGATCCTGTCGTTCGGCGGCTTCGCTGGCCTGGGCGACAAGCTGTTCGCGTATCCCGTCCGGATGTTCGGACTGGGTACGGACGCCCGAAGCCTCACGCTCAACGTCGGCAAGGAACAGCTCGAGAACGCCCCGGGGTTCGAGACGCGAAGCTGGCCGCGCTGGAACGCACGCGAGGACACCTATCGGGCGGATGTGGAGCGCTACTTCGGCGGCGACACGGTTAAGATCGAGCCGGCCCCAAATGCGCTGCTGCGCCGCGCCAGCCAGGTGATCGATGCGGACGTGCATGACAGTGCCGGCAAGGACATCGGGGATGTCGAGGACGTGGTGGTTAACATGCGCGACGGGTCGATCCGCTACGTCGCGGTGGACTTCGACGGCGAGTATGCCGGCGAGGGCGATCGCATTGCGACGTTGCCCATGCAGGCCTTCCGCATGCCGAAGGACGACGACGGCGATTTGCAGATCCGCCTGGATCGACAGGCGCTGCGCGACGTGCCGCGCTTCGAGAAGAATCGCTGGCCCGACATGGATACCGGTGAATACGGGTCACGTGTACAGCGCTGGTTCGCCGATTTCGGCGATCGCAACGATCGCGCGGTGGGTGATGCGCCGGCAGGTCAGCAGCGGGACCGCTCGCAGCAGTGACGTGATGCCGTCGTTCCGGCGCAAGTCGGACAACGGACGACGGGCGCCCCGGCCCCGGCCGGGGCGCCCGGTTCATTCCAGCCTGAACACCACCAGCTGGTCGGCTTCGTAGGACGTGCCGTCGCGCTTGAACTTGTATTGGCGCACGGCCTCTAGCACCGAGGCATCGAACACGCCCGGCGGTTCCGCGAGAAGGATGACCGCATTGGTCACCGTTCCCTCAGAATCGACCGACAGCCGCACCTTCACCTGGCCCTCGATGTTCTTGGCCACCGCCTCCTCCGGGTACTTCGGCTTGACCTTGCGCACCGGCTTGACGTCCTGGAAGACCGAGGGCAGTGGCGGCGCCTCGACCTCCTCCTCCTCCTCCTTGGGCTCCTCCGGCTCGGGCTCCGGCTCGGGTTCCTCTTTCTTTTCGACCTTGGGCTTAGGTTTCTCCGGCTCCGGCTTGGCCACGAGGATTTTCGGCTTGGTCCCGGCAGCCGGCGGAGGCAGATCCACCTCCACCTGCTTGATCTGCTTCTGCGGCTCGGGTTTGCGCTTCTCCGGCGGGGGTGGCGGAGGCGGTGGTTCGAGCGGCGGATCGAGCCGCACGTTCATCACCGGCGTGGGCGGGGGTTGGACCAGGCCCAGGAACGACCAGTCCACGCCGAACACGAGGAAGGGGAGTCCCAGCTCGATGAGGGCGGCGATCAGCAGCGCCTTCCAGAACGGGAGGCCACGCGCGTCCTCCTCGTCCGGCTGCGCCCACAGCGCGCCTTTGGCGCGCCCGGTGTGCCCGGTCATTGCTTCTGGGCGGGCGCCGGGGCGGGCTTCTCGGCGCGCGCGGCGATGCCGACCGACGTGATGCCGGCCGAGCGTACCGCGTCCATCGCCTGCAGCAAGGTCTGAAGCGACGCGTCCTTGTCCCCGGCGAGCACGACGTCGACGGCCTTGTCCTTCTTGAGATCCAGCAAGGCGGCCTTGAGCGCCTCGCCGTCCACCGCCTTGCCGTCCACCACCAGTTGCCCGTCGCTGGTCACGCCGACGGTGATGGTCGAGGTCTTCAGTTCCTGGGTCGTGGCCGAGGCCGGCAGCTCCATCGCCACGCCGGTCCCGGCGATCATCTTCAGCGTGATGAGCACGAAGAACACCAGCAGGAACATCATGATGTCGATCATCGGGATCACCTCGACGCGCGGGCGATCGGTCTCGAAGTAGCTGCTGCGGCCCGTGCGCATCACGCCCTCCGGGCCGCTGCGATGTCGGTCACTTTTCCTGCGTGCGCCTCGCGCACCGGGACCCCGTGGTGCGCCGAGCCGCCGCCGTGCAGGCGGTTGATCACCATCACCTTGAGCTGCTCCATCTGATGCAGCGCCAGGCGGCCGCGTTTGTTGAAGTAGTTGAGGAACGCGACGGCGATGATGGCGATGAGCAGACCCAGGCCGGTGGCGACCAGCGCCTCGGCGATGCCGCCGGTGACCATCTGCGCGGCGGCACCCGCCACGCCGCCCTGGCCCAGGATGTCGAACGCGTGCACCATGCCGATGATGGTGCCGAGCAGGCCCATCAGCGGCGCCAGCGTGACCGAGCTGTCGAGCACCCACACGTTGCGGTCGATCTTCGGCATCTGCCACATGATCGCTTCGTCGATGTGCCGCTCCATGGTGTCCGCGTCCTGGCCGCGCGAGGCCAGGGCCGACGAAATGATCGAGCGCTGCAGGGAACCGTCGTAGTGGTCCGCGAGCTGCTGCAGCTTCTCGACGTTCTGGTAATCGACCAGCTGCAGGTCGTGCTCCATGGCGTTACCGGAGCGCAGGGCGCGGCGATAGAACACGAGGCGCTCGACGATCACCGCAATCGTGACCAGCAATAGCACGCCCATCAGCGGGATCAAACCGCCGGACTGGATGCTCAGTTGAACGATATGGTCGAACATCGCCTCGCTCCTGTTCTCTGATCGTGTCTGGAAGCGACCCGGCGGGTCACTCCTCCATGGGGACCGGCGGATAGAACGGAATGCCGTAGCGTTCGCACAGGCGCTTGATCTCGCCGCTCTTCAACATCTGCGCGAACGCCTCGTTGATGAACTGCAGCAGCTCGGTTTCCTTGGTCTTGACGACCCATGCGCTGTTCCAGCGCATCTCGGGCACCGGCACGTAGCCCTTGGGCATCTCGAACTCGGCCTCGGGGTGTTCCAGCTTCGCCTGGGAGATCGCACCCGACCAGATCATCGCCGCGTTGACCTCCCCGCGCACCATCGCATCGATGACCTGGTAGTTCTGGAAGAAGGTGGTGTACGGAATGCCGTTTTCCTCGGCGTACTCGCTCATCGGTGAATACGCGGGTACCCCGACTTTGATGTTCTGCGTCTTGGCATCGTCGAGCGTGCGCACCCCCTTGGCCGGGCCCTGGGTGACCAGCACGAAACCGGTGGACAGGAACGGCGCGGTGAAGGACAGCGCATTGGGCTCCATGTGATGGTCGTCGCCCGAGATGGTGAGCCCGAGCACGATGTCGCACACGCCCTTCTTGATGGAGCGGTCGTACGCGCCGCCGGGCGCACCCGGGCCGAAGCGGGTGGCCATGTTGACCCACGACATGTCCACCTCCCAGCCGTGCTTCTTCGCGATCGTCTGCAGCAGTTCGATCTCCAGCCCTGGCGCCTCGTTCTTGCGGGCGGTGCGTGAGAAGGGCCAGAACCACCCGTCGGCGCAGGCCATGATGCGGCCCATGCCCTGGATGCGCGTCATCGCATCGACGTTCTTCAACTCCTCGGGCACCGCAGTGGGCGGGTAGTCCTTCATCCCCGACCGGTACAGGCGATCGGAGAGCGGATCGAACACTTCGGGCTTGGTGTAGCCGATGCGCGGCTTGCGATGCCTGGCGTACACGTACTCAGGCTGCAACTCGAACACCTCCTGTGCGGAAGCGGCAGTGCTGTCCATCAGCAGGATGGCGGTCAGCACGAGGCACGCTGCAGCGACGAGAGGGCGAGTGGTGCGGGACGTGGTGCGAACCTGCAAGATCGGGAGAGTGAACGGTGCGGCGGGACATCCTCCCGCCCGGGAGAAAGGGGGCATCCTATAGCAAAATCGGGGCAGTGCGGCGCCCGCCACCTGGTTTACCCGGTGGTTGTGCCTTGCGCCAGCTCAAGTCGCTGCCCTGCGCGGGCGGCATAGTCCCTGCGCGGCGTGCGCCGCCGCCTGACGAGGAGTGCGTTGAGATGAGTGTCGGAAGGATACGGATCTGGGTGACCGGGCTGAGCCTGGCGTTATCGCTGCACGCTGGGCGTGCCGCGGCGGTGAGCGTCGAGGAGTTCGGTGCGATGGAGCCGGACCAGGCGCTGCGTCTGCCCGCGACGGAGGCCCTGCCCGTGTTCGGCTGGAGCGCGCGCGAGTTCCGTTTCGTACTGGAGAACTCCCTGATCGACCTGCGCTATCTGTATCAGGCGCCATCGGGGCGCCCCTCGGCGGGGCTCAGTGCGGCGGTGAAGGCGTTCCAGCGCGACATCCGGGCGAAGCCCACGGGCGTGATCCTGGTGGGGGAGTTCATGGATCTGGTCCAGCGGACCAACGAGTTCTGGCAGGCGCCGGTGATTCCCGGTCCCGCCTTCGTGGTGAGCAAGGGCGACGTGGTCAGCGCCGAGGGGACCTGGCACTCCGCTCAGATACCGGAGCCGGATCCGATCCAGACCACCAGCATCCGCTGCTACCGCGCGGCCGGGCTGTGCTCGATGGTCACCGCGAAGCTCGTGATGGCGGGTGACGACGCGGGCTGGTTCCACTCTTCCGTGAGCGATCTGGCGCTGCAGGCGCAGGATTGGACCGTGCGGGAGTGGACAGACCGGCGCATCGTCGCCGAAGACCGCTCGGCCCGCTGCATCGAGTACGTCCTGACCATCG
>CAZNBS010000063.1:14126-21680 GCA_964570955.1 uncultured Burkholderiales bacterium | reverse complement strand
GCACGATGTCCAGATAGGGCATGCCGGGCTTCACCATCACCATGTCGGCACCCTCCTCGAGATCGAGTCCGACTTCCCAGAGTGCCTCGGCACCGTTGGCCGGATCCATCTGATAAGTCATCTTGTTGGCCTTGCCGAGATTGGCGGCGGACCCAACCGCATCCCGGAACGGACCGTAGAACGCCGAGGCGTACTTTGCCGAATACGCCATGATGCGAGTGTGGATGAATCCCCCCGCGTCCAGCGCGCCGCGCAGCGCCCCCACCCGGCCATCCATCATGTCCGAGGGTGCAACAATGTCGACACCTGCCTCCGCTTGAGTAAGCGCCTGCTTACATAGAATTGCGATGGTTTCGTCGTTGAGAATGTGGTCGTCCTGGTCCAGCACGCCATCCTGACCATGGCTGGTGTATGGATCGAGCGCCACATCCGTCATCACCCCCAGCGCGGGAAACCGGCGCTTGAGTTCGCGCACTACCCTCGGGATCAGGCCGCTGGTGTTCGCCGCCTCGCTGCCGTCCGGCGTTTTCAGCGACGGCTCGATGGCCGGAAACAACGCGAGCGCAGGAATGCCCAGGCTCAGGCAGCGCTCGGCAACCGGCAGCAGCCGATCCAGGGACAAGCGCTCCACGCCCGGCATCGAGGGAACCGGCTGGATCACGTTGCTGCCCTCCACCACGAAGACGGGATAGATCAGGTCATCGGCGGTGAGGGTGTTCTCGCGCACCATCCGGCGCGAGAAGTCGTCGCGGCGCAGCCTGCGCATACGACGTTGCGGAAAGCGGCCAAGAAGATCCATGCGGGTCCTGTTCGAGGTGACGAGTCGGAATGGGCGGTTCGATCGCGGGGAACTATTGCGCGAGCGCGCCACTCTCATTTGCAGACGGTGACGTCTCCCGCTTCTCCTCCCTGAGCGGGTGCCTTGATTCCAAGTTGAGGCTTTTGCCCCCGGTTTTCCCCTTTGACCGGGGGCTTTCTTTTTTCTGCGCAAATTCTACGCTGCACCGGAGTCCGATTCCGCGGCCGCATCCACCGCCGTCGACTCCTCGAACAACCTCCCCAGAATGAACCGGCGCGCCTCGTTCACGCCAAGCCGCGTCACGCTGGAGAACAGTTGCACGGTGCAGTTCGCAAAGTGTGCCTCGACGGATTGTGTCACGACCCGCAGCGTACGTGTCTGCGCCTGCCGACTGAGCTTGTCTGCCTTCGTCAGCAGAATCCGAACGGGCTTGCCGGTCTGACCGAACCAACCGAGCATCTGCTCGTCCAGATCGGTCATCGGATGCCGCGCGTCCATGATGATCACCAGGGCGCGCAGCGGCAGCCGCTGCTGGAGATAGCGACCGAGCACCTGCTGCCAGGCGCGCTGCACGGACGCCGGCACGCGTGCGTAGCCGTACCCTGGCAGATCCACCAGGTAGCGTCCCGGCTGGACACGGTAGTAGTTGATCTGCTGCGTCCGGCCCGGGGTCTTGCTCACGAAAGCCAGCTGCTTGCGGCCGGTCAGCGCGTTGATCGCGCTAGACTTGCCGGCATTCGAACGTCCGGCGAATGCCACCTCTGCGCGGACGTCCTCAGGCAGCTGCGAGAGACGCGCAGCACCCATCTCGAACTGCGCCCCCTGTAGCAACCCTTCGTGCGTCATGGCCTCTGGAAAGGCAAGTAAGTTAGAATGCGCGCCGTGCAACCGGACCAAGCGGATCCAAGACAGGAGCGATGATGAGTTATCTGCGCGCAAGCATGCTGCTCGTGACTGCGCTGGCGACGCCCGTGCTCGCGCAAGACGTCAAGGCCGATCCGGCGAAAGGACAGACCATCGCCGCGGGGGTGTGCGTAGCGTGCCATGGCACCGACGGCAACAGCCCCATTCCGTCCTACCCGAACCTCGCCGCCCAGCACCCCGAATACCTCGTCAAGCAGCTTCGCCAATACAAGTCCGGCGCACGCCCGAACGCGATCATGAACGGCATTGCCGCCAGCCTGTCCGACCAGGACATGCTCGACGTCGCTGGCTACTATGCGGCGCAGAAGCCGCGTCAAGGCAGTGCGCGCGACGCCAAGCTGGCGATCGCAGGCCAGCAGCTCTATCGCGGTGGGGATGCCAAGAGGGAAATCGCCGCCTGTGCAGGCTGCCACTCCCCAAACGCAGCCGGGATACCCGCGCAGTATCCGCGGCTCAAGGGTCAGCATGCCGAGTACACGATCACCCAGCTCAAGGCCTTTCGGGCCGGCGAACGGGCGAACGACGAGAATGCCATGATGCGCGCCGTGACGGCACGCATGACCGACGCGGATATCGCCGCCGTCGCGGAGTACGTGCAAGGGCTCAAGTAGGCGTCAGCGCCGGTCGAACGCGCGACCGGCTGCCTCGACGGTGTCGGCGATGTCCTGCGCACTGTGGGCGGCGGACACGAAACCGGCCTCGAACGCGGACGGCGCCAGGTACACGCCATCTTCCAGCATCGCATGGAAGAAGCGATTGAAGGCCTCGCGGTCGCTTTCCATCACCTGCGCATAGCTGGTCGGCGCTTTCTCGCTGAAATACAGCCCGAACATGCCGCCCACGGCCTGCGCGCTGAATGCCCGTCCGGCCGCGCGCGCCTGGTCCTGCAGGCCCCCGACCAGCGTCTGCGTCGCGCGTCCGAGCGCGTCATAGAAGCCTGGCGACTGCAGCAATGCAAGCGTGGCGCGCCCGGCCGCGACCGCAACGGGATTGCCGGACAAGGTGCCGGCCTGATAGACCGGCCCGAGCGGCGCGATGCACTCCATGATGTCGCGCCTGCCCCCGAACGCGCCGAGCGGCATGCCACCTCCCACGATCTTGCCGAGCGTGGTGAGGTCGGGCCGCATGTCGTACAGACCCTGAGCGCCGCGCGGCCCCACGCGAAAGCCGGTCATCACCTCGTCGAAGATGAGCACCGCGCCATGCCGGGTGCACAACTCGCGCAGCCCTTGCAGGAAGCCCGGAGCAGGCGCGACGAGGTTCATGTTGCCGGCCACCGGCTCGACGATCACTCCCGCGATGTCCTTGCCCTGCTGCGCGAAGGCGCGCTCCACCCCGGGCAGGTCGTTGAAATCCAGAACCAACGTGTGTGCAGTGACATCCGGCGGCACACCCGCCGAGCTCGGCACCCCGAAGGTCAATGCGCCCGACCCTGCCTTGACCAGGAGCGAGTCGGCGTGTCCGTGGTAGCACCCTTCGAACTTGACGATCCTGTTGCGCCCGGTAAACCCGCGCGCCAGCCGGATCGCACTCATCGTCGCCTCGGTGCCCGAGCTGACCAGCCGCACCAGTTCCAGCGAGGGAAGCAGGCGCGTGAGTTCGCGCGCCAGTTCGTACTCTGCCTCGGTGGGTGCCCCGAAACTCAGGCCGTCCGCCGCCGCCTTCTGCACGGCGTCCACCACGGCGGGGTGTGCGTGGCCCAGCAGCATCGGACCCCAGGAGCCCACGTAATCGACGTAGCGCTTGCCGTCCGCGTCCCAGAAGTACGCGCCCTGCGCACGCTGGAAGAAGACGGGCGTCCCGCCGACCGAGCGGAACGCACGCACCGGAGAGTTGACGCCCCCGGGAATGACCTGCTGGGAGAGTTCGAACAGCGTCTGGTTACGTGATGTCATGAGGGATGCCTTCGGCTGTAGTGCTGCGGTCGAAACAGGCGGCGAAGGCCCGCGCCGCCACGAACGTGTCGGCTACGTCGAACAGGGCGCTGATCACCGCCACCGCGTCCGCACCGTGCTCCACGACGGCTCGCGCGTTCTGCGGCGTGATGCCGCCGATGGCCACCAGCGGCAGCTCGCAGCGCGCGCGCGCCCGGCGCAGCAGGTCCAGCGGTGCAGGCACTGCATTGGGTTTGACGCGTGAGGGAAAGAAACTGCCGAAGGCGACGTAATCCGCGCGCGCGCCGCGCGCCAGCTCGATTCGGTCGAGATCCGCATAGCAGGACACCCCCACGATGGCGTGCGCACCGAGCACCAGGCGCGCGTGCGCGGGTGCCGCATCGTCACGCCCGACGTGCACGCCGTCGGCGCCGATGGCGAGCGCGAGCTCCACGTCGTCGTTGATCAGCAGCGGGACACCCCGACGCCTGCACAACGCCAACAGCGCACGCGACTGGCGCAGGCGCAGCACGCGATCGGCCTGCTTCGCACGGTACTGCAGCAGCGCCATGCCGCCGTGCAACGCCTGCTCCACGCGCTCGCACAGCCAGGCGTCGTCGCTCGTTTCCGGCGTGACACCGTACAGCCCGCTAATCCTGTTCGCCATCTTCCTCGTCGTCACGTGCCCAGAACAGGCGATCGGGGACGTGCTGCCCCATGCCCGGCCGGTAGGCGAGGCTCAGCGCCTGCCACGTGTACTCCTGCGCATCGCGTGCCGCCTCGGCCGCGTCCAGTCCGTTTGCCAGCATCGCCGCCAGCGCAGAGGCAAGGGTGCAACCGGAGCCGTGATAGCTGCCGGGCAAGCGCTGCCAGTTGTCGGTGCGCAGCAGGCCCTCGCGTCCGTACAGGCTGTTGCGCACCTCCGCGGTGTTCTCGTGCGTGCCGGTGATGAGCACGTACTCGCTGCCGAGCGCAAGCAACCGGCGCGCACATTCGTCCAGCGAGGGATACTCGTTCTCGTCCGACTCCTCCTGCGCGAGTCGGCGCGCCTCCAGGCTGTTCGGCGTGAGAATCGTCGCCTGCGGCACGAGCAGTTCGCGCATCGCGAGAATCATGTCCTCGCTGGCAAGCTCGTCGCCGCGCCCCGAGCTGAGGACTGGATCGAGCACCAGCGGCACTTCGGGATAGTCCGACACGATCTCGGCGATGACCGCGATGATCTCAACGCTGCCGAGCAGGCCCACCTTGAATACGCTGACCGGCATGTCCTCGAGGACGCAACGCGCCTGGTCCGCCACCCACTCCGCATCGAGCGCGAATATATCCTCCACGCCGACCGTATCCTGAACCGTGACGCCGGTCACCACCGACAGCGGATGACAACCAAGGCTCGACAGCGTGAGGATGTCCGCCTGCAGGCCTGCGCCGCCGCTGGGATCGGTGGCGGCGAACGTGAGGACGATGGGTGGTGCGTCGGACATGCGGCGAGGGGAGAGCGCAGCGAGTTTGTTAGAATTCGATTCTACTCCAACCCATCACCCCACCCAGCCCGACACTCACGCAAATGCCTCAGCAAGACGCGCGCGCCTATCGAACGTTCATGTGCCTCATCTGCGGATTCATCTATGACGAATCCGCTGGCTTGCCCGAGGAAGGCATCGCAGCTGGGACCCGCTGGGAGGATGTCCCGGTCAACTGGGTCTGTCCCGAGTGCGGTGCACGCAAGGAGGACTTCGAGTTGGTGGAGGTGTGATCGAGCAGGGAGGTTGCTATGCGGATTCTTCATACCATGCTACGGGTGGGCGACCTCGAACGCTCGCTCAAGTTCTACACGGAAGTGCTGGGCATGCGCCTGCTGCGCCGCAAGGACTATCCGGACGGAAAGTTCACGCTCGCGTTCGTCGGCTACGGCGAAGAGAGCGAGACGACGGTGTTGGAACTCACCCACAACTGGGGCGTCGAGAAGTACGAACTGGGCAATGCCTACGGCCACATCGCGATCGATGTGGATGACGCCTATCAGGCGTGCGAGGACGTCAAGCGCCTCGGCGGAAGGGTCACGCGCGAAGCCGGTCCCATGAAGCACGGGACCACCGTGATCGCCTTCGTCGAAGATCCGGATGGCTACAAGATCGAGTTCATCCAGCGCAAGGCCGCCTGATCATGCGATCGCATCGGCGAGCCTGACGAACTGCGCCACCGACAGCATCTCGGGCCGCAAATCCGCATCGATCCCGGCTGCGGCGAACGCCGGTTCGGGAACCATGCTGCGCAATGCATTGCGCAGCGTCTTGCGTCGATGGGAGAAGGCTTCGGCCACCACGCGAGAGAACACGTCGTCGTCGCGCGCGACCATGGGCTGAGGACGCAGCGGCGTGAGCCTGACCACCGCCGAATCGACCCGCGGCGCGGGTCGAAACGACCCCGGCGCGACGCGAAACAGCCGCTCCACCGAGAAGCGGTACTGCAGCATGATCGACAGCCGCCCGTACGTCTTGCCACCGGGCGGAGCCGCCATGCGTTCCACCACTTCCCGCTGCAGCATGAAGTGGCAGTCCCGGATGCACTCCAGCGTGTCGGCAAGACGGAAGAGCAGCGGCGAGGAGATGTTGTAGGGCAGGTTTCCGACGATGCGCAGCGAATCTCCCAGCGCGGCAAAATCGAACCGCAGCGCGTCGGCTTCGTGCAGCGTCAGCCGGTCCGGGGGAAAGCGTGCACGCAGGTCCGCAACCAGGTCGCGGTCGATCTCCACCGCATGCAGGTGTGCGACGCATTGGAGCAGCGGCTGCGTCAGCGCACCCTGCCCAGGGCCGATTTCCACGATCGTGTCCGACGGCGCGGGAGCGATCGCGTCCACGATGCGTTCCACCACGGCGCGATCGACGAGGAAGTTCTGGCCGAAGCGGCGGCGAGGGATATGCCCGCCCACAGCGGAAGGCGCCCGCGCCACGGCGATCCTATCGCTCGTCCAGCCGCAGTTCCACGTACGCCTTGTCGCGTTGCTGCCGGACCCACTCCTGCCACTGTTCGTCCGCCTTGCGCGCGCGGATCGCCTGGCGCGCATTCAACCTCTGGCGATCCTTCGACATGTCCTGCGTGCGCCGCTCCAGCACCTGCACGATGTGCCAGCCGAAGGCCGTCTTGAATGGCGCGCTCACCTCTCCCGGCTCGAGTCTGCGCATGGCCTGCTCGAACTCGGGCACCGTATCGCCCGGCGAGATCCACCCCAGATCCCCGCCACGTGCCGCCGAGGTGTCGTCCGAATGCAGGCGTGCGAGTTCGGTGAAGTCGGCGCCATGCTCGATGCGGTCCTTCAGATCCGCCAGCCGGTTCACGGCATCGGCCTCCGACACCACCTCGTTCAGGCGAATGAGGATGTGGCGGGTCAGCGTCTGCTCCACCATCACCGGCGTGTCGTTGCCGCGCTTGTCGTTGAGTTTGAGGATGTGGAAGCCGGCCGGACTGCGCACGATGTCCGACACTTCGCCCACCTTCATCGCACGGACGGCCTCGAGAAACAGGGCCGGGAGGCGCCCCGGGGCACGCCACCCCATCTCGCCCCCCTGTAGTGCGTCGGGCGCATCCGAGTAGCTCGCCGCCACCTGGCGGAAGTCGTTACCGGCACGAACCTGGCGCAAGGCCTCCTCGGCACGTGCACGGCGCAACTGGAGCTCCTCGGGACTCGCGCGCTCGGGCACCTGGATCACGATGTGCGCGAGATTGTATTCGTCCACCTTTTCCGGCTGCGCCTCCTGCGCGCGCACGAAGCTCTGGATCTCGGCATCGGTGACGGTGACCCGGCTGTCGACTTCGCGGTCGCGCAGCCGCGCGAGGAGGATCTCCCCGCGCAGGTCCTCCCGGAAGCGCTCGAAGGCGACCCCGTCGCGTTCCACGGCCGCCCGCAGGGCCGGCACGTCGAGCTTGTTTTCCGAGGCGATGCGCTCCACCGCCGCATCG
>CAZNBS010000063.1:0-14116 GCA_964570955.1 uncultured Burkholderiales bacterium | reverse complement strand
GACGCTCTTGGTCACCAGGCGTTCCAGCATCTGCCTCTCGAGGACGTCTCGCGCAGGCAGCGGCGTACCCTGGCGGCGCAGGGTCTGGGTGGCAATGTCGAGTTCGCGGTCCAGGTCGATCCTGGTCACGACATCGCTGTTGACCACGGCGACGACGCGATCCAGCAGTTCCTGGGCGCTCGCTTGCGGCGGCAATGCCGGCAGCGCGACGCTCAGCAGGAGCGACGCACAGGCGCCGCGGAGAAAACGAGGGACATCGGGAATACGCAGCATCTCACTCCGCCAGCATGCCGGGGTAGTAGGGGTTCGTGGTGGTGGCGCGGTTCGCGCTACGGCCGTAGCCGAAAATGCTCTGCCCCAGCACCTGCATCGGACTGGTTCCGAGGCTGGAGAGCCCGGACAGTTCCAGCTGCATGAAGAACGCTCGCGAACGCTCGTCGGTCGCGGTGATGAAATCGTGCACGACGAAGCGCGCGGCCCAGCAGCCTGCATTGTACTCAACGCCACCGAGCGCCTCCACGAGCGTCTTGTCGCGCAGGGAGTAATTCCAGCGGGCCAGCCCGGTCCATCGGCGGGTGAGCGGCCACTGGGCCGAGAGGTCGACCTGCTCGAGAAGGTCGCGCGTGTAGCGGTATCCGGCATTGAAGACCTTGCCGGGCTGCGGCCGGTAGCGCAGTGCGGCGTTGAGGCGCGACGACTCGTTCTCGTCCAGGTTGTACTGTAGGCCGATGTCGGCCCACAGGCTGCGTGTGATCGAGCCCGACACACCGGCCAGCAGGTCGGAGCGATCGAAGTTGCGCACGTCGTTCGGACCCAGCGTGACCTCCTGTTCCTTCAGGAAGTAGCGCTGCCCGAGAATGGCGCGCAGCCACTCGCGGCCGTTGCGCGCATCCAGGAAGCGTGTGGTCACGGCCACGGTCAGCTGGTTCGCGTCGTTGATCCGGTCCCAGCCGCTGAAGCGGTTCTCGGTGAAGATCTGTGACAGGTTGAAGTCGGCGATTGCGGTATCGAACAGCGGCAGTTCGTCCTGATCGGTGAACGGGATGTACACGTAGTACAGGCGCGGCTCCAGCGTCTGCACCAGCGACCTGCCGAAGACGCTCACGCGCCGGGAGAAGTTCATGCCCGTGTCCAGGCTGAAAATGGGCAGCAGGCGGGAATCGCTGGAGTGGGGACCGTCCCTGTAGTTGTACGCGGTGTAGTGCAGGCCCAGCTTCGGGGTGGCGTGGAAGAACGAGCCGCCGAAGCGGTACTCCACGGTGGGATAGTAGATCTGGCGTACCGCGCTGTTCAGGTCGTCGTGCTGGAAATTCACCAGCTCCCCGAAGAAGTCCAGGTCGAAGCCGCGCACGTTCTGACGCGCGGCGTTGAGCACCAACTGCGGCACCCGGAAGTACGGCGGGGTGGTGGGCGACAGCGGATCCTGCAGCGTCTGGAAGCGCTGGTAACGCCCGAACAGACTCCACCAATCGCCGTTGTAGCGCAGGGCCGCCTCGTGCGGCAGGTTCGTCTGCGACGTCGCGGCGACACGATTGGACAGGTCGACGAAGTAGGTGTCGTCCGACACGCGCTGGAAATCGATGCTGCCGCTCAGGCGCGGCGTGAACGCATGCGAATGGCGCAACAGCAGCGCCCAGCGATCCTCCTCGGTTTCCCGGTCGTTCAGGTAGTCGGCGCGCACCTCGCCCCGGTAGTGCTCGGACAGGTACCGGAACTCGTTACCCAGCTGCAATCCGCGCTTGGCCAGCAGCCGGGGGGACAGGGTGTAGTCGCGGTTGGGCGCGATGTTCCAGTAGAACGGGACGGTGACCTCGAAGCCGCTGTTGTTGGTGGTCCCGAAGGCGGGCGGCAGAAAGCCGGTCTTGCGGCGCCCGGTAATCGGGAAGTTGATCCACGGCGAGTACAGGATCGGCACACCCTTGAAGTAGACCGTGGCGTTGCGCGCGATGCCCACGTCCTTGAGCCGGTCCAGATCCAGGCTGCCCACGCGCAGATGCCAGTCGTCGTCGCCGACATCGCAGTTGGTGTAGGTCGCGCGCTCGGCCCGGTAGCGATCGCGGTCGCGGATCTGCAGTCGGCGGGCCCTGCCGCGCGCCTGGGTCGGTCCGGAGACCGAAGCGGTCTGGCCGGGCAGGCTGAGCGGCGATGCGGTCGGCTCGGGGACCCGGCGGAACGAGTAGGTCGGCGCGTTGATCACGCCCGCTTCGGTGTCGAGGTCGTAGTAGGCGTAGTCGCCGGTGAGCACGTCGCCCATCCGCCGGAAGCGCACGTTGCCGCTGGCAGTGACCGCGTTCTCGGTGAAGGAGTAGGTGAGCCGATCGCTCTGCAGCAACTGGCCGCGGCGACGCGCGACGACCTCGCCCAGGGCCTCCAGCCGTTGGCCCTGGACGCCTTCTATGCGATCGGCCTCGAGGAAGATCGGCGCCTGGTCATCGAAGTCGGCGGGGACGACGGGCAGCAACTCGGGTTCGAGCCGCAGGCCCAGGCCCCCTGCGCCCGGCTTCAAATCGGCCCCATTCGCACCGGTTGCCTGCGCGAACGCCGATTGCCCGGGCATCAGCCATGCAACCGAGGCCAGTAGGCCGATGACGAGACGACGCAATGCGATGCCTGGGACGGTGTGGGTTGTCATGACGCGCGGCAGATGCGAACTGCGCGCGGTGAGGCCCTGCAGGACGCACGAGAGCTGACGTTACGCTCCCGTTGCGCAGGCTGGTCCTGGCTCGGGGCCGTTATTCGGCGATAAAATCGCACAAAAGCACCATCGAGGCAACGAACAATTTGACCCGCACCGTGTCGTTGGATCAGTGGCTGGCGCAGCAGTTCGAGCCCGGCTCGTTCCGGTATTCGCCGGCCTCGGAAGATGCCAGCTTCCGGCGCTACTTCCGCGTCACCACGAACGACGGGCGCAGCTTGATCGTCATGGACGCGCCGCCCGAGCACGAGGACTGCCGCCCCTTCGTCAAGGTCGCACGCCTGTTCGCCGAGGCGGGCGTGCAAGTGCCCGCCATCCTCGCCGAGGATCTCGACAACGGCTACCTGCTGCTGTCGGATCTGGGCAGCACCACCTACCTGCAGGCGCTCGACGATACCAGCGCGGCGGCCCTGTACGACGCCGCGACCACCGCCCTCGTGCGTCTCCAGTCCATCTCGCGCCCCGGCATCCTGCCCGACTACGATCGGGCGCTTCTGCTGCGCGAGCTGCGCCTGTTTCCCGACTGGTACGTGACGCGCCACCTGGGGCACGCCATGAACGAGGCCCAGCAGCAGACGCTGGAGTCGGTGTTCGAGGCCATCGTGGTCAACAACCTCGCGCAGCCGCGTGTGTTCGTGCATCGCGACTACCACTCGCGCAACCTGATGGTGACGCCCGCCGGCCCCGGCATCCTCGATTTCCAGGACGCCGTGTACGGCCCCATCACCTACGATCTGGTGTCACTGCTCAAGGACGCGTACGTCAGCTGGGACGAGCAGCGCCTGCTCGACTGGGCCATCCGCTATTGGGAGAAGGCGCGCGCCACCGGCCTTCCCGTACGACCCGACTTCGCAGACTTCTACCGGGATTTCGAATGGATGGGCGTGCAGCGCCACGTGAAGGTGCTGGGTATCTTCGCCCGCCTGTTCCATCGCGACGGCAAGAGCAGCTATCTGCAGGACATGCCTCTGGTCATGCGCTACCTGCGTGCAGCGTGCGAGCGCTATGCGCAGTTGCACCCGCTCCTGCGGCTTCTCGACGACCTCGAGAGCCGGCCGGCGCAGGCCGGGTACACCTTCTGAACCGCCCCATGCATGTCATGATCCTGGCCGCCGGTCGCGGCGAACGCATGCGCCCGCTCACCGACCGCACCCCAAAGCCGCTGCTGCCCGTGGGCGGCAAACCGCTCATCGTGCGCCACCTCGAGGCGCTGGCGCGCTGCGGGCTGCGGGAAGTGGTGATCAACCACGCGTGGCTCGGTGCGCAGATCGAGGCGGCGCTGGGTGACGGCTCGCGCTTGGGCGTGCACATCCGCTTCTCGCCGGAGGCCCAGGCGCTCGAGACCGCCGGCGGCATCGCCAATGCATTGCAGTGGCTGGGCGACACGCCCTTCGCCGTCATCAATGCCGATGTGTTCACCGACTACGACCTGGGCGCCCTGCGCGAGCACGCCGCACGTCTGCAGGACAGCGCCGATCTCGCGCACCTCGTGCTGGTGGACAATCCGCCGCACCATCCGCACGGCGACTTCGCGCTGCGCGCGGGCCGCGTCCTGGCCGACGGCGATGCGCGGCTCACCTTCTCGGGCATCGGCGTATACAGCCCCCGGCTGTTCGCCCACATCGTCCCGGGCGCGCGCGCCGCGCTTGCACCGCTGTTGCGCGAGGCGATGGCGCGCGGCCGGGTGAGCGGGGAGCACTTTTTCGGCGAGTGGGACGACGTCGGAACGCCGGCGCGGCTGGAGGCGCTCGACGCCCGGCTGCGCCGGGCCGAGGCCTGATCCGATGCCGTGCGCGCCTGCACGGCGCAGCCGGGCGCTGATGCACATCGTGCCGGGAGGCGCGAAATATAATCGGCAATCGAGCAAGGAGCATCAGCGATGATCGACATCGGTGTTTACCGCGAGCGCCGCGCACGCCTCGCTGCACAGATGAAGCGAGGCGTGGCGGTCCTGTCCACCTCCCCCGAGCGCATCCGGAATCGGGACGCACACTACCCCTTCCGCTTCGACAGCTACTTCCACTACCTGTGCGGTTTTCCGGAACCGGAGGCGGTGCTGGTGATCGTCGCGGGTGATGAGGTTCGCTCGATCCTCTTCTGCCGCGACAAGGACATCGAGCGCGAGATCTGGGACGGCTTTCGCTACGGTCCGCAAGCGGCGCAGGAAGCGTTCGGGGTGGACGAAGCGCGCAGCATCGAGACGCTGGACAAGGCCATGCCCGAGTTGCTGGCGGACCAGCCGGCGATCTTCTGCGACGTCGGCGAGAACAGCGAGTGGGACGGCCGGCTGATCGAGTGGCTGAATGCGGTGCGGGCGCAAGTGCGAACCGGTATCGCCGCGCCTGGCGAAATCCGCGACGTACGCAAGCTGCTCGATGAGATGCGCCTGATCAAGGACGCATCCGAACTCGACATCATGCGCCGGGCGGCGGCCATCTCGGCGCGCGCCCACCGGCGCGCGATGCGCGCAACACGGCCGGGCCGTTTCGAGTACGAGATCGAGGCTGAACTGCTGCACGAGTTCCGCGCAGGCGGCGCGCAGGCGCCCGCCTATAGCCCGATCGTCGCCGGCGGGGCCAACGCATGCGTGCTGCACTACGTGAGCAACGACGCGCGACTCGACGCGGACGAGCTCCTGCTCATCGACGCCGGTTGCGAACTGGATGGCTACGCGTCGGACATCACACGCACCTTTCCGGTCGGAGGCCGCTTCGTGGGTGCGAAGCGCGAAATCTACGAGCTGGTGCTCGCCGCCCAGGCGGCCGCCATCGCCAGCACGCGCGCCGGCAACTCCTGGCAGGATCCGCACGACGCGGCGGTACGCGTGCTCGTCCAGGGATTCGTGGACCTGGGGCTGTGCAGCGGCAGCGTGGACGGCGTGATCGAGTCGGGAGACTACCGTCGTTTCTATATGCACCGAACCGGGCATTGGCTGGGCATGGACGTTCACGACTGCGGCGACTACAAGCGCGAGGGTCAGTGGCGGACGCTGGAGCCGGGGATGGTGCTCACGGTGGAACCGGGATGCTACGTGCGCCCCGACGAACGCGTGCCCGAGCGATTCTGGAACATCGGCGTGCGCATCGAGGACGACGCCGTCGTCACCCCGCAGGGGTGCGAGATCATCACGTCGGATGCGCCGAAGTCCATCGCCGAGATCGAAGCGCTGATGCGCGGCTGAAGCGTTCATGGGCGTTGCGCTCGACGTACTGATCGTCGGCGGCGGGCCGGTGGGCGCGGCGCTGGCCGCGCTGCTCGCGCACGGCCAATTCTCCGTGCGCCTGATCGAGGCGCGCGAGGTGGACCCGCACGATCCGCGCAGCATCGCATTGTCCTATGGCAGCGCGCTCATCTTGCAGCGCATCGGTGTCTGGGCGGACACGCATCCACGCACCGCGATCGAGTCCGTGCACGTATCGCAGGCCGGCGGGTGGGGACGTACCCTGCTCACCGCACGCGAGCAAGGCGTTCCCGCGCTGGGATACGTGTGCCCCTATGGCGCGGTGCACGCCACGCTCGCGCGTCGGCTGGGTGCTCTGGCGCAAGTCGAAGTGTGCACCGGCACCAGAGCATCGGGACTGACCAGTCATGCGGACCGGGTCGAGGTGCAGCTCGCGGGGCCGGCCGCCGCCCCTTGGAATGCGCGCCTGGTGGTGCTGGCCGACGGCGGCCAGATCTCGGCGGAACTGGTGGAACATCACGATCGCGACTACGGGCAGTGTGCCGTGGTTGCGCAGGTCGCCAGCGATGCCCCCGTCGCAGGCCGCGCCTACGAGCGCTTCACCGCGCAGGGCCCGATCGCTCTGCTGCCGTCCGGCGATGGTTATTCGCTCGTCTGGACCGTTGACGCACCCGCGGCCGAACCGCTCGCCGCACAGTCCGAGGCCGCATTCCTCGATGCCCTGCAGCACGCCTTCGGCAATCGCATCGGCCGGTTCGTGCGCTGCGGACCACGCAGCGTATTTCCGCTCAAGCTGCGCGTGGCCCGCGCGCCACGCACGCCGCGCATCGTGCTGCTCGGCAACGCTGCTCAGACCCTGCACCCCGTGGCAGGCCAGGGACTGAACCTGGGCCTGCGCGACGCCGAGGCGCTCGCGATGCTGATGCTGGGCACGCCCGCAGCGCTGGACGATCCGCGACTCGCGCAACGCTTCCACGCGGCGCGACGCGGCGATCGCCTCGTCACGGCGGGCATCACCGATTCCCTGGTTCGTCTCTTCTCGAATGAGCTGGCACCTCTGCGCACCGTGCGTGGGTGCGGACTCACTCTGCTCGACCTCCTTCCACCGGCAAAGCGGATGTTCGCGCAGCGCATGATGTTCGGCGGCTGACCCATCAGCGGTCGGAACAAGCGGTCGGTGCGCGCAGCGATTGCGCTACAATGCGCCTCTTTCCCTGCGAGACGGGAAGCTCTCGAGCCCGCGATGCAGATCGGTCCTTTCCATCTCCGCAACAATCTCGTCCTGGCGCCCATGGCGGGCGTGACGGATCGTCCGTTCCGCCAGTTGTGCAAGCGGCTCGGCGCAGGCATGGCGGTGTCGGAGATGACCACCAGCCAGCCACACCTCTGGGACACGGCGAAGAGCCGGCGGCGGCGCGATCACACCGGCGAGACCGAACCGGTTGCGGTGCAGATCGCAGGCGCCGAACCCACCATGATGGCTGCCGCTGCCCGGCACAACGTCGCGCACGGCGCGCAGATCATCGACATCAATATGGGCTGCCCGGCGAAGAAGGTGTGCAACGTCATGGCCGGATCGGCGTTGCTGCGCGATGAGACCCTCGTCGGACGCATCCTCGACGCCGTCGTCGCCGCCGTCGACGTGCCGGTCACGCTGAAGATTCGCACGGGATGGGATCCGCAACGGCGCAATGCCGTCGCCATCGCGCGCCTCGCGGAGCAGGCCGGAGTGCAGGCGCTCGCCGTGCACGGACGCACACGTGCGTGCGGTTTCGGCGGCAGTGCCGAGTACGACACCATTGCCGAGGTCAAGTCCGCAGTCGGCATTCCCGTGATCGCCAATGGCGACATCCTCACCCCGGAACAGGCCAGGCAGGTCCTGCACGCAACCGGGGTGGACGGACTGATGATCGGCCGCGCCGCGCAGGGACGTCCCTGGATCTTTGGCGAGATCGAGCACTTCCTGCTCACGGGATGCCATGCGCAACCGTTGCGCTGGTCGCAGATCGGGAGCATCCTGGTCGAGCACCTCGAGCAGTTGTACGGCTTCTACGGCGAACAGACCGGCGTGCGCGTGGCCCGCAAGCACGTCGGGTGGTATCTGAAATGCGCCGATGCGCCGCACGGCAATCTGCTGCGTGCGCGCATCAATGCACTCGAAACGGCCGACGACCAGCTGCGCGAGATCGCGCGCCACTTCGAGTGGCTGGAAGCCGGCGCCGGTTCGTCCGACGCAATGCGGGAGGCACTCGCGGCATGATCAACGAGAACGAAATTGCGCGCTGCGTGCGCCGCACGCTCGACGGCTACTTTCGCGACCTGGACGGCGAGAAGCCCGCCGGCATGTACGAGATGGTGATGAGCTGCGTCGAGAAGCCGCTCATCGAGGTCGTCCTGCATCGCGTGGGCGGCAATCAGACGCAGGCCGCCGAACTCCTGGGCCTGAACCGGAACACGTTGCGCAAGAAGATCCGGATCTACGGCATCAAATAGCGGCGCGCACGCCGGTCCCATTCATACAAGCACAGCATGAGCACCAGCAAGCAGGCGCTGATCAGCGTCTCAGACAAGTCCGGCGTCGTGGAATTGGCGCGCGGTCTGCAGCAACTCGGGATCGACATCCTGTCGACCGGCGGTACCGCACGGCTGCTCTCGGAAGCGGGCGTTCGCGTGACCGAGATCGCAGACTACACCGGCTTTCCCGAGATGCTCGACGGCCGCGTCAAGACGCTGCACCCCAAGGTGCACGGGGGCATCCTCGCGCGGCGCGATCTCGACGAGCACATGCGCGCCATTGCGCAGGCGTCGATACCAACGATCGACGTGGTGGTCGTCAACCTCTACCCGTTCGTCCAGACGATTGCGCGGCCCGGCTGCACGCTGGAGGAAGCGATCGAGAACATCGACATCGGCGGTCCGACGATGGTGCGTGCGGCGGCCAAGAACTGGGAGCACGTGGCGATCGTCACCGACCCGGGCGACTACCCGGCACTGCTTGCGGAACTCACCGCGGGAGAGGTGTCGCGGGCGACCCGTTTCGCGCTCGCGCGCAAGGCGTTCTCGCACACGGCCGCCTATGACGGCGCGATCAGTAACTACCTGACCTCCCGCGACGCCGACGGCAGCACGGCCGTGTTCCCGGCACGCCTCAACCTGAACGTCGAGAAGGTGCAGGATCTGCGCTACGGAGAGAATCCGCATCAGCAGGCCGCGTTCTACCGGGACCTGAAGGAGACGCCCGGCGCGCTGGCAGGCTATGCGCAGTTGCAGGGCAAGGAATTGTCGTTCAACAACCTGGCCGACGGCGATGCGGCCTGGGAGTGCGTGAAGACCCTCGACGTGCCGGCCTGCGTCATCGTCAAGCACGCCAACCCCTGCGGCGCGGCCATCGGCCCCTCGCCCGCCGAGGCGTACCGCAGGGCCTTCGCCACCGACCCGACCTCGGCCTTCGGCGGCATCATTGCGTTCAATTGCGAAGTCGACGAGGAGACGGCGACAGCAGTCACACAGCAGTTTCTCGAGGTTCTCATCGCACCGCGAATCTCCGGACCGGCGCGCGCGGTCCTGGCCGCCAAGCAGAACGTGCGTGTGCTCGAAGTTGCCGTCGAACCCGGCAGTCACGCGCTCGACATCAAGCGCATCGGTGGCGGCATGCTGGTACAGACGCCCGACACCTTCAACGTCCAGCCGGATGCACTGCGCGTGGTCACGCGGGCCCAACCGAGTACGCAGCAGATGCAGGATCTGCTGTTCGCGTGGCGCGTGGCGAAGTTCGTCAAGTCGAACGCCATCGTGTTCTGCAGCGGGGGTGCCACGCTCGGCGTGGGCGCCGGACAGATGAGCCGGATCGACTCCGCGCGCATCGCCTCCATCAAGGCGCAGAATGCCGGCCTCACCCTGACCGGGTCGGTGGTGGCCTCCGATGCTTTCTTTCCGTTCCGGGACGGACTCGACGTCGTGGTGAATGCCGGCGCGCGCGCGGTGATCCAGCCGGGCGGGAGCGTGCGCGACGATGAGGTGGTCGCGGCGGCGGACGAGCACGGCATCGCCATGGTCTTCACCGGCACGCGCCACTTTCGCCATTGAGCGCCCCTGCGATCGAACTCCTTTCGGCAATCCTGCACGGATGAATCTACTGGTCATCGGCAGCGGCGGACGCGAGCACGCGCTCGCCTGGCGGCTGGCGCAGTCTCCCCGGGTCGGCCGTGTCTTCGTGGCACCCGGCAACGCCGGCACGGCGCGCGAGAAAGGGGTGCGGAACGTGCCCATCACGCAGATCGCGACCTTGATCGCGTTCGCCAAGCGTGAGGACGTGCAACTAACCGTCGTCGGTCCGGAAGCACCGCTGGCGGAGGGCATCGTCGATGCATTCCGCGCAGCCGACCTGCGCATCTTCGGCCCCACGCGCGCCGCGGCGCAGCTCGAGAGCTCGAAGGATTTCGCCAAGGCCTTCATGGTCGAGCGGGGCATTCCCACGGCCGCCTACCGCACCTTCACCGACGCTGCGGCAGCCCATGCATACATCGATGAGCGTGGTGCGCCGATCGTGGTCAAGGCGGACGGTCTGGCCGCCGGCAAGGGCGTCGTCGTCGCGACGACGCAGAGCGAGGCGCACGCTGCCGTCGATCACATGCTGGTGGGCAATCGCATGGGTCAGGCCGGCGCGCGGGTGGTCATCGAAGAGTACCTCGAGGGGGAGGAGGCAAGCTTCATCGTCATGGTCGACGGCCGCAACGTCCTGCCGCTCGCCACGAGCCAGGACCACAAGCGTCTGCTCGACGGCGACCTCGGCCCGAACACCGGCGGCATGGGCGCGTACTCGCCTGCGCCCGTGTTGACCCCGGAACTGCACGCGCGCGCCATGCGCGAAGTGATCCAGCCGGTGGTCGCCGGCATGGAGGCGCGCCGCACCCCCTACAGCGGCTTTCTGTACGCCGGTCTGATGATCACGCCCGCCAACGAACTCAAGGTGCTGGAGTTCAACTGCCGTCTGGGCGATCCCGAGACGCAGCCGATCATGATGCGACTCAAGAGCGACCTGCTCGGACTGCTCGACCTGGCCCTGAAGGGGCAGCTCGATCGCGCCGAGGCAGAGTGGGACAGGCGCTTCGCTCTGGGGGTCGTGCTCGCCGCGGCGGGTTACCCGGACGATCCGCGCAAAGGCGACGAGATCGTCGAACTGCCGGACGACAAGGAGGACTGCCACGTATTCCATGCGGGCACGAGGCTCGTGGACGGGAAGGTAATCACCAACGGCGGCCGCGTGCTGTGCGTGACGGCGCTCGGGGACAACGTTCGCATGGCGCAGCATTGCGCGTACGAGATGGCCGAGCGCATCCGCTTCGATGGCCGGCACATGCGCCGAGACATCGGTTATCGCGCGCTTAGCGCGCATCGCTGAACGGGAGAAATCGGACATGCTCGATGACGCGGCTGTCCTGACCTACCTGACCGGCCTGCAATCCCGTATCGTCTCCGACCTGCAGTCCCTCGACGGGCGCGACTTCCGCTGGGACCGATGGCAGCGCGCCGAGGGCGGCGGGGGCATCAGCTGCCTGATCGAGGAAGGACGCCTGTTCGAGCGCGGCGGCGTCAACTTCTCGCACGTGATGGGCAGCCAGCTGCCGCCCTCGGCCAGCGCCTCACGTCCCGATCTCGCCGGTCGGGCGTTCCAGGCGATGGGCGTATCGCTCGTGCTGCACCCTCGCAATCCCCACGTGCCGACGGTGCACATGAACGTGCGCTTCTTCGTCGCAAAACGCGCGGGCATCGAGCCGGTGTGGTGGTTCGGCGGCGGCATGGACCTGACGCCGTATTACGGCGAGGAAGCGGACGCCGTCCACTTCCATCGCACCTGCCGCGATGCGCTCTCGCCGTTCGGCGACGATCTGTACCCGCGCTTCAAGAAGTGGTGCGACGAGTACTTCTACCTCCGCCACCGCGGCGAGCCGCGCGGCATCGGCGGCATATTCTTCGACGATCTGGCCGCGCCGGACTTCCCGACCAGCTTCGCCCTGTTGCGCAGTGTCGGCGACCACTTCCTGTCCGCCTACGTCCCGATCGTCGAGCGTCGCCGCGGGCGCGACTACGGTGCTCGGGAGCGCGACTTCCAGGCCTACCGCCGGGGGCGCTACGTCGAGTTCAATCTGGTTTTCGACCGGGGCACTCTGTTCGGCCTGCAGTCGGGCGGGCGCACCGAATCGATCCTGATGTCTTTGCCCCCCACCGTGAAGTGGCGCTACGACTGGCACCCGGAGCCGGGCAGTGCCGAGGCGCGGTTGTACGACGTGTTCCTGAAGCCGCGCGACTGGGCCGCAGCCTAGAGCCAGATCATCCGAAATGCCGGACATGTCGGCCATGGGCACAGGTCTTGCGCCGAGCTGCCCCACCTGTGGAGAACACCAGGAGGTCAGCGTGAAATCACAATGTTTTGCAGCTCTGCTCGTATTGTCCGCCGGCGCCGCGGCGCATGCGGGTGAGATAGACACCGGCGCGGTGATCGGCGGGGCAATCGGGGGCGGCGCTGGCGCCGGTATCGGGTCCACGGTGGGCGGCACCGGCGGCGCCATCATCGGCGGCGCCATCGGCGGTGCCGCCGGCGCGGCCATCGGATCCAGCGCCACGAAGAAGGAGCCGCAGAAGGTCGTCGTAAAGGAGCGCATCGTCGAGAAGGAGGTGCGCGTCGTGGAGAAGAGGTCGGGACCGCCCGGACACCACCGCGGCAAGAAGAAGGGCTGGAAGAAGCACGACATGTGACGCTGCGCGCCGATCGCGCGGCGCATCACGGACGAATACGGCCCGCCCAGCGGGCCGTATTGCTTCACGTTGCAGGAGCAGCTATTCGCCCAGGTAGGCCTGGCGCACGAGGGGATTGCCGAGCAGCGCCGGCGCCGTGTCGCTCAACGTGATGACCCCGCTCTCCATCACATAGCCGCGACTGCTCGACTCCAGCGCCAGCTTCGCGTTCTGTTCGACGAGCAGCACCGTCACGCCTTCGGTGGCCACCTTCCGGATGGTGTCGAAGATGCGCTGGACCATCATTGGCGCCAGCCCCATGCTCGGCTCGTCGAGCAGGAGCAGCCGGGGCGCGCTCATCAGTGCGCGGCCGATTGCAAGCATCTGCTGCTCGCCGCCCGACATCGTGCCGGCGGTCTGTCGGCGCCGTTCCTTCAGGCGCGGAAACAGTTCATAGACGCGTGCGAGATCGCTCTTGATCTCCGCGCGATTGCGTCTGGTGTAGGCGCCCATGTCGAGATTCTCTTCGACGGTAAGCCGCCCGAATACACCCCTGCCCTCCGGCACCAGCGCGAGGCCGCGCTCGACCAGCGAATACGAAGGCATTCCCGTCACGTCCTGGCCGCGATAGTGCACATGGCCCTCGCGGGCGGGAACGATCCCGCAGATGGCCTTCAGCGTGGTGGTCTTGCCGGCGCCGTTCGCGCCGATCAGGGCCACCATCTCGCCGTCGTTGACCTCGAGGTCGATGCCCTTGACCGCATTGATTCCCCCGTAGGAAATCTTCAGGCCTTCGATGCGAAGCAGGCTCACGGCAACCCGCCTCCCAGATACGCCTCGATCACCGCGGGATTCTTCTGAACCTCCACCGGCACGCCCTCGGCAATGCGCTTGCCGTAATCGAGCACCGCGACCCGGTCGCACAAGCCCATCACGAGCTTCACGTCGTGCTCGATGAGCAGGATCGTCACGCCGTCCGCGCGAATCTGTTCCATCAGACCGCGCAGCGCGGCGGTTTCCGTGGCGTTCATGCCCGCGGCCGGCTCGTCCAATGCCAGCAGCTTCGGATCGGTCGCCAGCGCACGAGCGATCTCAAGCCGGCGCTGGTCGCCGTAGGACAGGTTCTTCGACTGGGCATGCGCATGGCGTCCGACACCCACGTAATCCAGCAGCTCGTGCGCGCGCACGCGTATCGCGTGCTCTTCGGCCATGGTGCGCCGACCGCGCAGGATCGCGCCGAGCGCCCCCGCCTTGGTGCGCAGGTGACGGCCGACCATGACGTTCTCGATCGCGGTCATGTGCGCGAACAGTCGGATGTTCTGGAAGGTGCGTGCCATGCCGGCCTGGACGATCACGTGCGGCTTGCAGCCGGTGACGTCGAGTCCGTCGAGCATCACCGTGCCTTCGTCCGGCTTGTACAGACCGGTGAGCAGGTTGAACAGCGTCGTCTTGCCCGCTCCGTTCGGTCCGATGAGTCCGTAGATCTGCCCGCGCTCGATCTCGAG
>CAZNBS010000062.1:0-21748 GCA_964570955.1 uncultured Burkholderiales bacterium | reverse complement strand
AAGAACCACCTCGGCGATCTCAATCACATGTTGCCGACCAATCACGGCTTCGACGAGTTCTTCGGCAACCTCTACCACCTGAACGCGGAGGAGGAGCCGGAGAACCGCGACTATCCGGCGGACTTGGTGCTGGCGAACGGCAAGACCTTCCGCGAGCAGTTCGGGCCGCGCGGCGTGCTCAAGTGCAAGGCGGACGGCAAGGGCGGCCAGTCCTGCGAGGACACCGGAGCGCTCACCAGGAAGCGCATGGAGACGATCGACGAGGAGACCCTCGACGCGGCGATTGAGTTCATCAAGCGCCAGCACGCCGCAGGCAAGCCCTTCTTCGTCTGGTGGAACGCGACGCGCATGCACTTGCGCACGCACGTGAAGGAGGCCCACAAGGGCATCAGCGGACCCAGCGGCGACGAGTACCACGACGGCATGGTCGAGCACGATGGCATGGTCGGCAAGCTCCTCGCCGTGCTCGACGAACTCGGACTGGCCGAGAACACCATCGTTCAGTATTCGACCGACAACGGCCCGCACTACAACACCTGGCCGGATGCCGGCACGACACCCTTCCACGGCGAGAAGAATTCGAACTGGGAGGGCGCGTACCGCGTCCCGGCGTTCGTGCGCTGGCCCGGTCATTTTCCGGCCGGCGTCACCCTCAACGGCATCGTGTCGCACGAGGACTGGCTGCCCACGTTCGCCGCCGTCGCCGGCGCGCCGGACATCAAGGAGCAGCTGCGCAAGGGCGTCGAACTGAACGGGCGTACCTACAAGAACTACATCGACGGCTACAACCAGCTCGACTATCTGAGTGGCAAGTCGAAACAGTCGCCGCGCAAGGAGTTCATCTACGCCGACGACGGCGGCAATGTCGCGGCAATTCGCGTCGGCGACTGGAAAGCGGTCTATCTCGAGAACCGTGCCGACCGCCTGCAGATCTGGAAGGAACCGTTCGTCGCGCTGCGCACGCCGGATCTGTACAACCTCCGGCGGGATCCGTTCGAGAGGGCGAAGATCGGTTCCAACACCTACGAGGACTGGTTTATCGACCGCGCCTATCTGCTCGGACCCATGCAGGTCGTGGCGAGCAAGTTCCTCATGACGTTGAAGGAGTACCCCCCCAGCCAGGAACCGGGCGACTGGAGCCTGTCTACGCTGGAGCGTTCGATCAAGAATATGAGCCTGGGCGGCAACTGACGCGGGTCGGCCAACGGGTCGCGCCGATCGCGACCCGACCGGGTTGCACGACACGGACATTCATCATGAAGATCAGCCCGCCGATGGCCGTGGTCGTTGCCTTCGCGCTCGCCGTCATTTCCTTTGCCGCCCTCGCAGCCGACCCGCTGCCGTCGTGGAACGATCTCGAATCCAAGGCAAACATCGTCGCCTTCGTCGAGAAGGTGGCCGACGCCGGCTCGCCCTATTTCGTACCGGCCTCCGAGCGCATCGCGACCTTCGACAATGACGGCACGCTCTGGTCGGAGCAGCCGGCCTACTTCCAGCTGCTGTTCGCGCTGGACCGGGTGCGGGCGATGGCGCCTCAACACCCCGAGTGGAAGACGCAACAACCGTTCAAGGCTGCCCTGGAAGGAGACATGAAGTTCCTTGCCACCTCCGGCGAGAAGGGGCTGGGAGAGCTGGTGATGGCGTCCCATGCCGGCATAACCGCCGATGCATTCGAGGCTACGGTGCGCGACTGGATCGCCACGGCCCGCCATCCCGTCACGAAGCGTGCGTACACGGAGATGGTCTACCAGCCCATGCTGGAACTGCTCGCCTATCTTCGCACGAACGGATTCAAGACCTACATCGTCTCCGGCGGCGGCGTCGAGTTCCTGCGCGCCTGGGCGGAGTCCGTGTACGGCATCCCTCCCGAGCAGATCGTCGGCAGCAGCATCGCCACGCGCTATGAAGTGCGCGACGGCACACCCGCAATCGTGCGACTGCCGAAGATCGATTTCATCGACGACAAGGCCGGGAAGCCGGTCGGCATCCACAAGTTCATCGGGCGGCGGCCGATCGCCGCGTTCGGCAACTCGGACGGCGATTTCGAGATCCTCGAGTGGGTGACCGCGCAGCCGCGGCTCACGCTCGGCGTGCTGGTGCACCATGACGACGGCCAACGCGAGTTCGCCTACGCCCGCGACTCGCACATCGGCAAGCTTGCGCGCGGGCTTGACGAAGCGGACGCACGTGGGTGGACGGTAGTGAGCATGCGTCGCGACTGGCGCCGGATCTATCCGGACACCGTGCGCTGAGGCGAACTCTCAGCGTTCGAGGCTGCGCAGGAGTCGCATCGCCTCGATATCTTCGGGCGCATCGTCCACCAGCAATTGCGCGTAGGTGCGCGCCCGGGCGATCTCTCCCCGGTCCCTGAGCATGCTCGCAAGTGCCAGAAGGACGTCGCGCTCGACCGGAAAGCGCGCGTGTGCACGCTCGAGCACCGCAATGCTGCGTCCGTAATCCCCGTACGAGTTCAGAGCCACGGCATACACATATGCGTATCGCGGCTCGTCCCCGGCCAGCCGATGGGCCGCCGCAAGATGCTTCAACGCCTGTGTCGACTGGCGCAGGCGCGCGTAGGACAGTCCCAGCGCATGGTGCAGTGGCGCGGACTGCGGCTGCCTGCGCAGGCCGTCCTCCAGGACGCTTCTCGCCTTGTCTTCGTCTCCTCGCACGCGATGCAGGTCGGCGAGGTTGATCCAACCCTGTGCCGCCCCGGGATACAGCTCAATCGCGCGCAGATACGCAGTCTCCGCCTCATCCAGCCGGCCCAGTTCCTGATGGAGCGCACCGAGGTTCAGGTGGGCCTCGGGCCGGTCGGCATTGTAGTGCTGGGAGGCGACGTACTCATCCAGGGCCAGGGAGGCCGCTGCGCGGTGCGCCTCGGGCAACTGCGCGCCCGGCACCGCGGCCAGTGCGCGGCCAGCGGCGATGCGCACGGCGCGAACCGGATCGGCCGCCATCCGCGGCAGGAAGCGCACGCGTGTTGCGACATCCGTGGCGGCGAGCAGGTCCACACCTGCCCGGCGCACCAGTTCGTCCGCGTCGTTGAGTGCCATCGCCGCCGCTTCGATCACGCTCGGCTGTGGGTCGCGCGCAAGCCGTGTGAGCGCACTCGCACGCACGATTGCGGGTTGCGCCCGGTCCTCGACCAGCGCCAGCAGCTTGCCGCGGGCACCCGGTTCGTAGCGGGCCCAGGCATGAAACGCCTCGGCGAAGGATTGGAATCCGGCCGGCTGGCGTCCGCCGGTCCACGCGGCGATCGCCTTCGCCGCCCATGCGGGCTCGCGGTCGACGTGACAGGTGGTGCACGCGTTCGGCGTACCCATGCGCACGGACAGGTCGGGCCGCGGCACCCGCATGCTGTGGTCGTGCCGTGGATCGACCACCATGTAGGTGGTCGGGGGCATGTGGCAGGCGACGCAGCGCGCCCCCTCCGATTGCTGCTCATGGTGGTGGTGCGCGGCGACGTCGTAGCGGGTGCTGGCGTGGCACTGCGTGCACACGGCGTTGCCCGACGCGCGCAGGTTCCCGGAGTGCGGCTCGTGGCAGTCGCTGCAGGTGACACCCTTGGCGTGCATCCGGCTCTGCAGGAAGGAGCCGTGGTTGAACACCTCGTCTCGCATCTGCCCGTCGCGCCAGTACAAGCCCTCGTCCAGCAGCGATACGAGATAGGCATCGCCGATGGGCCGGCCGGGTTCGTAATCCTCGGAGAACTGCGCCCGGCGCGCATGGCACTGCGCGCACGTCGAGATCTCTTTTGCGCTCTCGCGCGGCTTGCTTCGCTGCGCGATGCCGGTGGCCGGATCGATCGGCCAGGCGACGCCGTCGCGCTCGTCGTATCTGACACGGAAGCCTCGACCCGGCCCGTCGAAGCGCTCCCCGTCCCCTTGCCTGCCCGCCCATGACAGATGATGGGACGCCGGGCCGTGGCAGGCCTCGCAACCCACGCTGATCTCGGACCACTGGCTGCGATACTGCCGGGTGGCCGGGTCGTAGCCCTTGCGCAACGCCGTGGAATGACAATCGGCGCACATGAAGTTCCAGTTTTGCTGCAAGCCGGTCCAGTGCAGCGGATCGTCGTGCCGGATGTCCTGCCCGGGATAGAGATGGAACCAGCGCTGCCCGCCGCGATCGGCCGCACGCGCGTCCCAGGCCAGTCCCAGCGCCTGCAGGCGGCCGCCCGGGAGTTCGACCAGGTACTGCTGCAGCGGCGTCAACCCGAAGGTGTAGCGCACGACGAAATCGGAGAGTTTCCCGTCAGCGCCATCGGTGTTCACCACGAAGGCGTCGCCCTTGCGGGTGAAGGTCGACGTCACCTGTCCGTAGCGGTGCTGGGCGCCGTCGAAGCGACCCAAGACCGTCGCGTCGTCTGCCGGGGCCATCGCCTGCGCATGATGCGAGCGCTTCCAGGCGGAGAACTCGATCTCGTGGCAGGTCTTGCACGTTGCGCTGCCGACGTGATGCGCAGGTGGCAACGCGGATGTCGACGGCATCGGACCTCCGCCGTCGCGCAGGCCGATGACCGCTGCGATCGCGACGAGAACCAGCCCTGCCAGCCCCGAGAGAATCCACGGTCGCAGCGAACGTGCCGACGCGTCCGGACGATCCGGGGGTTCGGGAGTCGAAGATTTGGGAAGTCGGCGGCGCACGCGGCAGCATAGCCCAGGGCCGTGTCCGCAGGCCAGCGAGGCTTCGCCTCGGACCTACACGCCGCCTAGGCCGGAACCACTTCGATCTGCGCCTGGTGGCTGATGCTCGCGCCGCGATCGTCGCGCCAGGTGAACTTCACTTCGCCGCTGCGCGTGGCGACGATGTGGAAGACGAGATAGGGATTGGTCGAGACCGCCGGATGAAAGGTCGCGCGGAACACCTCGCGACCGTCGTACTCGCACACGAAGCTCTCCACGATCTCACGCGGAATCCGCTTGCCGACGTTGTTGAGCCGGAATCCGGACTCCATCGGATGTTCCACCATCGCGCGGATCTCGATGACCTCGCCGGTACGAGCCTTCTCGGGAACGCGTACCCGCGCGTTGCCGAGCCGGCTCACAGTCCGCACCCTGCCACGGTGATCTCCACGTGCACGGCCTCCTTCCACAGCGTGCCGTCGCTCATCTCGGCCACCGCGAGGATCTGCTGCGAATCGGCGATGCGGATGCGCGATGCGATGCGCGCGCGGCCGTTGTGCGGGCCGAGCGCCACGTCGAGAATGCGCGGCTGCGGATTCTTCTCGGCATACAGCCGGATGCTGCGCACGTGATCCGCTTCGCTCATGGGACTGTCCACGCTCACCGTCACCGGCACGACCGCGCCGTTCTCGGCAAGCTTGGGCAGTTCCAGTTTCACCCGGCCGCTCGTCATCGGGCGATCGCCGAACGATTCCCGAAGGATCCGGGCGAGTTCCTCGGGCGTCGCGCTGGCAGGGCGGACGACGAGCATGGCGACCGCGCCAGCGAGCAGGCCGAGGGTACTACGTCGGCGTGCGCGAAGGGGTGACGGGTATCGTTCGATCCTCATGCCAGTGCATTCCGGCTGACCGCCAACATTGACGAAGCGATGTCGCTCCGCTCGACCGCTCGACGAAGCCGGTTGAATGCCCGCACTCGTCGGCGCGCAGAGCTGAAGGGCGCCTGCGCTCCCCGCGCTGTTCGGTCGCGGGGAGCGGTCCATACACCGGTCAGGCGTAGCTGAACCCGTGGTTCTTCAGCGGCAGCGAGCGGATGCGCTTGCCGGTCGCCGCAGCCAGCGCGTTGACGAGCGCCGGCAGCAGGCTGCCGATCGGCGGCTCGCCCACCCCGCCCCAGAACCCGCCCGAGGGCGCCAGCACCGCTTCGATCTTCGGCGGCGTCTCCGACAGCCGCAGCAACGGATAGTCGGTGAAGTTGGACTGCGCCACGCGCCCGTTCTCGATGGTGATTTCCTCGTGCATGAGCGCACTCAGCCCCCAGATCACACCGCCTTCGATCTGCGCGATGACGGCATCCTTGTGGCAGACATGGCCGCAGTCGATGCCCAGCACTACCCGCTTGACGTCGATGGTCGTCGCGTCCTTCATTGCGAGTTCCACCACCGCGGCGGTGAAGCTGCCGTAGGAATCCACGACCGCGATGCCGCGATGCACCCCCTTGGGCAGCGGCGTACCCCAGCCGGCGGCCTTGGCCACGGCGTCCAGTACCCCGAGATCCTTCTTGCCCTCGAGGAAGGGGCGGCGAAACTCATACGGGTCCTTGCCTGCGGCCTCCGCCAGTTCGTCGATGAAGCACTCGCGCGCGATCGGATTGTTGGTGTGCGCCACCGCTCGCCAGAATCCCGGCGGCACGTGGGTGTTGCGCATCGCGTACTGATTGGTGAAGTTGGTCACCTGGTAGGGATTGTCCGAGAAGCAGCGCGTGTTGATCGGGTCGACGCCGTTCTTGATCTCCAGGCTCGGGATGCGCACGGTGCTCAGGATGGACTGGTCGGCCTGGCGCGCGTGCCAGCCGATCCAGTTGCCTTGGGCATCGAGCGCGCCGCGCAGCTTGACCAGGCTCACCGGACGGTAGCGTCCCTGCTGCATGTCCTCCTCGCGCGACCACTGCACGCGCACGGGCGTACCGCGCATCTGCTGCGCGATGACGACCGCCTGCCGTGTGTACTCCTGGTGCGGCCCGCGCCGGCCGAAGCCGCCGCCCGCGTGCATCTTGTGCACGTACACCTGCTCCAGCGGAATGCCGGCCGCCTCGGACGCGGCGGCCATCGTCGCCTCGCCGTTCTGCGTACCGCACCACACTTCGACCTTGTCGTCGGTGACCACCGCGGTCGCGGTCTGCGGCTCCATGGTTGCGTGGTTCATGAACGGGTTGTAGTACTCGGCCTCGATCACCTTGGCCGCCTTGGCCGCGATCGCCTCGAAGTCGCCGTCCTGGCGCGCCACCGGCGCCTGATCGTCGTCGATGCCGCTACGCAGGAACTGCATGATCGATTCACTCGACACCTTGCCGTTCTCGCCGGTGTCCCACTCGATCGGCATGGCCTTCAGCGCCTCGTTGGCACGCCACCAGTTGTCCGCCACCACGGCCACCCAGTCGGGCCCGGCGACGACTTTCTTGACGCCGCGCATGCCGCGGATCTTCGACTCGTCGTAGCGCGCGAGCTTGCCGCCGAACACGGGCACCTGTGCCACCGAGGCGTGCAGCATCCCCGGCAGGCGCACGTCGGCCGCATAGACCTGCTTGCCGGTGGTCTTGTCCGGAATGTCGAAGCGCGCCGGCGAGTTGCCGATGATCTTCCAGTCCTTCGGATCCTTGAGCTTGGGCTCCTTCGGCGCTTCCAGCTTGGAGGCGGCGGCCGCGACCTTGCCGAACGTCGTCGACTTGCCGCTGGGATGTGAAATCACCCCCTTCGCCACGCTGCACTCCGCCGCCGGCACGCCCCACTGCTCGGCTGCCGCCGCAACGAGCATCTGGCGCGCCGCGGCACCGGCCTCGCGCATGTACTTCTGGGAATCGCGGATGCCGCGGCTGCCACCGGTCGACATCGAACCGAAGATCCGGTTGCGGCGAATGTGCTCGTTCACATCCGCATACTCTGCCCTGACCTGATTCCAATCGGCCTCCAACTCCTCGGCCACGAGTTGTGCCAGCCCGGTGAAGGTACCCTGGCCCAGTTCGGATCGGGCGATGCGCACGACGACCGTGTCGTCGGGCTGGATCACCACCCAGTGCGTGACCTCGGGCGCACCCGCTGCCGGCGCGGCGGCGGCCTGCGCCGGCAGGCGCACCCCCAGCATGAGACCGCCGGTGAGGGCGGCCGATCTGACCAGAAAACTGCGGCGCTCGTCTCTGAATCGCGCGTTCATCGCATCGTCCTCCTTCAAGCCTGCTTGGCGGCGGCATGGATCGCCGCGCGCACGCGCTGGTAGGTGCCGCAGCGGCACAGATTGGTGATCCCGGCCTCGATGTCCGCATCGGTGGGCGTGCGCGTCTGCTCGAGCAGCGCCGCGGCCGCCATGATCATGCCGCTCTGGCAATAACCGCACTGCGGCACCTGGAGCTGCACCCACGCCTTCTGGACCGGGTGGCTCCCGTCCGGCGACAGCCCCTCGATGGTGGTCACGCTCTTGCCCTCGACGGCCGACATCGGAACGACGCAGGCACGGACGGGCTGCCCGTCCAGATGCACCGTACAGGACCCGCAGGCGGCGACGCCGCAGCCGTACTTGGTGCCGGTCAGTCCGAGTTCGTCGCGCAGCGCCCACAGCAGGGGCATGTCGGGCTCGACGTCCAGATTTACTTGCTTGCCGTTGACCTTGAGGGATGGCATTGCAGGCTCCTTTCTTGAGGACAGGGGGTGGAGGAGTTGTTTGCCTGGGAACTCCCGCGTACGGGGCCGGTTCTGCGCCGGGATGAGCGCTGTGACACGAAGGCGTCAGTTCGGTTCCGGACCCGTTTGCGTTATGCGCGCGCTCGCCGGCTTCCTAGGATTCTAATTGCCAGGGGTGACAGCCATACGACCAGGGTCACCACGCCCAGGGCGGCGGCGATGGGCCGCTCGAAGAAGGCCATCCAGCTCCCCTCCGCCTTGATCAGGGAGGTTGCAAGATTTTCCTCGAACATCGGGCCGAGCACCACGCCCAGGATCAGCGGCGCGATCGGGAAGCCGTTGCGTTCCATCAGGAAGGCCGCCACCCCGGCAACCAGCATGACACCGATGTCGAACGCGGTGTTGTTGATCGCGAACGCTCCGACCATGCAGAAGATCAAGATGATCGGCATCAGGGCATTGCGCGGCACCCGCAGGATCTGCTTGTAGAGTTTGATGGCGAGCAGCCCGAGCGGAAGCATCAGAAGATTCGCCAGGAAGAACACGATGAAGACGGCATAGATGTTCTCTGGGTTGTTCAGGAAGATGGTCGGCCCGGGATTCATCCCCTTCATGTAGAGCACGCCGATGGCAATCGCGGTGATGGAATCGCCGGGAATGCCAAACACCAGCGCGGGGATCCACGCGCCGGAGAGTGCCCCGTTGTTTGCCGCCCCGCTCTCCACCACGCCTTCCACGTGGCCGGTTCCGAACTACACCGGCGTGCGCGAGAACTTCTTCGAGAAGGCAAACGAGATCCATGCAGCGATGTCGGCTCCCGCGCCGGGTAGTGCTCCGATGGCCGTGCCCACCGCACTGCCGCGGAAGAGCGCCAGCGGGTAGCGCCGCATCAGCGCCCACTGCCCGGCGAAGATGTTGCCGAAGCGTTCCTGCGCGAGGTTCAGGCGCGATCCCGGGCCCGAGACGACGAAGCGCAGCACTTCCGACACGGCGAACATGCCGACCATCAGGGGAATGAACGAGATGCCGCCCAGCAGGTCGTCGACGCCGAAGGTGAAGCGCGGATGCGCCGCCGGATTGTTCAGTCCGATGGTGGCCAGCAGCAGCCCCAACAACAGGGACACGAAGCCCTTGAGCGGCCGGTCCGAGGCGATGAACACGGCGCAGGTCAGGCCGAGCAGCACGAGCCAGAAGTACTCGAACGAACTGAAGTTGAGCGCAACCTCCGCCAGCGCGGGCGCGGATGTCACCAACACCAGCGTGCCGAGTAGCCCCCCGATCGCGGAGAACACGAGACCGGCGCCCAGCACCAGTTCCGCCTGGCCCTTGCGCGTCATCCGATAGGCTTCGTCGGTGTAGGCCGCGGAGGCCGGCGTGCCGGGCATGCGCAGCAGGGCGCCCGGAATGTCGCCGGAGAAGATGGCCATGGCGGTACAGCTGACGATGGCGGCCACCGCCGGGACCGGCGGCATGAAGAAGGTGACCGGCACCAGCAGCGCCGTGGCCATCGTTGCCGTCAAGCCCGGGATCGCGCCAACGAACAGTCCGAACAGCGAGGCCGCCAGGATGACGCCGAGCACGTAGGGGTCGGCGACCAGGGAGAACGCCAGCGCGATCGATTCCATCCGGCGCTACCACGCGTACTCGGTGAGCAGGCCCCAGGGCAAGGCCACCTTCAACAGCGTGTAGAAGATGTAGTGGACCCCCACCGGCACGAGGAGGGCAAGCGCGATCGACGCGAGCCAGCCCGTGCCGCACGCACGCAACACGACGAGCAGCACGACGGGCGCGGCGATGAGAAAGCCGAGCGTTTCCGAGAATGCAATGTAGAACGCGACCGCGCCGATCACCGCCACGAGGGACACCAGCGTGCGGGGATTCGTCGCCCACGTGTCCCACTCGACGAGCGGGTGACGGGGACTTGCACGCAACGCCCCGATCGCGAGCACGATGCTGCACAGGATCAGTCCGATCGCCAACAGGCGCGGCAGCAGGGACGGCCCGAACCCCTGTCCGGGCATGTCGGGAAAATCGGCGACGTGCACCAGCAGCGCCAGGGCGAAGACAGTCAGCAGCGCGGCGATGAGCCCGTCGTTCAGTTTCACCCGGCGCCTACTTGACCAGGCCGACGGTCTTCATCAGCTTGCCCAGATCGGCGTCCTCCTTCGCCATGAACCGGGCGAAGGCCTGCGGCTCCATCCACTGCGCCCCGAAGCCGCGCTCGGTCATGAAGTCCTGATATTCCTTGCTCTCGTAGGCCTTCTTGACGGCGGCTTGCAGGCGCGCTTCGACGTCCTTGGGCAGTTTCTTCGGCGCGGCCACGCCCCGCCACACCCCCGAGATCCACGTGCTGCCCACTGCCGCCTTCACCGTCGGCACCTGCGGGAACAGCGCCGAGGGTCGCTCGGCCATGATCGCGAGACTGCGCACCTTGCCGGCCTCGATCAGCGCGCGCGCCTCCGGATGCGAGCCCGGCACGATCTCGACGCCACCCGCCACCAGGTCGAGCAGTCCCGCCGCGTTGCTCGCGCTGGGCACGAACGGCACGCTCGCCGGATCGATCTTCTGCTCCAGCAGCAGGCCGTAGAGGGAGAGGTGCCAGCTGCCGCCGTAGCCGGTGCCGGAGGCCTTGAACTTGCCGGGCTGCGCGCGCACCGCATCCAGCAGTTCCTTCAGCGACTTGTACGGCGCATCGGCGCGCACCTGAACCGCGGCGGAATCGATGTTCACCAGTCCCAGCGGTGTGAACGAGGCGCCGGAGATCCGGGTGAGTCCCTGGTGATGCATCATGCCGATCTCGGAGGTGATCAGCCCGATGGTGTAGCCGTCGGGACGGGCCGCCGCGATGGCCGCATGGCCCACCACGCCGTTGCCGCCGGTACGATTGACGACGTTGACCGGCTGCTTCAGGTCGCGCTCGAGCAGGGTGGCGAGCATGCGCCCGACCGCGTCGGTTCCTCCGCCCGCTCCCCACGGCACGATGAAGGTGATGGGGCGCGTTGGATAGGCGGCGTGCGCAGTGCCCACCACAACCGCCAGGCTGGCGGCGCCGAGCACGGTCAGGAATCGGCGGATGAACCGCATGAGGTCTCCTCGTTGAATTGCCGCTCTTGACGGCGTCGACTGTGGCGATTGTAACGGGAACTACGGGGACCACGAGGGACGAAGACGCGTATCGATGCACCGCGGTCTGAATTTGGACATGCCCCGCTCACGCTCGGCTCGCGACGGTGTGATCCCCGGGCACCGTCACCGGTCTCATCCCGAGCATCAGCCGTCGGTGTCATCCCGAGCGTCAGCCATCGGTGTCATCCCGAGCGTCAGCCATCGGTGTCATCCCGAGCGTCAGCGAGGGATCCTCGCCTTGCAGCGTCCACTACGAGGATTCCTCCTTCGGTCGAATGACACCGGAAGTGGTAGAGCTCGTCCCGTGCGTCATGCCTCCTTCAGAGCGGAATGACACCGAGGTGGCAGGTGTCATCCCATGCGTGGTGCGTTCGCCCCAGGTGTCGTCCCGAGCACACCCGTCGGTGTCATCCGAGCGTCAGAGGGATCCTCGCCTTGCAGCGTCCAATGCAAAGATCCCTCCCTTCGGTCGGAATGACACCGGGGTGAGCCCTTCTTGCACTGCGTGGTGCAGCGGCGTTCAGCGCCCGGGTTGCCAGCGCATGAGGAAATCGCGGATCTGCGGATAGATCATGTCGCGGAACTTGCGTCCGCTGAAGATGCCGTAGTGGCCGACGCCCTTCGCCAGGAGGTGCTTGCGCTTCTCGGACGGAATGCGCGTGGCGAGGTGGTGTGCCGCTTCGGTCTGACCATTGCCGGAGATGTCGTCCAGTTCGCCCTCGACCGTGAACAGCGCGGTCTTGCGCAGCGCAGCCGGTTCCACCAGCGTCCCGTTCACTTCCCACCTGCCCTGCGCCAGCAGGAAATCCTGGAACACCACGCGGATCGTGTCGAGGTAGTACTCGGCCGGCATGTCCAGCACCGCGTTGTACTCGTCGTAGAAGCGGCGGTGGGATTCCGCGCTGTCTCCGTCGCCGACCACGAGATGATTGAAGAAGTCGCGGTGCGCCTGGATGTGGCGGTCGGCATTCATCGCGATGAACGACAGGTGTTGCAGGAAGCCGGGATACACGCGTCGCATGAATCCCGGGTAGTTGAACGGTACCCGATAGATGACCTTGTCCTCGAACCACGAGTGCGGGCGCCCCATGGCCAGTTCGTTCACGACTGTGGGACTGCGGCGCGTGTCGATCGGTCCGCCCATCATCACCGCCACGCTCGGCGTACAGGGGTCGTTCTCCTGGGCGAGCAGGGAGATGGCCGCCATCACCGGGACGGTCGGCTGACACACCGATACCGTGGCGATGCCAGGGCCGAGCAGGCGGATGAAGCGCTTGCAGTACTCCACGTAATCGTCGAGGTGCAAGGGGCCATCGGACAACGGCACCATGCGCGCATCGACCCAGTCGGTGATGTAGACGTCGAAATCGCGCAGCATGGTGCGCACGGTGTCGCGCAGCAACGTGGCGTGATGTCCGGACAGCGGCGCAAAGATCAGCACCTTGCGGCCGGGATCGGGCATTTCCTTGCGGAAACGCAGCAGGTGGCAGAACGGCTCGTCGTGCACACGTTCGACGGTCACCGCGACATCACGGCCGCCCGAATTGACGTGCGTGATGTTCCACTGCGGCTTGTGGTAGGAGCGCATCAGCCGCCCCATCACCTCGCTGCTCGCGGCCACGTGACGGCTCACGGGCGTATAGGCGAGCGGACTGTAGGGGCTGGTGAAGAGGCGTTGGCTGGTATCGATCCACGCCACCAGCGGAGCGGAGATGGTCTTCTGGAACTCGTGCAGCGCGTACAGCATTCCTGCCCTCCGTCGGCACTGGCCCGCGAGCCACCCCCCAGGCTCGCGAACCGCGCCGAACTTGCATTGGTAATACTTTTTCGTCCGCGATAGGCGAACGCACTGTAATCAGGGGGGTAAGGACCCGTCAAGCCGTTTCGTGGTGCCGGGTTTCCCCCGATGTCGCCGGGATGTGCGCTACGCATGCATCCCGCCTCGAATCCGGCCCATGCTGCGCAAGGGTCGTGCCCACGATTCAGCGCAGCGCGAGCGGTGCCTCGTCCAATGCGGCCGCCTGCTCGCGCAGGGCGAGGATGTGGTCCTGCCAATAGCGCTGCGTATTGAACCAGGGAAAGGCAGCCGGGAACGCGGGATCTCCCCAGCGCAGCGCCAGCCAACCGGCATAGTGGATCATGCGCAGCGTGCGCAGCGCCTCGATCAGGCGCACCTCGCGCAGATCGAACTCGGCGAATTCCCAGTAGCCGTCGAGGACCCAGCGCAGCTGCTGCGCACGAACCTCGCGCTCGCCCGACAGCAGCATCCACAAGTCCTGGACCGCGGGGCCCATGCGCGCATCGTCCAGGTCCACGAAGTGCGGGCCATCGTCCGACCACAGCACGTTGCCGGGGTGGCAGTCGCCGTGCAGGCGCAGGTGGGCGACCGGCCCGGTCTCGTCGAACGCGCTGCGGATGCGGGCAAGCAGCTGCGGCACCAGGCTCTCGTAGGCGGGGCGGAGGTCAGCCGGGACGAAGCCGTGCTCGATGACGTACTGCATCGGTTGCTCGCCGAACGAACGGATATCGAGCGTGGGCCGGTGCGCGAACGGACGCAACGCGCCGATGGCATGGATGCGTGCGATGAATCGACCCATCCAGGTGAGCGTGTCCTGCGACTCGAGTTCCGGCGCCCGCCCGCGTTGCCGTGGGTACAAGGCAAAGCGGAAACCGTCGAACTCGCACAGGGTGCGGCCGCCCGATGCCAACGGCGCGACCACCGGCAACTCGGCCTGGGCGAGCGCGAGCGCGAACTCGTGTTCCTCGAGGATGGCCTCGTCGGACCAGCGCTGCGGGCGATAGAACTTGACGATGAGCGGCTGACCGTCCTCGATGCCCACCTGATAGACGCGGTTCTCGAAACTGTTCAGCGCCAGCAGGCGGCCGTCGCTGAGCACGCCGGTGCTGTCCACCGCGTCCAGGATGAGGTCGGGTGTGAGGCGCTCGTAGGGATGTGCGGTACCGTGTTCTGGATCCATTACGGCATTCTAAGCGCTGGCGCGCGGCCGTCTGCGCCTCATGTACGCGTTCTGGCATGCTTGCATGCATCCGCCCGCTCCAGGAGCCGTTCGACATGCCCCTTCCCTTCACCCGCGCCCTGGCGCTCGCTCTGAGCGTCGGCGTCGTCCTTCCCGACGCAGCCGCCGCCGCGCCCTGTTCGGCAGCCGGTGCGGAGGCGCGACGCCTGGAGAGCGAGAGCTACGCCATCGCTTCCGACACGCCGGGAATCTCCTTGCACGTGCGCAACAAGCATCCGGCCGATCTCACGACGTTCTCCGCGCAGCGCACACTGCTGTTCGTGCACGGCGCGACCTATCCGTCGGAGACCGCGTTCGATCTGCCACTCGACGGCATGTCCTGGATGGATTTCATCGCCTGCCATGGCTGGGACGTGTACCTGGTGGACGTGCGCGGTTACGGCCGCTCGACGCGCCCGCCCGAGATGGCACAGCCGGCGGACCAGAACCCTCCGATCGTCGACACGGCCGTGGCCGTGCGTGACGTCACCAGTGCCGTCGAGCACGTGCTCGCACGGCGCAAGCTGGAGCGGGTCAGTCTGCTCGGCTGGTCATGGGGCACCTCGATCATGGGCACCTTTGCGGCTGCGAACCCGGAGAAGGTCCAGCGCCTGGTCCTGTACGCCCCGCTCTGGCTGCGTCAGACCCCGTCACAGATCGGTGGCGCGGGCCCGCTGGGCGCGTACCGGCAGGTGAGCAAGGAGCAGGCGCGCAAGCGCTGGCTGAACGGTGTGCCGGCCGACAAGCAGGCCGACCTGATTCCGGAAGGCTGGTTCCAGGCATGGGCCGATGCCACGTGGGCGACGGATCCCGACAGCCGCAAGTGGGATCCGCCCGTCCTGCGCGCACCCAATGGCGTGATCCAGGACGTGCGCGAGTACTGGGCGGCGCAACGGCCCTACTACGACCCGCGCGCCATTCGCGCGCCGACGCTGCTGATCCACGGCGAGTGGGACCAGGACACCCCCGGCACCATGGCGCAGGCGATCTTCGCCCTGCTCGAGAACGCGCCCTGGAAGCGCCTGGTGGTGATCGGCGAAGCGACACACACCGTGATCATGGAGCGCAACCGCATGCAGCTGCTGCGCGAAGTGCAGCTGTTCCTGGACGAACCGCCACCGGCGAACCGCTGAACGGCAGGGCAGCGCCGAGGTTGCTGCCGCTCAGTGAGGGGCAGCAGTGCCGGCGCGGAATCGCACGAGTTCAACCGGGTGCGGCTCCACGCGCAAGTCGTGGATGCGGCATTCCTCGAGCAGTTGCAGTACCTCGCGCAGCACGTCGTGCCATTCCTCCGACGGATGCAGGCGGCGCACGTGCACGCACACGCGGTTCTCGATGAACGGCGAGGCGAAACGCAGTGCGAGCGATCCCTCGGTCAGGGCGGCGATGCCGACTTCGGGTTCGCCGATCTCGCTGCGGAAGCGGCGCAGTTCGCGACTGACGAAAGCCTGCATGCCCAACTCCTCGGCAGCGACGCATCCGGCCGCCTGCGCTGCCAGAAGCGATGCCGGCGGACGGGGAATGGCCGCCACGCTGGCACCGTCGGATTGCAGCTGCGCGGACAGCTCGCGCGTGAACGGCAATCCCCAGGTGGCGATGGCCGAGGCGGTCTCCAGGAACGTCGGGGCGTCCGCTGGCGCCACCGCAGCACCCATCAGGAAGCGCAGGTGCACCCGCTCCTCCCCGCCGGCCACGTCCAGATCCTCGGGGGGCAACTCCGACCATCCGCCTTCGAGAGATGCGTCCGAGGCGAGCGCGAACGCACGCACCTTGCCCCAGGACAATGCGTCGAGTGCCTCGGGGCCGCACATCGCATTGCTCAGTGCGAAGTTCATCACCGGCCCGAGCGCCCGGTTCTCGCGCAGCACCGCGCAAAGTCGCTGCACGTCGGGCAGCGCGGCGCAGAGGTGAGCGCCGGCACGCCCGCCCACGACGATCGCGATCGGAATGGCGAACAGGCGCGCCGCTACCACGCCCGGTGCGGGATCCATCGCCCGGTCGAGCGCCGCGGCCATCGTCCGCCACACACCCGGGGACGGCGCGCGGCCGAGCGCTGCGCGAAGCGCGGCCTCCTCTCCCGCGTCCAGCGCATCGGCATAGCGACGCACCAGTCCGGCGAGGCGCTCCCCGGCCAGGCCGGCGTGCGCTGCGGAAGCCGGAGCCGGCAACGCCAGCGCCGCTTCCACGAAGGGATCGCCATTCGGTGCTGCAAAGCAGCGTGGATCGGGAGGCAGATTCATGCGCAACGCACCAGAGTCGGGGCTGAACCAGGGTCGGGGCTGAAGGAGCGGGCACGCGCGTCAACTATCGCTTGACAGACCTGCCCGAGCGCGCGAAATATCGCATTCCGGCACGCGGCGTCTTAGTCGCTGTCCTGACTGACGCGCGAAGCGCAACGCGGCGTGAATCCGGCTTTATAGCAGATCAACACGTGGGGGAGTCACTCATGAGTGAAAGACCAGCAGGTTGGTTGTCGGACAAGGAACTCGAAGAAGTTCTACCCGCGGACAAGGCAGCATTCCGCTCGCCCGTCCCGACGCAGATCGTGTCCAACGGCGAATACAACCCGCCGCCTCAGACCGAAGCGCAACGCAAGGTCGAAGCGCTGATCAAGGAATACAGCGACAAGTACGCGAAGCATCAGGGCGTGGACCGTCGCGTGTTCCTGAAGTCGGCATCCGGCTTCGCCGCCGCCTTCCTCGCGATGAACCAGGTGTTCGGTCCGGTGTGGGACGTGAGCGAAGCCGAGGCCGCCGACAAGGACATGTCGGACGCGCGGGCGAAGAAGCTGTCCAAGCAGTTCATCTTCGACGACCAGACGCACTTCGTGCGCGACGACTTCGACAAGGAAGGCCTGCTCGGCCTGGGCAAGTACGCCCTCGAGCACTGGAACCCGAAGATGGCCGAAACGCCGATGACGCTGGCGCGGTACAAATTCGAGAACTACCTGAAGGAAATCTTCATGGACAGCGACACCAAGGTGGCCCTGCTGTCCAGCGCGCCCTTCGACGATCCGAGCTGGTACCTGCTGTTCAACGACCAGCTGCGTGACGCGCGTGCCACCGTCAATTCGGTGGCCGGCTCGCGCCGCCTGTTCGTGCACACGGTCGTGACCCCCGGCACGCCGGGCTGGATGGACGAAGTGGACAAGGCCATCTCCGACTACAAGCCCGACTCCTGGAAGGGCTACACCATCGGCGATCCGCTGTCCCCGTCGTCGAAGGGCACGGCATGGCGCCTGGACGACGAGAAGCTGGTCTATCCCTGGTACGAAAAGGCGGTCAAGTCCGGCATCCGCACCATCTGTATCCACAAGGGTCTGCTGCCGCGCGACTACGAGCAGTCCTGGCCCGGCGTGTGGAAGTACGCCACGGTGGACGACGTGCCGAAGGCCGCGAAGGACTGGCCGCAACTGAACTTCGTGATCTACCACGGCGCCCTGCGGCCGTTCCTAGAGGATCCGTCCTACGAACTGGACCTGTTCGAGAAGACCGGCGAGATCCGCTGGGTCACCGACCTGGCACGCATGCGCGAGGAGCACGGTGTCAACAACGTGTACGGCGAACTGGGCACGACCTTCGGGACCTCGGCCGTGGCCAATCCGCGCTTCGCGGCCGCCATCGTCGGGTCGCTGGTGAACGGGCTGGGCGCCGATCACGTCGTGTGGGGCACGGACTCCGTGTGGTACGGTTCCCCGCAGTGGCAGATCGAGGCCTTCCGCCGCCTGGAGATCCCCGAGGACATGGCCAAGAAGCACGGCTGGAAGACCAGACTCGGTGACGCCGACAGCAAGATCAAGCGCATGATCTTCGGCGAGAACTCCGCCAAGATCTACAACTACAAGATCAAGGCCGAGTACGAGAACATCGGCACCGACAAGCTCGCGCAGATGAAGGAGATCTACGAGCGCACCGGTGGCGAGCGCAACAACGCCTACTACGGCTACATCGGCAAGCCGAAGACGACGGTCTGAGCGTCACGGTTGGCACTTCGACGGGGACCTGCGGGTCCCCGTTTTCGTTGCTACGCGTCGTCGGACGCGCGCGGCACGAGGCGGTAGTCCTCCCCGTGCCCGATCTGGAAGTCGTTGCCCGCATGGTCCTGGCCGCGCACCAGCCAGATCGGGCGCCTGCTCAGGTCGAAGGCAACACCCGCCTGCGACTGCGCACGCACGGTGGATCGGTCGAACAGCGAAGTCGCCGGCATGTAGCGGATGACGAACCCTGCGCGGCGACGCGCCGAGCGGTTCGCACGCGAGCCGTGGACGAGGAACACGTCGTGCAGCGAGAACTGTCCCGCGCGCAGGCAATCGTCGCGCGCCTGCGCCTCGTCGAGCAGTGTCGGCTCGATCTCCTGGTTCAGCACGACGTCCTTGCGATCACTGATGCGATGGGCATGGATGCTGCCGCTGCGGTGCGAGCCAGGAATGAACCGCATGCAGCCGTTCTGCGCATCCACGTCGTCCAGTGCGATCCAGACCGAGCACGTCGCGAGCGGGCGGATCGGCCAGTACTGCCCGTCCTGATGCCAGGGCACTTCGCGTCCCACGCGCGCGGGCTTGCAGAACACCTGCGAGCCCCACAGCACGATGTCCGGTCCGATCAGCGGCTCGACCTTGTCCAGGATCTCGGGATGCCTGCACAATGCCAGCCACTCGCGCGCCGCCGCTTCGTCGTGCGCCGCACCGCACGGCAGGTGCGGGCAGATCAGGCTCTCGGGCGGGATGTCCGCACGCGCATCGAGCAGCCGCTCCAGCGCGTCGCGCATGCGCGCGAGCAATCCCGGGGACAGTGCATCCGGCGAGACGATCAGCCCGTCCTGCCGGTAGCGTTCGACCTGTTCAGCGCTCAGCGCGGACACCGGATCAGCGACCCGTGAAACGCGGCTCGCGCTTTTCCAGGAACGCACGCACGCCCTCGCGATAGTCCTCGCTGGTGAAGCAGCGCTCGATCGCTTCGTCGACCGCGCCTGCGTCGGACTGGGACAGCAGCGCGTTGACGGCGGCCTTGGCCGCGCGCAGGGTGAGCGGTGCGTTGTCCGCCACGAGATGCGCCCACTTCGCCACTTCCGCTTCGAGCTGGTCCACGGGCACGACGCGCGACACGAACCCCATGCGCTGGGCCTCGCCCGCATCGATCATGCGCGCGGAGAAGAACAGGTCGCAGGTGTTCTGCGGTCCGATCAGGTCGATGAAGCGCCTGATGCCGTCCAGGTTGTAGCCCAGCCCCAGCCGTCCGGCCGGCATGCGGAAGCGCGCATCCTCCGCGCAGATGCGCACGTCGCAGGAGGCTGCGATGCCGAGACCGCCGCCGACACAGAAGCCGCGGATCTTCGCCACCACCGGCTTGCTGCAGCGGATGGCGGCGGCATAACCGGCATCGACCGTGTCGTCGTACTCACGCCGCGCCTGCGGATCGAGGCGCACCTTCTCGAACTGCGAGATGTCGGCGCCGGCGACGAACGCCTTGTCTCCCGCCCCTTCCAGCACGACCACGCGCACCGACGCGTCCTCGTCGAGTTCCTTCACCGCGCGCGGAAGCGCCTGCCACATCGCCAGCGACATCGCATTGCGCTTGTCCGGATTGGAGAAGATCACGCGTCCGACCCGGCCATCGCGCTCGACGATCAGTTTTCCTTCGTTGCTCATCTGCCTTTGCCGTAGAGCGAACCACAAAGCGCTAAACGCGAAGACCGCAAAGAGCGCAAAGACAAGCCCCCGTTGCGCCGATCACCAAGAATTCATTTGCGTCCTTCGCGGTCTTTGCGGTTCGCGGTTTAAGAATCTTTCCAGTCAGATCGCCCCCTCGGCCCGCAGCGCGGCGATCTGCGCCGCGTCGTAGCCGAGCTCGCCCAGGATCTCGTCGTTGTGGGCGCCGGCGGCGGGAAGCGGCGCGGTGACCTGCGGCGGTGTGCGCGTCAGTCTCGCTGCATTCGCGATGACGCTGATCTCACCCAGTTCCGGGTGCGACACCGGTGTGGCGATGCCCAGATGGCGCACCTGTTCGTCCGCGAAGACCTGGTCCATGCGGTAGATCGGACCGCAGGGAATGCCGGCCGCGTTCAAGCGTTCGATCCAATCGGCGCTGGTGCGCGTGCGCAGCGCCTGCGACAGCTCGGCATTGAGCTGCACGCGGTGCTTGGAGCGCCCGGATTCGTCGGCGAACTCCTGGCGCGCGAGCAGATCCTCCCGATCCAGCGTGGCACACAGGCGCTGCCACATCTGGCTGCCGGTGGCGGCAACGTTGATGTAGCCGTCCTGCGTGGGATACGCGGACGTAGGCATGCTCGTGGGATGATCGTTGCCCATAGGCTGAGGCACCTCGCCCCCGATCAAGTGGCGCGCAGCCTGAAAATCCATCAACGCCACCCCGGCATGCAGCAGCGAGGACTGCACCCACTGCCCGCGCCCGCTGCGTTCACGCTCGAGCAGAGCGGTCATCACCGCCAGGGCGGCGAACAACCCCGCCGCCATGTCGACCACCGCCGCGCCGGCGCGGGTGGGCGGGCCGCCCGGGTGGCCGGTCACCGACATCAGGCCGCTCATGCCCTGCGCGATCTGGTCGAAGCCCGGGCGATCCCGGTACGGGCCGTCCTGTCCGAAGCCCGAGATGCTGGCCAGTACGACGCGCGGATTGATCGCGGCCAGCCGCTCGTAGTCGATGCCCAGGCGGTGCTTGACGTCGGGTCGGAAGTTTTCGACCACCACGTCGGCTGTCTCCACCAGCCTGCGGAACACGCGCAGTCCCCCTTCGCTCTTCAGGTTGAGCGTCAGCGAGCGCTTGTTGCGATGCAGGTTCTGCATGTCGGCGCCCAGCCGGGGACCAGTCGCCAGTTCCGGCCGCCCGCTGCTCGCCGGCGCCTCGATCTTGATCACGTCGGCACCGAAGTCGGCGAACTGCCGCACGCAGGTGGGACCCGCGCGCACCTGGCTCAGGTCGAGGATGCGCAGGTGCGCGAGGGCACCGGTGGTCATGGGGCGCGGCATAGCGTCGGGGCTGGACGAGTTCGACACAGCTTATACACGAACGCCGATTTTGCGCACAATCGGCGGATGGATGCGGATCTTCTGCGGCTGCTGCTGACGGCCTTCGTGACCTTGCTGGTGGTGGTCGACCCGATCGGCGTCGCGCCGATGTTCGTATGCATCGCCTCGGTGAGCAGCGCATCAACATCCTCAGCCGCGTTCTGGGGCTGATCCTGGCCGCGCTCGCCGTGCAGTTCGTCCTGGACGGCATCGCGCAGTACTACGCGACGCTGCAACGGTGAATCGCGCTACCCGGAAGATGGTTCGGGGCACGCGCCTC